>JAQIBG010000210.1 GCA_027859175.1 Planctomycetota bacterium | reverse complement strand
GGCAACACGTGACCAACTGCCGCGCCGAGGCCCTGCTCAAAGATCTGAGCCAAGCGTTTGCGTTCGAGCTTGTCGTCGAGCTTGCTATTCAAAGGATCCACATTGGTCGGCAGGCGCCGCTCACGCCAGCAGTAGTACCACGGGTCTTCATAGGCCGGGAAGGCGAGTTCCGATTTGAGCCCCAACTCATCAGCGATGGCCGCGAGCAGGCGCGCGCCATCGTCGGCCGTGTGCGCACCGGGCTGGCTCGGGTCGGCGATCAGTTCGCCGTTGTTCCACAGGGCCTCGCCATCTTTACGCCAGAAGCAGCCATAGGCCCAACGTGGCAGTTCCTCGCCGGGGTACCACTTGCCTTGCCCGTGATGCAGCACGCTGCCCGGCGCCCATAGCTTCTGCAGACGCCGCAGCAGTCGATCGCCAGCGATCAATTTATCGGCACCGAGTGCCGCGGTGTTCCACTGCGGCGCATCCGGGCTCTTGCTCGAGATAAAGGTTGGCTCGCCACCAACGGTGAGTCTGACATCGCCCTTATTGAGGACTTCGTCAACCTGGTGCCCGCAGGCCTCGATGGCGTCCCACTGGGCGTCTTCATACGGCCGCCCGGCGCGGCCAGCGTCGGTCACCCGGCGCACGCTCATATGATGGCCAAATTCGACCTCGCACACTTCGTGACCACCGGTGATCGGTGCCGCGCTGGCGGGCTCGGGTGAACAGGCCAGCGGGATATGCCCTTCACCAGCAAACAAGCCCGAGGTGGGGTCGAGACCAATCCAACCGGCACCGGGCACATAGGCCTCGCACCAAGCGTGCAGGTCGCAGAAGTCTTCCTCGGGGCCATTCGGCCCATCCACTGCGTCGTGGTCGGGCGTCAACTGGATCAGGTAGCCCGACACAAAGCGGGTGGCGATGCCAAGACGACGCAGCAGGTGCAACAGCAGGACCGCGCTATCGCGGCACGAACCGCTGCCGATGGTCAAGGTTTCCTCGGGCGTCTGCACCCCGGGTTCCATCCGAATCGTGTACTTCACCGCTTCCTGAACCATCGCGTTGACCGCGACCAGAAAGTCGACCGTGCGACGCTCGCGGCGATCAACCTTGGCCAACATCGCCTCGAAGCGCTTGCCACGTTGACGCGTCGCCAGGAAGGGCCGCAGGTCTTCAAGGACGTCGGCCTCGTAATGCAGCGGGTAGTTCTCGGCGTAATCCTCGAGGAAAAAGTCGAAGGGATTGAACACCACCAAATCGGCCACCAGGTCGATCACCACTTCGAAGTGGTCAGTCGGCTCCTCAAACACCAGACGCGCGAGGTAATTGCCGTGGGGGTCTTGTTGCCAGTTGCAGAAGTGTTGCTCGGGGCCCACGCGCATACTGAAGCTGTGGATTGGTGTCCGCGTATGCGGCGCCGGACGCAGCCGCACCACCTGCGGGCCGAGCATGATAGAACGGTAGTAGTGGTAACTCGTGCGGTGTTCGAGTGCTACCCGAATGGCCATAATTGCTCCCGCCAACACTCTAGGGTACACCCACTAAACGCGTCTGTTGCATGGAGCAACATACGCCTGGGTGCGTAGCTAGATGAGGCGGCCTAGTCGTATCGCAGCGCTACACCGCGCACCTTAATAATGCGGCTGCATGGTGCGCTTGCGCGGACAATCCTGCCCGTTCACCCACCCCGCGCGCGACGGCGATAGGCACTTGGCGTGCACCCCATCACCTGCTTGAACTGCCGACTGAACAAGAACACGTCGCAGTAGCCAAGCTCGTCGGCAATCGAGCCGATTGAGCGTGCCGTCTGATCGTGCAAGAGCTCAGCCGCGCGGCGCACCCGCTGCTCCATCAACCAGGCGCGCGGCGCCACACCGAAACGGCGCCGGAACAGGCGCGTGAAGTAATCCGGCGACAGGCCCACTGCCGACGCCAGCCCGGCTGGCGTTACGCTGCCGGGCGGGCTGCGCTCAACGGTCCGCAACACGCGCGCGCACTGTTGGCGATCGAGCCCACCGGTACTCGCATCGCGGCACTGGGCGCGCATCTCGGTGAACAGGTAGAATAGCAGGCTCTTGAGCCGCGCGCTGCGTTCGGCCTGCGGACGCAGCATATTGTCGTGAATGTGCTCGAGCAGCCACTGCCACTGAAACGCGTCATGACTCAACATCGAGCCGGGAAACCCGATGCTCTTGCCGCCGGCAATGAGCTGAAAGCGGATATGAAAACATCGCGGCAAGGACCGCCCCGGCACCGGAAACAAGCCATGCGAACTCCCAGGACTCGCCCACAGCAAGCTCCCCGCCTGGAGCCGAAACGGCGTTCCATCGAGTTGCCCCTGGGCCTCACCGGCCTCAAGGCCAAACAGAAAATGCTGGGCCATAACCCGATGCCCAACCTGCCAGGGCCGCTTGATACGGCGATGACCGCTGATCACCGTCACCAAATCGCTGGCTGAGTCATGCAAGGCCGCCTGCCACGCCGCCTCGTCATGTTGCACCAGCGCCACCACTTCATCACGCATTAGATCAGGCATAGCAACAACCCCATTATCACCGGTTCAACACAAAACATACCCGACCCGGTTTATTGCTCAAGGATGCGTTTACGGCTACAGTATGAAGCAATACCCCTGGGAGAAGTGCCATGAATACACCAAATATCGTGATCTGCCTAGTCGATCAGATGCGCATGCAGGCGATGGAATTCTGGAACACACCAGGCTTCGAACTGCCTTCTGCCAACGACCCAGTCCATACCCCCAACTTGAATCGGTTTGCCCGCGAGAGCCTGGTGCTGTCGAAGGCGGTCAGCAATAACCCGATCTGCAGTCCGTATCGGGGTATGTTCATGACCGGGCAGTATAGCCACCAGAGCGGGGTGCCGTCCAACTGCCAATCACGCAACGCCCCCTACGGCTGCGAATTGCCCGCCACAACGCGGTGCTGGTCTGACGTGCTCAGCGACCAGGGCTACAGCCTGGGCTGGATCGGTAAATGGCACCTCGACATGCCCCACGCCCCCTACCTCGACTGCGCCAACAACGGCGGCGAGATGAAGTGGAACGAGTGGTGCCCGCCCGAGCGCCGCCACGGTTTCGACCACTGGTACGCCTACGGCACCTACGACATGCACCTACGCCCGCTGTACTGGCACGGCGAGGCCGCGCGCGAAGACTTCCACTACGTGGATCAATGGGGCCCCGAGCACGAAACCGACCGCGCGCTCGAGTATCTCGCCAATGCCGACGGAACCTGGCGCCAAACCGATGCCCCCTTCGCCCTGGTGGTGTCGATGAATCCGCCGCACACCCCCTACAACCAAGTCCCCGAGCACCTGCTTGAGCGCTACCGGGGCATGAGCGAAGACGAACTCGTCAATCGCCCCAACGTCAACAAGGCCGACCACGAGGGCCCGGCCACCGAGCGCCGCCACATGGCCAACTACTTGGCCATGGTCGAAGGCATCGACCAGCAATTCGGCCGCATCCTCCAGTCCCTCGACGACAACGGCCTGCGCGACGATACCATCGTAATCTTCACTGCCGACCACGGCTGCAGCCTGGGCTCCCACGACAATCGCCACAAGTCGATCTGGTATGACGAATCGCTGCTGGTGCCCTTCCTCGCGCGCTGGCCCGGCCACATCGCAGCCCGCCACGATAGCGAACTGCTGCTCTCAGTGCCCGACATCGCCCCCACCCTGCTCGAACTCAGCGGCCACGCCGCGGCCATCCCCGCCACCGTCACCGGCACCAGCCAGGCCGCCCGCTTCCTCAGCGCCGCCGCACCAGTTCCGAGCTCAGCCTTGTACCAACTGATGCCAGCCAGCGATCCTGCCAGCGGCCGGCGCGGCGTGCGCACTGCAAGCCACACCATGGTCATCGATCTGGGCTTTGATGGCGGCACACCGGCCACCTACCTCCACGACAACGAGGCCGACCCCTACCAGCTCCGCAATGTAGCCACTGAGCAGCCCGAGCTCCTTGCCACCCTGATCGCCACCGAACTGCGCCCTTGGCTTGAACGCCTCCAGGACCCCTGGATTGCCGCTGCCACCGCGGCTGGGGCATTGAACCAGCCACAAGCCGCAGGCTAGAACCACCTACCACTGGGCCAGTCACGCGCATGCTGACGGCGATCTCGTCGATCAGCACGCGCTTGATGGCCTGGTGCGGCTAATGCAACACACAACGCACACGCGCGCTCTTCGTATTGTTTCTTACACAAGATAACAATACTCCGATTTCCCCCTGGAGAACCCGCTCGATGCGCATGCTCATCCTGCTTCTTACCGCGAGCCTTTTGGCGAGCCTGGCCACCGCCCCGGCGGCCGAAACCCTCCCACCTGACAGTGCTTACGTCACTGTCGATGCCGACGGGCACTTCGTGCTCGATGGCGAACGACAACGCTATTGGGCGGTGATTGGCCGGCCCTACCAAGGCACCGGCGTCAAGGCCGAAGACGACGCCACCGTTCGCGCCGAGAAGGTTGCCAACTCGCGCGCTGGCACCAGCAAGCTGCTCGACCGCTTTGTTGAGATGGGCTTCAACACGGTGCGCCTGTGGGACGCGGCCAGGCGCGTGGCCGGTCAGGTTGTAGTAGTACCCGGCGCCGTCGGACTCGGCCGTCCCGGCGACGGGGACGCCATCGAGTCCGTTGATGGACGACTGGAACAGGTC
>JAQIBG010000181.1 GCA_027859175.1 Planctomycetota bacterium | reverse complement strand
GTTGAAATACAGCCTGCGGGGGGTTGCGGGGGGGGGCGCAGACCCTCCTGGGTAAAGAGCTGCCTCAAGAAAACCTTGGAAAATGACGACTGCAGGGAGCTCAAGGTTTTCTTGAGGCTAGCAGGCTGGTGTATTTCAACGGCCTGCTAGATGCCGCTACCAGCGCAGGGCTGGTGGCAGCAGGGCGCGGAGTCGGTTAGCCTGATCGCTTTCGCTGGCGATGCGGTTGGTGATTTCAGCGGGATCGGTGGCGAGATCGTAGAGCTCCTCGCCCTGATCTTTGGTGCACACCAGCTTCCAGCGCTGATCGCGCACCATGGCCACCGACTGGTGCCATGTCGGGCGCACCCAGTTGGCTTCGTGAAACTCGCTGATCACGTGGCTGCGGCCCCATCCCGTGGTGCCGAGCTTGAGGCCGTAGTTGTGGGCCGGGGTGTCGCTGGTGCTAACTGCACACAGGCCGAGGGCGGTGGCGAGGAGGTCGGTCAGGTCGCACAGTTCGGTGTTGGCGCCGCAAGGCACGCCGGGCCCGCTGAGCAAGGCCGGCACGCGTACCAACTCCTCGTACATCATCGGGCCCTTGTAGATCATGCGGTGGGCGCCGTTGAGTTCGCCGTGGTCGGCCACCAACACCACGGCGGTGTTGGTGTGGGCCTCCAAGGCTTCGAGTTGGTTGAGCAGCTTGCCGCAGTAGCGATCAATCAGGCGGCAGCGCTGGTGGTAGGCGGCGCGGATGCGGCGCCACTTGCTGGCATCCCACTGGCTGCCCCAGGCGCGACAGCGGAATTCGCGCTGCACTGTTGGTTTATTGGTGAGGGGGTCGTCCCAACTCGCGGGCAGGGTTTCGGCCTCGGGTGTGAGCTCGGTGTAATCGGCCGCGGGCAGTTCGTAGGGCGCGTGTGGTCCGTAGAACGAGACGGTAAGGGCCCAGGGCGCTGGCGCCTGGTGGAGACGCTGCATTTCTGCCAGGCCGCGATCGCGCACGATGGCATCGAGCTGGCCGTTGGTCGGGCCGGTGCTGGGGCCCTCGTGGGGGGTGTTGGCGCTGGCCATCAGGCGGTTGGCTGTGGTCCACTGCTCGCCCTGGGTTTGAAACCAATCGGTGACCGGGTCGAAGTGCTGCCAGCCGCGGCCATTGCCGCGGTCGAGGTGCCATTTGCCAACGTAGCTGGTGGCGTAACCGGCGGCAGCGAGGCGGTCTGCGATGGTGGGGCCAGCGGGCATGTTGCGGTCGTTGCCGATTACGCCATGGGCGTGGACGCTTTGCAGTAATTGCATGCTGGCACGGCACGGAGTGCAGATCGGTGCGGGGCAGAAGCAGCGCTGGAAATGCTGCGATCGGCGGCGCAGGGCATCCAGATTGGGCAGGAAGGTGGCGAGATCGTGGCGCTCCAGCAACTGGGCCTGGAACTGGTCGACCATGAGGATCAGCAAATTGGGTGTCGTCGGCATGATGTTGCTAAAATAGCAACTAAGACATGGCCAGGCAAGGTCCCCTTGGGCCATTCGAGGTGCTGGTTCAACCGGTGGTACCCAGCAGGCCCCGTATTGGAGCGGCGCAGAAGCACGCCACACTCGGGTCATGACTCGCCCCAATTGCATCGTGATTATGGCCGACCAACTGCGCTACGACGCCCTCGGCCCGCATACGCCGCATATCAATGCCTTGCTCGGCGAGAGTTGGCGCAGTCAGCGTAGCTACTGCACCTCGCCTTTGTGTGTGCCGGCGCGCGGTAGCTTTTTCACTGGTCGGCATCCCAATCAGACCGGGTGCGTGATCAATCCCTGGGCGCCGCAAGATAAGCAACATGGCTTGGTGGCGGCGGGCACGCCCAACTGGTATCAACTGCTGGAGCAGGACTGGGACCTGTGGCATACCGGCAAACAGCATTTCTTGACTGAAGACCGCTTTGATCGCAGCGAGGCATCGCGGGTGCATTGGTGTTCGTTGGAAGACGGCTACGGCCCGCACCTCAAGCGCTTGGGGGCGCGGCGCCCGGGCGGCGAGGCGTTCCGGTGTTTGGTGCCAGAGATGATTGGCGGCACCACCACGCGGGCGCGCAATTATTCGATTCCCACCACCGGTTGCTACGAGCCTGGCGTGGCGGCCTTCTTCGATGGCTATATCTGCCAGACCTCGCTTGACGCGATCAGTCAGCGTGATCGCAGCAAGCCCTTTGCCCTGGGTGCGATGTTTTTGGCGCCGCATCCGCCCTTGGATATTCCCGAGCCGTGGTTTTCGCGGATCGCAGCCGAAGACGTAACACTGCCTGACAACGTGGGGTGCTGGTCGCCTCAGCAGAGCCCCTTGCAGCTGTATAATTTGCCGGGCTTTCTGGGGGGGCGCTATGAGCGTGAGCAGTGGCGCGAGGTGTGGCGCGTGTATCTGGGCTTGGTGGCGTTGTTAGACGACTGCGTGGGCCACATTGTGGCGCAGTTGAAAGCAGAGGGCTTGTACGAGGAGAGCGTGATCGTGTTCACGGCCGATCACGGCGAGATGCTCGGCTCGCACCGCCTGTGGCAAAAGATGTGTATGTATGAAGAGAGCGTACGCACGCCGACTGCAATCAAGTGCCCGGCCTCGTGGGGGGTGACTCCGGTTGATTCGTCGGCCCTGTTCAGCCATCTCGATGTGTTGCCGACTCTATGCGATCTGCTGGGCGTGGCAGCGCCGGCTGACCTGCCGGGCTATTCGGCGGCGGCGCATATTCGCGACGGGGCTGCCTTTGCGCGTGAGCGCTGCTTTATTCAATTCGATGGCAATGGCGCGCGCGGCAACTTCCAACGCTGTATTATTGAAGGTCAGGACAAGTTGATTCTCGACCTATTCAAAGACGAGTGGTTCATCGAGCTCTACGATGTGGTGGCCGACCCGCAGGAGCAGCATAACCGCGCCCTGGCCGAAGGGCCGCGCTGTGAAGACTTGCTGGCCAAGCTGGCGGCCCACATGCAGCGCACCGGCGACCTGCTGCGGGTGCCTGAGCAGGCCTATGCCACCTTTGTGGAGCGTTATGCCGCGCTGCTCGCGTGAACGAGCGGCGGTGGCTGGTTACCAACGGTAGTACCGGTAGGGGTCATCATCGGCGCGCGGTACTTGGCGGTAGCTCGATTGCAGCCAGCGCGGCTGCCCGGCGATATGCGGGCTGCCGATGATGCCGCCGTTTTTGTAAGTGTCGTTGACGCGCACAACCAAAACGTTCGGCTCGCCGGTGCTGCGCAGCATGGCGGGTGTGAGCGGGAAGCGCCGTTGGGCGGCCCAGTAGTCATTGGGATTGCTGGTTTTGGTGGTGGCGCCGAGGAACTCGCCGTTGAGCCAGACCCAGCTTTCGTCGTCAATCGCTCCGAGCACCAATTCGAGAGCCCCGCTCGGGAGTTCAGCGGGTGTAGCGAATTCGAGACGGTACCAGAACAAGCCGTCATAATCAGCCAGTTCGGGAATCTGAAGGTCGAAGCAACCGGGGACGCGCACTGGCTGCCACCCACTGGCATTAAATTCTGGTGCAAACCAATGTTGGTCTTGGCCGTCGTCGTTGCGGTCGACCTGACCGCGCCAGTCGCTGGTCAGATCGATCCGGTGTGGAGGCGGGGCGTTCTGCGCATGCGCCACCAAGGGTGAACTGAGCGCGATGCCCTGGTTGCGCAGCAGTTGACAGACCAGCGCAGAGCTGCGGCGAATCGTGGTGCGGACATAGGGGTGCTGAATCGCCTCAAAAACACTCGGCGGGGCCGGGATCACCAGCACGGTGGCGCCCTGGGACTGGTGCAGGCGCAGCGCTGGCGAGCCGGGGCCGGTGGTGTCGGCGACACTTACTTCGCTGCGCCAATGCAGTTCGGCCGGACTGATGCCGCGCAGTGCGGGATGGTTAGGGAGGGTGATCAGATCTGGCAAACGGGGCATGGTGGTGACGGTGGCCGTGGGCAGCAGGGCTTGCAGTTCCGTTTCGTTGAGCCCGAGGGCGATGACGGTTGCGCCGGTGCTGAGTTGGGGCTGATGCTGGGCTTCGGGCCCGAGCGCCAGCACGGCTGTGCTATCGAGTTTTTGGCCGGTGTAGGGCCGTGCTGTGGCGCCGAGCTCGCGCAGGAGGCTGGCCTGAGTCTCGTTGCCGTCGTAGTACAAGGTACGCGTGGTCTCTGCGCGCAGCGGCGTGGTGATGCCGGCGAGCAGATTGCGCCGCAATTGAACCGCGGCGGGTTCGTCGACGCCGCGCGATCCGAGCTCGAGCTGGCACAGCACAACACGGCCCGCGCCCACGCGGTGTTCAAGCAGTGCGGTGTATTGGAGGTCGAAACCGCCATCGAGTAAACTTCGGTAGGGTCCGGTGCTGGGTTCTTCGATCGCAACTTGGCACACGGTACCCCAGGTTCCGGCGCGCCACACGCGGGTGTTGTCAAAACCACTCCACTGCCAGTGGGGATTATCGGTGGTGGCGCCTTCGAGATAGGGCGGCAGCAAGCTGGCCTGGCCGCGCCAGTTGTGCAGATGCGCATCGGTGATGCCCGCCAGCAAGGGGTGCCCGGCCTCGCGAATAAACAGGCGCCGCAGCCCCTGTTCGGTGACCCGAAACCCAAAACGATGTGCCAACACGGTGCTGTGTTGGGGGGCTATCAATATTTGGAGGCCGCGTTCGAGCTGATTGAAGCCGGGTACCGGGCCGGTGGTGGTGAGTGCAGCGCGGCCTATGATCAGACTGGCGTAGGTGCTGAGGTCATCGTTGGCAGTCACTTCGGTGACGGCGATGCCATCTTTTTGCAGCCAGGCCATGGTGTCACCTATGGGGTCGTACACGGCAATGGCTTGTTGGGTTTGTGGCGCCGGTCGCGGTGCGAGCACATCAATGACGTGCGTGTCGTGTTCGGTGTGGTCAGCAATGGTGACGCTGAGGCCGAGCTCGTACTGGCCCGGTGTAGACGGCGCCGTTTGGATGATGGGTGCGGCGGCTTGAGCGCCGATCGCAGCGCTGAGGGTGCCCGTGCCAGTGCGCTCACCGAGTTGCCAGCGATAGGTGGCCGTGACCGCGTGGCGGCTGTCATTTATCAGCCGGACCGATTTGGTGATGGTTTCACCAGGCGTGAAGCAGTGACCAGCCTCGGTGGGGTGGGCGGGGTCGCCGGCTAGGAAGGCGATGACGGGTTGGTTCCAGCGCGTCAGCGTTTCGCCAAGCTGACTGCGAGTGAAGGCAGCGGGGGTGTAGGTGGAGATCGCCTGGTCATGCCGATGGAGGCGGTCGGGAACCATGCCTGGCTGTTGCAGGCCGCGCCAGCGATCGGGATTGTCGATGCTGCCTTCTGCATCGCCGGTGGGGCGCCATAGGTTTTCTTGATCCCAGGGTAAAATTGCCGAGATGCCGTGCATGCGCAGCGCTGGCCAGGTGCGCGCGGTGAACGCGGCTTGGACCGACGTGTAGGTGTGCGCGCCACGCAGGGGTTGCACCAGGTAGCCGAAGGGGATCGGTTTGCCCTCGCGATAAAACATTTCTTCGTGAGCAACCTGCTTGCGTTTCGCGTCGTCGTAGCGGTATGCGCTGGGGCCGATAATGGGGGCGGCAAATTCGCTGTCCCAGATGGCTTGCGGGGCTTCGGTCCGCCAAATAAAGGCCGGCCCGCGATAGCTCGACCACGAGGCGATGTGTGGCAGGCCCCACTCAACGAAGAACAGCGGCTTGCTCGATTGGCTTTGGGCCCAGCGCTCAAGCCAATCGCAGCGTTCCTGGATTGGGGCCCAGTTTAAATAGCAGTTGAGCGAGTAGACATCGCCCAAAGGGCCGCTTTGGTGGTGATAGACTGGGCGGCTTGGGTCGATGGCTTTGGCGATTTCCTCGGCTTGGCTGGCGACCGAACGGTTGCGCCAATTGCCTGCGGCGGGAGCGTCGCGCTCAGGAAGAAAGCTGCCGTCGAGGATCAGCGGGTTTTGGTCGCCACGAAACCCAGTGCTGTTGTGGTTCATGGTGTACAAGACGATGGCGGGGTGGTGGCCAACCCGATCGATGATCCATTCGGTGGTGCTGGTGTAGCGCGCGCGGACGACTGGGTCGTCGAGCTTCCAGGCAAAGGTGCCAGCGTGTGGCAGCGAGCACGCGATCAGCATACCTTCTTCATCAGCGGCGCGGTAGAAGGCGTCCATCTCGCTAACGGTGCCGGGTCTGAAATTGTAATTGTGGGTGATAAAGGCGTTGAAGCCCATCGCCTTGGCGGCGCGAATGCTGCGTCGGCATCCGTCTATGCTGGCGAGGTCTGCCTGGCCAGTGATATTGTGGGACAGCAGTGCGCGCAGGGCAACGCGACTGCCGTTGAGGATGAAGTCGCGGCCCTTGATGCGGAAGTCACGAAAGCCGATTCGCGTTGGTAGGCTCTCGTCAATTAACTGACCATTGGCAAACAGCTGGACCCGAACGGTGTAGAGATGTGGGTGCTCCAGGTCCCACTGCTGTACCTCGGGCCATGGCAGGCTGACGGCGAGGCGGCCATCTGGGCCGGGTTGGGCGCGTTGCGCCGGCAGGGTGCTGGCGTCGTCGTCGATGCGCAGGCCGATGTCCCAGGTGCCAGGGGCGGTAACGGCACTGCGGATGGTTACGGTCTTGTTGGTGGTGTTGGGTTCAAATTGCAGGCGCGTCAGCTGCGCTGCGCTACCCACGGTGTCGATAAATACGTCGCCGGTAATGCCGCGTAGTTTGACCGTTCCTTTGGTGGCGAAGCTGCGGCCCGGCCCCATTTCGATGGTGCTTTCCAAGTCCAAGGGCTTGGCGGAGACCAAGAGCGCGAGCTCATGGCTGTGGCCGGGGATCAGGTGATCGGTCAGATCGACGCTGCCGCCGGGCCATAATTGCTCGCCTACCCGAACGCCGTCGACGAAAATTGCGGCGTGGGTTTGTACCATGGCGAAGCGTAACAGACTGCGCTGGCCAGCGGCACGTGGCGGGCAGATGAGGTGTCGCGTGTACCAGGCTTGCTGGATGGTGGCCCAGTCGACGCGCTGTTCGAGGCCAGCGTTGGGCACCGTTAAGCTTGCGTTCTCATTGGGTTCCCAACTGCGGTAGGTGCGTGGCCACACGCCCGGGACTTTAAACCATGTCCAGCCGCTGCCGGAGGCCGGTGGGCTGGTGGTGGCGCTGCCGAGCACTGGCAGGAAGCGCCACAGGCCGTTGAGGCATACGCTGTGGCGCTTGGCGCTGGTGGCGGTCCAGGCTGTGCTCAGGTCATCGGTATCGGGCGCGGCTGCCGGGCGCGGACTGTCTTCGAGCGCGGCGCGTTTGTCGATGACCGTGAGGCTTATGTCGTCAAAGTCGGCCTGACCGTTTGGTGCGAACAGGGCTGGGCCGAGGCGTAGGCTGGTGGCGCCGTCGGGAATGTCGTAGTCTTTGCTGTGCTCCTTCCAGGTGCTGGTGCCAGCGCCGTGAATAACGCTGGGCCAGGCGCCTACGCGCGTGCCGGAGGCATCGTGCCAGCTCATGACCAAGCGGGCGTCGTGCCACGCTTCGGTGCCGCCGCCCACCGCCTGCAGGCGCATCCGCAGCTGCAAGCGCAAGCGCAGCCAACTGGGCTTGAGTGCGATGTCGCGGGTGAATTCGCTTTTGCGGTCGATGCGCAGGAAGTGGTTGCCCTGCTCCTGGTGCAGGCTGGCCAGCTTGTGGTGTGGCGCGACGCCGACCGGCCAGTCGTTGTCGATGGTTTCAAAATCACCGTTGGTGAATAACTCCTGAGCTGTGAGTTGGGAGCACAACAGGAGCATCGCGATGAGGGCGCAGCGAAACATGGGACGTGTCCTTAGCAGGAGTTGCCGGGCATGAGGTGGCCGGTGACGAGGTGATTGTCGAGTCGGCGTTTGCCGGCCATGGCGAGTTGTAAATTATGCCACGCCGCGCGAGCAAATTCGGTGGGATCGTAGGCAATGGTGGTGAGGGGTACCGGCGACAGGATATCGATGCCAACGTTGGCGTGGCTGATCAGCGCAAGGTCGGTGCCTAGGCGCAGGCCGTGCGCGGTGATGCCCATGACCAAGCCGAGGGTAGTGCGGTCGTTCAAGCAGGCGATGGCGGCTGGCATCGTGCCGCGTTGACTGCGCATCTGCTCGACTGCTTGCATGCCGGCGCGGGCGCCGCAACCGCGATAGCAGAAGGCATCGGGTGGCGGGGTTCGCTGGTGGGCCTGAAATGCGCGCAGAGCGCCGGCTTTGGCGGCTATCGCGCGCGGGTCAGTGTCATCGAAGGACCAGTCAGCTAGTAAGACGATATCGTGGTGGCCACGAGTCAGAAGGTGATCAACGCAGCGAAAGGCGAGGTCGTCGGTGTCAATCGAGGCTTGCGTATAGGACCAGGGCGCATCGCAACGCGATTCGAATTCGCCAACCAATTCGTCAGAGCTGACCAGGAGTGCTGCGCGGCTGCGGCCGGCTGTCATTTCTGCGTACACGCCTTCAAGAACGTGGCGCCGACTTTCGGGGCGTGCTGCCAGATGGACCGTGGTGGCCCAGCCGTCTTCGGCTAGGATCTTCTGGAGGTGGCCGATCAGCACGCGATGAAAGGATTTATCGTCATCAGCGAATACGTCTGATCCAAGCACGATGGCGATGCTGGTAGCGCTTGCACCACGACTGACAAAGGTGCCGCGCTTGGGTTGGCGAACCACGAGACCTCGGTCAGCCAGTACTTTCATGCTTTGGTGCACGGTATTGATGGCGACGCCGTAGCTGGCGGCGAGTTCTTTGGTGGTGGGGAGCCGAGTTTCGGCCGCAAGGCTGCCATTGAGAATGCGCTGTGACAATTCATCAGCGATACGTTGGTACACGGATTCAGACATCAGTGCTCCAGTTGGCTCGGGTCGATCAGGCCCCAATGTGCGCGGTCGGCGCCGAGGCGCGCCACATGCAGATCACAGAATGCGTAATTGGCGCCACTGCCGTGGCGGGTGGGGTCGCCATTGCGGAGGCTCGGGGGGCTATCGTTTTTATGCACAAACCATTCGCGAGCGTCGGCAATCAGGATGCGCGAGCTGCGGTATTTGATTTGGTCTTGGGTAAAGTCTCGGGTCCAAGCACCCCAGTCGGAAAAGTTGCTGCCACGGCTGTCTTCAGGGAGGCCGAGGGTGACGTTCATGCCGTACCCAGTTTTGCTGGCGTCGCTGGGGTTGGTCCACTCGGGACACCCCCAGAACACGTTGCGGCCGCGCTGCATGTCTTGCCAGCGCACTGTGCCATCGGCGCTGGCGGGGATGTCCATGTAGGGAGCAACGCGTTCGAACCAGAGCAGAGACCGGCCGGCGTCGGGGTCGTGGCCTTTCACGCGTGGGTAGATGCCGTCGTTGTCATTGGCCCAGGCATCGGTTGCGATCGCTACTTGTCGCAGGTGGGCTTGGCACGCGGCGCTGCGGGCCTGCGCCCGAGCCATGTTGATGGCTGGTAGCAATAAGGCGGCCAGAATGGCGATGATGGTGATCACCACCAGGAGCTCGATCAGGGTAAAGGCGTGGCGCGGCATGGCAGGCTCCCATATGAGCACCTATATTCTCATATATTCAGGTATATTCTATGTCCAAGTTCCTGCTTCGCAGGAACTGTGTGGTGTTGATGGAAGTCTCTGTGACTGAGTAGCTTGGGCTTAGATGGGCGGCCTCACAGCTGGCTCGATTGACGCTCAGGCGGGTGTCACGCTGGCCAGATTGGGCTCGGGCTCGGCGATGGTCACGCGAGGCCGTGAATCGGGCAACTTGCACCAAATGGGTGGTCACTTGACCTGGTGCTGGTGCTGGTGTTGTGATGCGGGGCTGCCTACGCTGGCGCCATGCGCTCTCTCGTTCTGCTTCTCGATACCGTTCGTCGTGATTTTTTGACCTGCTATGGCAACGATTGGGTGCAGACGCCCAATATCGATCGTTTGGCCGGCCGCAGCGTGATTCATGACCAGCACTACGTGGGCTCGCTGCCGTGTATGCCGGCGCGACGCGATATGATCACGGGCCGCTTGGAGATGTTTCATCGCGGTTGGTCGGGCTTGGAACCTTATGACCGCACCTTGCCGGCCTTGTTGCGCGACGGCGCCGGTGTGCACTCGCACATGGCCACCGACCACTACCACTATTTTCACCTCGGCGGCGAGAACTACGTCGACGCCTTTTCGACCTGGGATTTCCAGCGTGGCCAAGAGGGCGACAAGTGGGTGTCTTTGGTGGACAAGCCGAGCCTGCCTGATTTCAAGTACAACTCACGCTTGTCGGTCCAGAACATGATGAACCGGATGCGGCAGCAAGCTGAGGAAGACTACTCCGGCCCGCGCACGGTGATGGGCGCGGTGGACTGGTTACAGCACAACGCCAAGCAAGACGACTGGTTCTTGCAGCTGGAACTGTTTGACCCGCATGAGCCCTTCTACGCGCCCGATGACTACCTGCGTATGTATGGCATCGACGATGAAGTGGGCGGCATTCCGTACGACTGGCCGCAGTATATGGAGTGCGGGGAGCCGCCTGAGGTGATCGACAACATGCGCCGGCGTTACGCGGCATTGTTGACGATGACCGATCGTTGGATCGGGCGGGTGCTTGATGAGCTTGAGCGCCAGGGCGTGTACGACGATACCATGATCATCTTCACCACCGATCACGGCACGCACCTCGGTGACCATGGCTACTGGATGAAAAACTACATGCCGGTGCGGCAATGCCTGGCGCATCTGCCGCTGCTGGTGAAGCATCCGCAAGGAGCCGGTGCGGGTGAACGGTGTGCGGCGCTAACGCAAACCCCCGATCTGTTCCGGACGCTGTGTCGGCACCACGGCGTTGACACGCCGCATGATCACGGCGTTGGCTTTCAGGAGGCCTACGCGGGCGAGCGACAACACGAGGCGGTGGTGTACGGTTATTTTGGCCAGAGCGCGAATGTCACCGACGGCCGCTACAGCTATTTCCGCAATTCCGTGAATGAAGAAAATGGCCCGCTCTACCATTACTTCTCGCAGCCGCAGATGGGTTTGTTCCATAACGAAGAGTTGCGCAGCCAGGTCGAGCAGGGTTTCCGCTTTGACTTCTCAGGCGCGCTGCCGTTGAGCCGCATTCCGGTACACAATGGTATGGGGCAACATCGCCGTGAGGCCGGTGGCGTGGGCAAACACCAGTTGTTTGACCTCAGCATCGATGACGAGCAGCACGCACAGATCGACGACCCCGCGGTAGAAGCCCGACTCGCAGCCGCCTTGAAGGGCGTGATGGAGGGGCTTGAGGCGCCTGAAGAGCAGTTTGTGCGGTTGGGGTTGTAAGATGGGTCCTGGGTCTTAGGTCCTGGGACGCCTGCTGCGCAGTCTTGGGCACGGGGCAGGCTGCCCCGATACCCCGCCCGTGTCAGGCTGGGCGTTTCCAGCGGCTGTTCCCACGACCCAAGCGCCGCCAGGCGCGTACTAGGACCTAAGACCAAAAAAAGCCGGACCCCTTATGAGGTCCGGCTGCAAAATAATCACCGAATCGTTAAATCTGACGCGCGCAAACGCGCTGAGCTATTTCGCCATTTGAATGATGCCAACGGGGCAGCCGTCGGCGGCGTCTTGGATGGATTCTTCTTGGGCGCTGCCGAGGTCGCCCTTGAGGGCGGCTTTTTCGGCTTCGTTGGTGCTGGTTTTGCCGTCAACGCGGGCGTCGGCGATGACTACCGCGGTGCCTTCGTCGTGGTCGACTTTGAACACTTCGGGGCAGGCGTCGGCGCAGGCGTCACAAGCGGTGCAGCCTTCTTCGATCCAAACGGAACTGAATGCCATGGGGTTTCTCCTGGAGGGGCAATCGTGGGG
>JAQIBG010000151.1 GCA_027859175.1 Planctomycetota bacterium | reverse complement strand
GCCCACGCCACGGGAAGCCCGCGATCCTGTTCATGCTGCGCAAGTTTCTTGGCTTTGTCATGAACGCGGTGTTCATGACACTTGGCGCCGTATTGGTGGTGGTAGCGCTGTTTGGTCATGATTTGGGTGTCTACGCGGCGATAGACCAGATCGTGCGCAGCGGCGGCGGGCCCTGACCGAAACCAGAGCACTGGTGCCAGCCCTGGTGTAGAGCACGGCTGTCCGTGGCGTGGGCTTCAGCCCGCGGTCCGCATCCGTTCCTCATTGAGCCCAGACCCCACGAACCAATTCTGAAGGCAATGATATGGGTGTGGCTGAAGGATTCTTCGCGGGCTGAAGCCCACGTCACGGGGACAGCTTGCTAAACGAAAACAGCCCGCGTCCTAAGACGCGGGCTGTTTTGCGATATCCCCGAAGGGATCAGCCCTTACGGGCGATCGTGGCAACCATGCTGTTGGGCACGGGCTTGTAGTCACCGGGCTCCATCGCGAAGGCGGCGCGGCCTTGCGACAGCGAGCGCAGTTCGGTGGTGTAACCGAACATCTCGCCCAGCGGCACCTCACCACGGATGTTGGTGACCGAACCACGGGCTTCGGTCTCGGTGATCATCGCACGCTTGGAGTTCAAGCTGCCGATGATGTTACCGGTGAATTCTTCCGGCGTCTCGCACTCAACGCGCATCCAGGGCTCGAGGAGCTGCACGCCCATTTGGTCGTACGCCAAGCGCACAGCCAGCTGGCCAGCAGCCTTAAAGGCCATTTCAGACGAGTCGACGTCATGGGTAGAACCGTCAACCAGCGTGGCGTGCACGCCGATTACCGGGTAACCAGCAACGTGGCCACGTGCCAGTTCGGCGATGATGCCGTCACGAATCGAGTTGAAGTATTCCTTAGGGATCGAGCCACCCTTGATGGCGGTTTCCCACACGAATTCGTCACCGAGCTTCATCTCTTCTTCGGTCAACGGGCGGAACTTGATCACCGCGTCACCGTACTGACCCGAACCACCGGTCTGCTTGACGTGCTTACCGCGCACTTCGCAGGCCTTGGTGATCGACTCGCGGTAGCTCACACGCGGGGTGCCCACGTTGGCGTCTACCTTGAAGTCGTCGAGCATGCGGTGCTGCAGCACCTCGAGGTGCAGCTCACCCATACCGGCCACGATCAACTGCCCGGTATCGGGATCGATGTGACGGCGGAAGGTGGGATCTTCACGCTCGAGCTTGGCCAGAGCCTTGGCCAGTTTCTCCTTGTCGGCGTTCGACTTGGGCTCGATCGCCATCTGGATCACCGGCTCAGCGAAGGTGATGCCTTCGAGAATGGCCTGGTTGTCTTCGGGACTCAGGGTTTCACCGGTAGCGGCCGACTTGAGACCTACGATGGCGCAGATGTCACCAGCCTGGGCTTCGTCGATGTTGGTCTGCTGGGCCGAGTGCAGCTTAACGAGACGCGAAGCGCGTTCCTTCTTCTGCTGGTTCGGGCAGAACACCAAGTCACCCGACTTCAGGGTGCCCTGGTAGACACGCACGAAGCTGAGCTCGGTCTGACCCATGTTCATGACCTTGAAGATCAGAGCGCGCAGCGGGGCCTTGGGGTCAGGCTTGGTGGGGATCGGGTTCTCTTGCAGCTTATCCTCAACCTCGAACTGGTTCATGTTGTGAACTTCTTCGGGGTCGGGCAGGTAGGCCACGATGGCGTCGAGCAGGGGCTGCACGCCAACGTTCTTGAGCGCCGAGCCGGCCAGTACGGGCTGGAACAGGTAGTGCTGCACACCCATGCGAATGCCGTGAACGAGTTCCTCGTACGACAGATCGCCGTTTTCGAGGTACTTGTTCATCAGGTCTTCGTCTTCCTGAGCCACATTCTCAATCAGCTCTTCGCGCAGCTCCGTGGCCTTGGCGAGATCCTCTTCCGGGATGTCGTACTTGACCAGATCTTCGCCCTTGTCGCCTTCAAACTTGTACAGCTTGAAATCAACCAGGTCGATGATGCCTTCGAGCTCGTCACCACCACCCTTGGGGAACTGGATCACAACCGGGGTGCCATCGAGGCGTTTCTTGATCTGCTCGACCACGGCGAAGAAGTCGGCGCCAACGCGGTCCATCTTGTTGATGAACACCATGCGCGGGACGTGGTACTTGTCGGCCTGGCGCCACACGGTCTCCGACTGAGCCTGCACGCCACCAACGGCACAGAACACCACCACAGCGCCGTCAAGCACGCGGCACGAACGCTCCACCTCGGCGGTGAAGTCAACGTGTCCGGGGGTATCGATCAGGTTGAGATGGTGGCCAGCCCATTCGACGGAGGTGGCAGCGGCGGTAATGGTGATACCACGCTCCTGCTCTTCCTTCATCCAGTCCATAGTGGCGGCGCCTTCATGCACCTCACCGATCTTATGATTCTTGCCGGTGTAGTAGAGAATACGCTCCGACACGGTGGTTTTCCCCGAGTCGATGTGGGCGATGATGCCGAAGTTGCGCATCTTCTTGATGTTGAGGGCCATCAGGTGCTCCGTGATCTGCCGTTAAGTCGCTTGAGTCAGTCGTTTTGACGCCCACAGCCGCTGGTAGACAGCCTTTGTGGGAGCGCAGGATGATGTGGCATTGCTCCAGGACTCAAGAGAAAGGTAGCCGGGTCGGTCATCCGCCCCGCGAATATGCGCTCCCAGGCTCTTGTGGATAGCCTGCGAGCACCAACACTCGCAGACCATGCCTGCAGGTCTTCGTGCATCTGAAGCCCCCCTCATCCAAAGCCTGATCGGCAGTGATCAGCGCCTTTTAATGCGGCTTGGTGCCCTTCTTCACGCCAAACTCGCCGTAACGCGGGCCGTCCTCGAAGAACTCCCACGAGCCCCCGAGTTGCGCAAACTGCTGATGGACGCAACCCTTAAAGACGCTGACGGCGATGGATTTGCCACCATCGTCATCAATCGCGGCTGCACCGATCTCGACCTCTGTTTGCTCGATCAAGACGAAGACTGGCGCGTGATCGCGTTTACCGACGAAGTCGACAATCCGCTCATGGCTGGGGAAGTAGATGCCGACAACGCAGCCCCAGCCCTGGCCGGCATGGCCGGCGTAGCCGAACTCCTTCCTAGCCTCGAGCCTAAGATGCGCGGCCCAGTTGAAGGCCTGCTCGCTGCCCAGGCCGACGAGCAGCGCGCCGCCGCACTCGAACAACTCCGCTACGCCGCGCCGTCAATGCGCCTGGTCAGCGAACTCATGCCCATGGTCCTGGCCGACGGCGCCGACCTGGTTCGCGAACGGGCAATCGCCCTCGTTGTGGCGGCGGGTGCGCGGCCGCTGGTGGTAGACCTGATCCGCGCCCTGCAGAAGGACGACGAAGTCGCCATCGCACGTTTGGCCGACAATCTTCAGGGCCTGCCCGACGAACAGATGGATTTGGTTGTGGCGGCCATTCTCGCTGCCCTGGGTCGCGGCAAAGTGAGCCCAGCGCTGATTCAACTGTGCACCACCATCGCCGTGCATCTGTCGCACCATCGTGGTCTATCGCGCCTGCTTGAGTTGCTGGTCCCACATTCGCGCAACCTCAGCCTGATGCCGCTGGTGCGCCAACTGCAAGCCAACAACCCTGCGACCAACAGCATTCTCGAATCCCTGCTCGGTCAGGGCGATGATCTCGACGCACGGGTTATCGTACTCTTGGCGCAACCGGGGCGCGCCGACGAAGATCGTCTCAGTGAGCGCGGCGTAGAACTCCTGCTCAGCCCGCATGAAGAGCCGAGCGACCGCATGGCACTCGGCGCCGCGCTGAAACGCTTGGATCACGACAAACGCCTTGCTGCCCGCATTGCCCAGCGTGGCGAAGCCATTTTGGCCGCGCGCGAATCGACCGTATATTGGCTGCTCGCCGAGTTGTGCCGTAGCGACTCGGTCTCACCTGAAGACGCAGAGATACTGCTCGATGTCATTCGGGCCGCCGCAACGCGCCGCGCTGGCCCGCACCTCGTGGCGATTCTCGAGCAACAGTTGCCAGCACTGCTGCCCGCAAGTGGCGGCGCCCGCGCCAGCCTGATTGAACCGCTCGCTGAACTCACCGTGCGCTTCCGTGATCAACGCAGCATCGAATTGATCCAAGAAGTAATTATAGGGATGGGCCCCAACGCCATCACCAGCCTGTGGGATCTCCTCGCCGAGCACCCCAACGCCAAGGTACGGCGCCTATCGGTTATTGCGCTCGGCCGCCTCCACGGAGATCGCGACCAGGCTACTGTTTCCGATGCCGTCAGCAGGCTGATCAAAACCGCTCGCAGTACCTCCGAACGCGAAGAAAAGGGTCTGATCCTGGCCGTTGCCGCGGAAATGGCGCAGAATCCGGTGGTTACCGACGGCAGCCTGAGCAATCAGGTAGATGAGGGTGCCCGCGGCATGGGCGACCAAGCCCTAGCGGTGTGGGGCCACGTTGCCGCTGGCCCACATGTCAGCCCCGAGCGCCGCTCTGAGATCCTCGAATTGCTTCTGGTTGGCATCACCGCTGACCTGCCCGACCTGCCGGCCGAACAGATGGTCGACCCCAACACGCAAGACACAACCTACGTGCTCGATGAACGGCTCGGCTCGCACACCTTCAGTGTACCGGTCATGCTCACGGCTCTGCGCCGCATGGGCGCCAGCGAACACCTGCCGGCCCCCCTGTTGCGGCGCATGGTCAGCGAGCTGTGCCGGCAATGGAAACGCGTCTCCAGTTGGGAAGTGATCTGGGGGCCAGGCAACGTTCAGGACCTCGGCGCCACCCTCGGCAGTTTGGCCCAGGCCAAGAACTTCCCCTCGAGTCTCCGCCTTCAGGTTGCCGAGGCCCTGCTGCCTCGCGTGTCACAACTGGCCATTGCCGCTAACTTGGCTCAGGTGTTTTTGTCTGAATCAGGGCAAAGCCTGGCAGACTTGGCCGCTCGTTCCGCGCGCTCCCTGATGCAGGCAGCCAGTCGTGGTGAGTTTGCCGACGACGAACGTGGTGACTTAGCCGACGTCATCGTCAATTTCCTACTGATTCCGAATTACGGCGAAGGCGCCGACGCGATCACGCGCCGCCTGGCCGGCCTCCTTGGCAGCTACCGAAGCCACATTTCGCTTCGCTCGCGCGAACGGCTCCGCGCAGAAATGGACCGGCTCGACCAAGAAGTCGTCGAGCGCCTGTCCTGGGTTTAAGGCTATTTCTGACGGGGCGACAGCGTCGCGGCAGCCAGAATCACTACGGGAATATCGCGTCGAGCCAGCTGGCCCGCTCGCGGTAATACCACCCGGCATAGAGCAGACCGGCCAGCACAACGATGGCGATGACGACCCAGATTCCGAAGCCGCCGCCTTCGCCATCATCGTCGTCTTTGGCCCCGGCCTTGCGCAAGCCGGCCACCACTTTGAGGTCGCGCTCCAGGGCCGCCAAACTGGTAAAGCGCTTACCCGGTTCTTTGCGCAGGCAGCGCTCGCAAATGCCACGCACCTCAGACGGCACCCGTCCGAGCTTGGGCTCGTCGTTACAATGCATTGCCATGATGTCGTAGATGTTATTGGCGTCGAAGGGCGGCTTGCCGCACACCATCTCGTACAGAATCACACCTAAGGCGTAGATATCGGTTTTCACGCTGACGCGCTTGGTGTTGCGACATTGCTCCGGGCTCATGTACACCGGCGTGCCCATCACCTGCCCCGAATGAGTCAGCGATACTGATTCTGCGTCGCGCGATTTGGCCAAACCAAAGTCGGACACTTTCACCGTCACACCGTCTTCAACGTCACCCGGCACCAAAGTATAGCCGCGGCCCTTGTTACCCTTGGACAGCAACAGGTTCTCCGGCTTGAGATCACGATGGACCGAACTGGTGGCCTTGAGGCCGCCAATGGTTTGCACCAGCAACCAGCACGCCTCCTCGATCGGCAACTTACCACGCCGATCGAGCAAATCGCGGACGCTACCGCCGTCCATGAACTCCATCGCCAAATAGGGGAACTGCTTATCGTGAAAGCCACGATCAAGCAGCTTGACCACATGCGGCGAGCGGGTGCGGTTCATGACCCTCGCTTCACGACGGAACCGCGCCGCCTCACCAGCGTCTTCCAGCAACTTCACGGCGACATCGTCGCCTTCTTTTTTCAAGTCCTTGCAGCGATAGACACAACCAGCGCCACCCTCACCAAGGACCTTAACCACCTGATAACGGTCACCGATGGTCTCACCACGTTTGAATCGTCTACCGAGTACGCTGCGCGCCATGGGTCCATACTACGTCCGCCTCGGTGCCGCCAAAGCCCAATGACAAGCCCTGTGGTAGCATGACCTTCTGCCTCCCCGGCAGTCAGGGAGGAAAAACTTGACGCCCGGTGCCAAGCTTACATAGTCCGCCCTCCCGTATCCAGCCCGGGTGGCGGAATTGGCAGACGCGCTAGCTTCAGGTGCTAGTGGGGGCAACCCCGTGGAGGTTCGAGTCCTCTTCCGGGTACGTGAACAACGCCGCTGATCGACCTTGTGTCGGTCAGCGGCGTTTCTTTTGGGCAGGAGCGAACCTCCATATCGCTCGCTGGGCCCCCACAAGGGGGGCCGCTCGCGATCGTCCTCGCGGCTCCTCGCTCCGCTGCGCTCCACTGCGGGGCTCGCCGTCCGCTCAGCGGGCCGGGCGCAGTGCGCCCTAGGCCTGCGGCCACCCTGTCGCTCATGGCCCTTCGGGCCGTCGCGACCGGTCTCCCGGCTCCTCGCTACGCTCCGGGGCCCGCTCGCCCGCTCAGTGGGCCGGGCGCAGTGCGCCCTGGGCTAGCGCCCACCCACTGAGTAGTTCGAGCCTCAACTGGAATCATCACGTAGTAACAGCCAGAAGGCCGGGCTGCCGCAACCCCTCGATAAAAAACAAGGCCGTTCCTCTAGCGAGGTCTCACGGGCAGTGCTCCTGCACCGCGTGCTATTCAATTCATTAACTAGCCTAATGGGAGCCATGCTCTCCCAAGTCATCAACAACCAAAAAGGTCGGGCTTCCGCAACCCTGAGTAACGAGCGATGGCAGCTCCTCTAAGCCAGGCCTTTGGGGTAGCGCCCTGCACGACTCGCTTCCTCCCTGCATCGGACATGAGGATGGCCAAGCTCTCCCAAGTCACCAACAGCCTAAACGCCAAGCTACCGCACCCCCCCCCAGGAACGAGCGAAGCAAGTTCCTCTAGCGGGGTCTCAGGGGCAGCGCCCCTGCACAGCGTGGTTTCCAGTTTGGGCCGACGGTACTACCGACCAAGCCACCGGGCGGGGTCGTAGGGGCAGCAAGCCCCTACTCAAGCTTTTCGAAGAAAAGCGGCGAAGCTGTGGGGGAGCCCCTTCGTAAAAAAAACCGGCCGCGTATGTGGGCTACGCGACCGGTCGATCCGCTTCAAAGGACCTGCGGATCAAATGCCCATCATGTAATCTTGGTCAGATAAAATGATGGCGTGGGTGGCATCTGATTCATTAGTTAGCATGCGCACCCGGATCCCAATATCCAGCGCTAACATTGGGCTTTCAGGGCTGGAGTCGACTCTTTGACCAGCCATCCCCCTCCCGAATACACAACACCCTGTCGTGGAGACGGTTGGGCCGGCCTTGCCAGAATTCAATACGCTGAGGTAACAAACGATAACCGCCCCAATCAGTGGGCATGGGCACGGGATCGTCCCTCAACTTATCATTTAGTGCTGAATAGCGCTGTTCTAGCTCAGCTCGATCGGCTATCGGCTGGCTCTGCTGCGACACGCAGGCCGCGATCCGGCTCGCCCGCGGCCGACTGGCGAAATAGCGCTCCACCTCGTTGCGCGGCAATTGCTCGACGGTCCCGGTCAAGCGCAGCTGACGCTCCAGCGGCTCCCAGTAGAGAATCAACGCTGCTCGTGGGTTAACGGCCAGGTCGTGTCCGGTTGGTGAAGCAGTATTGGTGTAAAATAAGAAACCGGTGTCGATCCCTTTGAGCAGCACAATGCGCGCGGCTGGCACGCCAGCGGCGTCAGCCGTGGCCAGCGACATCGTGTTGGCACTGGCACCCAGCACCGCCTCGGCCGCAGCAAACCAGGCCCGCACAAAACCAATCGGATCATCGCCGACATCAGCCGGATCGAGCGGTTCGCCCTGATAGTCTCGCCGCATTGCGTCAATGCTCATCGCGTCTCCCTTTTGTGCGCATAGCGGGGCCCCTAGTGCTGTGTCCCGTAAATAACTCATAGATTACCCTGCTCCGCCTGCAGGTGGCAGCAAAAGCGGGCAATTGACTCTAGGATTTCATCCGCAGTTTTCATCCAAACAAATGGCTT
>JAQIBG010000145.1 GCA_027859175.1 Planctomycetota bacterium | reverse complement strand
CGGCGAAATGGGGATCCTAAGGGGCAAGCCCCTTAGATGGAAGGCGTCACGCCCTTCTTTAAGATGATGTTGCCGTATTTGGCGGTTTCACCTGTGGCTACCACGGCAAAGGCGTCGCGGGCGCGGTCGTAGAATTCGAAACGGTCGATGCGGGTGATGGCTTGGTGCTGGGGCGCGTGGGCCTTGATTGGTGCCAGGTAGCTTTGCTCCACGGCGGGGTCGAGTTGGTCGCCGGTGACGGCGGCCATCATCACTAGGTGATCGTCGGCGTACTGGTCGAGCTCGAACAGGGGCAAGATGCCGTCGAGCAGATCGGGGATGCGCAGGCCGTCGGCGCGGATCACGTGGTCGTTGAAGGTGTCGCCGGGGAAATGGGCGTCGGCCAGCACGATTTCGTCGCCGTGACCCATGGTGCAGAGGATGGCTAGCAGTTCGGGGCTGAGCAGGGGGGAAATGCCCTTGAGCATGGGAGCGTCTCCTGGCAGGGCGAGGGCCTGCGCAATCGGGGTGGAGCGGCGGATCGTGGGCGTCGGCGCGGCTAGGGAAAGCATCAGCCCTGTTCGGGCGCGCTACGGCCACCAGTCACCCCCTTGGCGGTGGTTGCCCTTTCAGGCCAAATACCCAGTGGGTGCGCCTGCAGCAACTACGTACTGGAAAGGCTTATCCCTGCCCCATCATGTGAATCCCATGAACACCCTTCGTATCATCACCATTCTCGCCCTGGCCCTGGCTGTCGCTCTGATCAGCGCTTGTGGCGAGTCCCGTACCTGGCCTGCCGACGGCAATCCGGAAGGCGCCCCCAACAACGTGCGGACGGTGCTGATCGCCCCGGTTGAGGTTGGGCCTATCGCTAACGTCTATCCCGAGGCAGAGCTGCAGTTCGCACGCGACATGGCTTCGCGCATGGACCTGCTCTACGAGAACTCCGAGAGCTGGGTCGGTGAGACCTTGCCGGTCTCGTCGGATCCGCGCTGGGCCGAGGGCCCCGTTGGCGCCGCTGCCGGTGCCCGCGTGGTTGTGCTCACCGAAGTGCTCGACGTCGTCCTCGAAAAGGGCGGAGCTGGCATGCCTGAGCAAATGGCGGCCACCGTGCGCATGCGTGGCATGGATGCCAACGGCAAAGAGATCTACCGCAACGAGTTGGTCGGTCGCGCCGACAACGAGAGCTCGCCCAAGATGATGCAGATAGCTGCCAAGCCCGCGCCGAAGGCCGTTTGGGTGGCGTGCAAGAAGCTCATTGACGGTTTGGGTGAGTGGATTGAAAAGCAGCCGATCGATGCCAAGCAGTGGGGAGACGATCGTCCTGAGGCTGTATTGGTTGACGTAACGATTGAATCGACCCCAACTGGCGCCGACATTCTGGTTGACGGTGTGTTCCGCGGTACCACTCCGAGTGTGGTGCCTCTGCCAGTGCGCCCGCTGACCCTCAAGCTGGAGCGTCAGGGCTTCCAGCCTTGGGAGCAGAGCTTTACCCCGGATAGCGGCATGGCCATCAAGCCGGGTCTTGAGCCCTTGGCTGGTGCAGCCCCTGCGCAGGCAGCACCTGCCCCCGCCACGCCTCCTAAGTAGGCCCGCAGTGGATTGAAAAAGCCGCAGTCATATGGCTGCGGCTTTTTTTTGGTGTCGGGGGGTTCCTGGTTCCTGGTGCGCGCCGGTGGCGCGTTGTGGGCAGGGTCACCGGTTCTACTGGCAACCACAGTGGATCGGGTACTAACCGCGCGAAGCGCAGCGCTGGATGCAATCAGGTCAGCGTGGCTGTCCCCACGACCCAACGCGCGCAGCGCTGTCTAGGAACCAGGACCCAGCGACCTCAATCAAGCCCGAGCAGACAGCGCGCACCGGCCTGCCGCGGCCCCCGCACCCCGGCCGCCTCGATGGCTGCAACCAGGCGTACTCGTTGCCAGCGCGGGTTATCGCCTGATGTCCCCAGGCTCTGGGCCCAGGCTCGATGCGGCCAGGGCGAGGCTAGGCTGGCGCGTGCGGCGTCTTCCCAGACATCGGCTACCGCCACCTGCTCCCAGTCGATGATCCACGCGCCGGCTCGATTGCCGCGGTGGATGTCACCATGAATGACGCCCGCTTGGGCTTCTGTGAAGTAGGCGGCAAGTTGTGCGTGAGCGGCACCTGGGTCTGCCAAGAGGCTTTGAGCGCGCGCTTGGTACCAGGCCAGGGCTTGCTGCCGGGTTAGCCAGCGTGGCCGGCCATCAGCCCGTAAGCTGCCCCAGCCATCGGGTGGGGCAAGGCTGGCGAGCGGCTTGAGGCGTTGAATCCAATCACGCGGGGCCCACACCCCGGTGGCGCGTGGTGCCTGTGGCAAGATCAGGGTGAGCTGACGCTGCCCCTCTTCGACGGCCAGAACCGGTGGCACGGGAATCCCCAGGGCGTGGGCCCGCGCCAGCCACAGCGCTTCTTTGCGGTGGCGAAAGGCATGGTGCGGGGCGCGACATTTGGCGATCACGCGGCGGCCGTGCCACCGCGCCGCTACCACACCGCAGATGGGGTCTTGCAAGCGCACGCTTGCACATCCTGTGCTGCTTGCTCCGCTGGCCAAGGTCGGAAGGGGGATGCCATGCGTATCGCCGTTGTTTGTTACCCCACCTTTGGTGGCAGCGGTGCTGTCGCTACCGAGTTGGCCATCGCGCTCGCCGAGCGCGGCCATGAGATTCACGTAGTCAGCTACCAGATCCCGTTTCGACTCGATCGCTGGATTCCCAACCTGACTTTTCACTCGGTTGAGATCAGTGACTATCCGCTGTTTCGCCATCATCCCTACACCCTGAATTTGACCAACAAGTTGATCGAGTTGGTTGACGAGTACGGGGTCGAGATGATCCACAGTCACTATGCGATTCCACATGCCCACGCGGCGTGGATGGCGCGCGAGGTGGTGCGCGATCGCGGCCAAGACGTACGCTTGGCCTGCACCTTGCATGGCACCGATATCACCTTGGTTGGCCGTGCGCGTGGCTTTCTGGAGATCACGCGTTTCGCGATCGCCAAGCAAGATATCCTGACCACGCCCAGTGCGTGTCTGGCCAACGAGACCGCCGAGCATTTTGGCATCGACGTCAATCGTATTGCGGTGATTCCGAACTTTGTTGATTTGGATCGCTTTAAGCCGGGCGGCAACGAGCAGGTGGCGCGATGCCTGCGCAAGGGCGCTGATCCCAACAGCGTGATTTTGACCCACGCCTCGAATATGCGCCCGGTCAAGCATGTCACCGACGTGGTGCGCGCCTTTGCGGTGGTGCGCAAGCGCATGCCGGCGGTATTGGCCTTGGCTGGCGAGGGTCCGGATTTGCCGGCGGCCGAAGAGTTGGCCCGCGAGCTTGGCGTACGTGAAGATCTACGCCTGCTTGGCAACAGTGAGCGGATTGAAGACATCCTGCAGGTTTCCGATCTGTTCTTTTTGCCGTCAAACGCTGAGAGTTTTGGTTTGGCCGCGCTTGAGGCCCAGGCCTGCGGCGTGCCGGTTATTGGCTACGCGGCGGGCGGCCTGCCGGAGGTGGTGCTCGATGGCCAGTCGGGGTATCTGTGTCCGGTTGGTGGCGATGCCTGTATGGGCACCATCGCAGCCAATTTGCTTGAAGAGCGCGATCGCTACGCGGCGATGTGTCAGGCGGCGCGCGTGAGCGCTGAGCGCTTTGCGCCAGAGGGCATCATAACGCGCTACGAACAGGCTTTGGCCAAAGCCTGAGTAGGCTTGCGTTTTCTTCAGGCAGCGACGGCTGGTTTGCCATGCAGTTCGCGCCTGAGTAGGCCGTAGGTTATTTCGGTTTCGGCTGCCGCGTGCTTAAGGGCCTCGGTTTTGATGTTGGCCTGTTTCCACGATGATTCTTGCAAGGGCGGGATGCAGATCTCGCCACTGTGACCAATTGCGAGTCCGTGCACCAGGGCGTCAGCGAGATGCAGCAGGCAGCAGGCTTGGTCGGCTCCCGGTCGGTGGTGACGCACCACTGGTTGCACCACGGCTGGCGGTAATGCCCAGCGTTCGAGTAGCATCTTGGCAGCCTGAGTGTGGTCGAAGTTGAATACGGCGGCCTCGCTGCGCGATAGTGGCTCATTGCTTTTGCGTGAGCGGTGCAGGGCCACGATCATCGGTTCGGTGGCTTCTACCATCATCGCCAGGCGGCCGAGATCGTGCAGAATGCCGGTGAGGAATACGCCTTCTCGATCGTTGTGGCCGCCAACCTTGGCCAGCGCATGCCCGGCGCATGCCACGGCCAGACTGTGCTCCCAGAACGCTTCAGCGTGGAACGGCCCCGTGTCAACGCCTTGAAACTGATCGATAATCGCGGTGGCCATGGCGAGGCTGTACACCTGCTTGGTGCCGATCAGGGTGACGGCGTAACCCACGTCGTCGATTTTTCCAGGGAAGCCGAACATGGCGCTGTTGGCCAGTTTGAGCAGGCGCGCCGACAGCGGGCCATCCGACATGATGACCTTGGCGATGTCATCGGCAGAACTGTTTTTCCGTGCAATCACGCCGCGTAATTGCGTGACCACCACCGGCGGCGAGCCGAGTGTGCTGTCATCGCGAATCAGGTCTTCCACCTTCATGACACGTTCTCGCGCAGTTTTTCCCGGGCCCGGCTGAGGGCGCAGGCATGAAACAGGGCCTTGGTGTGGGGGTCTTGCAGATCGACATGGCGGAATCGTTTAACGACCTCTTTGAGTGCCGTCTTGACGCAATTGATCATGAAGTCGCGAGTTGGTTGGTCTTGCTTGGCGCCATCGGGAGACGACTTGATGCGTACGCGGGTGATGCCCTGATCGCGCAGGTCGGTGATCAAATGGGTGTCAAGAAAGGTGCCAGAAGAGGCCACCACGCTGCCGTCTTCGAGCTGAACATCATCCAGCAAGATGGCGCCAGACGATGCCTGCTTCATCTTGATGGTTCTATGCGCGTCGCTCGGGGTCGGCATGTATTCAGTCTAGCTGGGTAGGATCTTGGGGGCAATCGACGATACCAGATTATGCACCCCTATGTGCTAATCCATTGGTCATTTGCCAGGGGCAAACCGATCACAGTAGTCACCGAAGTCCAGTTTCCGTAGGGCTGAGGCGGTGGTCATGTAACGGAGCTTTCCGTAAATCGGCCGTTCGGCCCAGGCCCGGTCGTAACGGCCGAAGCACCACGCAACCCCGCTCCAGGAGTTGGGGTTACGACCATCCAAGGCCCACTTGTTGTTGAGGTGGATGAGTTCGTCGAAGGCCTGTTCTGGCTCCGATTTCCACGCGAGGGTGAGCTTGCCCCACAGCATGCGCAGGTAGTTGGGGATCATGCCCTCGCGGCGCAGTTGGGTTTGCGCGGCATTCCACACGGGGTCATGGGTGGCGCCGGCTTCCAGTTGCTGGAGTGAGTAGTG
>JAQIBG010000140.1 GCA_027859175.1 Planctomycetota bacterium | reverse complement strand
GGTGCCTGGGGCGGCTGGCACGACGCCGGCGATTTCGACCGTCGGTCCAAGCACCAGGTCTGCTCGCGGGTGCTGTTCGAGCTGCTGGAGTGCCACGGCGAGTGGGCCGGGGTCGAGCTGGCGATCCCCGAGCGCGGCGGCGAGCTCCCCGACCTGCTCGACGAGGCGCTGTGGGGGCTCGACCTGTTCGTGCGCCTGCAGCGGGCCGACGGTGCGGTCCGCGGCGGGATCGAGACCCCGGGTCACCCGGTGCGACCGGACGCCAGCTTCAACGACCGCCTGCCGGTCTACGTCTTCGCCCCCGACGTGCGTGCGAGCTGGATCCACGCCGCGACCGCGGCCCAGGCGGCCTGGGTCCTGGAGGACCTGGGCCTGGCCGAACGCGCCGGCGCCTACCGCGACAGCGCCCTGCGCGCCATGGCCTGGGCCGAGACGACCTTCTCCGCCGAACCCGATCGCTACGCCGAGCTCAAACGGGGCTGGCATCTGAAGGACCATCGCCACCTGGCGGCGGTCCACTGCTACCGCCTCACCGGCGACGAGCGCTGGCACGAGGTGGCCCGCGAGACCGCGATCTGGAAGGACGGCGAGGGGACCTGGCGCTGGAACGTGGGCCTCCAGGAGGAAGCAGCCTTCGTCTACGCCCGCCTCGGGGACGCGCTGGTCGATGACGAACTGCGCGCAGCGGCCCGCGCCAGCCTCGCCGCCGACGCCCGCAAGCAGATCGCCTACGCCCGGGCCCAGGCTTTCGATTTCACCGCCATGGACCTCGGCATGCCGCTGCAGATGGGCGCCTTCTCGACCCCGAACGGCAGCGCCCTGGTGCGCCACTACCTGCTCAGTGGCGACGACGAGGCCCTGGCCTGGGCCATCCGCTCTTGCGGCTTCGCCCTCGGCGCCAATCCCATGAACACCACCTTCACCACCGGTCTCGGCCAGCGTTCGCCAAAGCAGCCGCTCTACATCGACTTGTGGGCCATGGGCCTCGAGGAGCCGCCGCCGGGGATCACGATCTACGGCAACCTGGACCCGGTGTTCCGCCACCGCGACTGGGGCTGGGACACCATCGCCGGTCCCGGGCGCATGGTCCCGCCGGTGCGCGAGTGGCCCCTGGCCGAGACCTGGTGCGACGTCTCCCACTGGGTGTTCATGAACGAGTACACCATCGACCGCAATATCGCCCCCAGCGTCCTGGTCTACGGCCACCTCGCGGGACGCGACTGAAGATGAGTCCGCACGCGGAGTCACGAAGCCACGGAGAGCAACAGGCCCTCCGTGGCTTTGTGGCTCCGTGTGAGCATTCGACGTTGTTTCAGATGGCGGTGGCAAGCTGTGGGGTCAAGAAAGTCAGGCCCTACCGGGACACGGGATGCGGAGCCGCTCCACGGCCGAAGATCGGGCACCGACGGGGCCGTCGTTCGTTGTGGATTAATGGAAAATACGCTCAGTTCGTACTGCCGGGAGGCTGCATGATTATCTGCACCCCACACGGCGCACGCAACGTGTGACGAGATGGTAACATCGCGGTTTGCGGTCGTTGATGAGGGCGGCTCTGGCGGTGGTCACAATGGTCACAATGGGAACCCCGATTGCGGTCTGTCAATGAGCGGCTTACGAATTGAGGTGTGGGCCTAAGGTGTGGTCGTGAGTAAAGTGCCTGTCCTGCAGTTAGTTATCTCAATGCCGTGCTTGAAGACATCCACCATAACCGCAGACCTATCGCAGAGCTGACACCCAGCGCCTATGCTCGACGGGTTGGCGCTGGATGCAAACAGCCTTCGTAAACCGGTTACCCGGCAACCCAGGAAGCTCCCAGACAAGGACCAAAGAGCCGTTATCTGGCTCGTCAATTCACTGATGGCAAACCGCCCATAAAATGAACAAGGCCGCCCAAATGGGCGGCCCTTTGCTTGACTTTACTTTCAAAAGTAGTGTGTCTACTTTTCGATCTACTTTTCGGGCCACCCGCGAGGCCTAGCTGGCAAGGCCGGCGAATGGCCTGGGCCGGGCGACGGCTGGTGGTGCTGGGATCGTCTAGATCAGAAGCGGAGCCCTGCCAAGAGCCCGTAGTAGACGCCCGTGGTATCGCTTTCCAGGGTGGTATCCACGAACGGGGGGTCGCCTTCGAACTCGCCCTCCAGCTGCTGGGCGATCCAGCCGACCCGGGCCCCCAGCAGCAGCGTTTCGGCGAGCGCGAAGGTGGCGCTGGCCTGAAGCCCGTACTCGGTGGCCAGCGCGAGGTCGGAGGTTTCGTCGATGCTCAGAGGATCGACGCGGTAGGTGAACTCGGAAACGCCGGCGCCAGCGAAGGCGCTCCCTTCCAGGAACAGCCACTCGAAGGCGTGGAAGCCGATCCCGATGCGGGGCGAGATGATCAGTGCCCGACCGGTGAACTCGGATTCATCGTCATCGGCCAGGTAGCGGTTGTAGCCGAGCTCGAAGCCGTAGGTCAGCAGCGGGCCACCGACCTCGGAGAGGAGGTGCTGCGCGGAAAGGCCGACGCCAGCGCGCCAGTGGTCGTCCCACTTTGCTCCGTCGATATCACCGCTGCCGAGATCGTTGGTGGCGGAAAGGTCGCTGTCGTCGGGTAGGATGTCGACGAAGGCGTAGATGGTGGCGTTGGTATCCGCCTCGGGTTCGGCCGCCATGATGGGGGCGCCTACGGCGAGGATGGCGATGATGATGGGGGTGCGCATGAACGAGGGTTCCTGGTTGTTGGATGCTATAAAAGGGACTTAAGTCGGGGTGGATGGCGGCTACACAGCGGTGATGTTCGTGGTGGCTGCGGTCCGGGTCCCACTTGCGCACCTGCGACGCGGCGGAAGGCCACCGAGGGAGCGGATCAGCGGTGCGCAGCCGGTGAGCCGTTCGGCCACGATCATGCATGCCGCGAGGAGGGGGACCGCCAGCATAGCCCCGGGCAGGCCCCACAGCCATGCCCAGAAGGTGATGGCCAGGATCACCAACAGGGGATTGATGCGCAGGCTGGCGCCAAGGATCAGGGGCGTGATCACGTAACCCTCGATCGCGGTGATCAGAAAGTAGAGGCTGGGGGGAAGGGCTGCCCAGGGTACCGGTCCGAAGCTGAGCAGCGCGGCCAGGCCGACGAGGACCGTTCCGACCACGCTACCGAGGTAGGGGATGAAGTTGAGCACGGCGCACAGGCATCCCCACAGCAGCGCATTGGGCATCCCGCAGGCGCTCAAGGCCAGGGTCTGAACCACGCCGAGGCAGAAGTTGATCGCGGTGACGGTGGTGAGGTAGCGCCCGAGATCGCGCTCGAGTCGGCGGAGTGTGACCTGCGCGCGCCTCCGGCGTGAGGTCGATGCGATGGTCGCGGTGGCTGCACGCAGGGCGCGCTCCCCATAGCACAGCATGAAGGAGAGGATCAGCAGGGTGGTGGTGAGGGAGAAGACCCACGGCCCGATGCGGTCGGTGAAGGCCTCGCTGTCGGGGCTGCCAGTGATCGAAACCGGGATTGAGAGGCTTGCGCCGTCCGCGGCGTGGGCAAGCCGATCGACCTGGCGGCTAGCAGCGTTGAGCTGCTCAAGCGGACCACCGGCGTGTCCCAGCAGCACTTCCGCGCGGCGCAGGGCGACCGGAGCCCGATCGAGCCAGTGCATCGCGGCGGGTGCGATCTGGATGCCGACCACCAGGGGTACCGCCATGATCCAAAAGATGACCAGCGCGGAGGCGAGGAGGGACCCCATGCGCAGCGCCTCCAGGCGCCTCACGGCTGGACGCAGCAGGACCGTCAGCACGAGGGCGGATGCGAGGGGAATGAGCAGGCTGGCGGCGAACTTGGCGAACGCGATCGCGACCAGCGTGAGCAGCAGCGCCAGGCAGCAGTTCCTGAAACGGGAGTCGGGCGGAGGGCTTGGTGGCCCCGCCCGGCCACCCCGATCAGTTGTGCTCATGGCCATCGCCCGGTGGATCGCCATCCTCGTTCGGTTCGTCGGTGATCCTGCGCGCTAGGGAGGACCCAGCGGGTACGTCAAGGGTCCTGATCGGGTAGGGGATGGTGATGCCGGCATAGGCGCAGGCCGCTTGGATCGCGACCACGCCACGATGGATCGCTTCGAAATAGCCGACGTCGCCGGGGTAGTCGATCCAGTATCGGGCCGAGCAACTGATGCTGCTCTCCCCGAAGCCGAGCATGTAGACCGAGCACGGTTCCCCCTCACGCAGCCAATCGAAGGACTCGATCGCGTCGCCGGTTACCGACTTCGCGGCGGTGAGGTCGGCATCGTAGGCAAGGCCGAGGTCGATGGCGTCACCGATGGAGTCGATGGTGGGCACGCGATCGGGCTCACCCGATGCAGCGTCTACGGCGGTCTGCCCGTCGGCGTCTGGTCCTAGTCCTTGAAGGGGGGTCTGCCCCTGGGAGCTGCGGTCATTGTCCGACATGGGGTCTCGATCCCGGTGCGCTGGCGATAGCTGGCCAGAGAAAGCTCAGGACATGCATTTCTTTTCGATACCAGCGCCTGCGCGTTGTTCAGCCGTATGCGGTACGCATGCATATTTTCCGTGACTCGCACCAATCAGCTGGATTTTGGTTGTATGACAATCCATGCGACGCCGCGTCGGGCTGCTTCTTTGGCGCGGGCGGCGATGGATCCGATGGCGGTTCCGAGGAATCGCCCTGCTGTGGTGACGGCGTCGAGCCAGCGATCGCCAGGATGATGCCGATTACGGCGAAGATTGTCGCGATGTACGCGCTGTCCTCCGCCTAGCCGCCGAAGCCGAAGATGGCAGCGACGACGGCCCAGTAGAGCATGATGTTCCTGTTCATGGTTGGTGGTTGGTGGATTTCGCTCCCGCCCGACGCGGGCGGATCGCGGTCCAGATGTGGGCGAGGAGATTGACGCCGTTGCAGGTTGCGCGGATCCAGTTTTCGGACTGTCCCGCGTGAGCCCCACGAACCGATTTCGGCTTCAGCCACATACCCACCGCGGTCGCTCCCAAGGCGACCAGCGCCGAGCGCACCGAGGTGCGACCGATCCACGCGCGGCCCCGTCCGACGGAGGTACCGACATCGACCATGAGCCGGGCGCGGTGCAGATCGCTCTCGGCGATGAGCAGGCGTTTGCGCAGTGCGATCTGGCTCATGCGAACAGCTCGCTCACCGTGGCGGCATCCTTGCGCAACTCGTGCAACGATGCAGGGAAGGACTGCCAGCTCGCCAGGCGCCGCAGCAGGACGCGATGGAGCAGCGCCGCGGCGAGCGCGTAGAGGCAGCCCAGCACCACCAGGACCGATACCGGCGAGGTGTTCCACAGCGCCAGCACGATGGCCGCCGAGATGGAGATCGCCGTAAGCAGGCCCAGGGCGACGAGGCCCAGGGCCATGAGCCAGGTGCTCAGGATGCGCTGGCGCACCTCCTGGAGTTCGAGCGCGAACAGCTCCGCACGGTTGCTGCATATCACCTGCAACCGGCGTGAGAGCCGTCGCGACACGTCCACCATCTCACGTTGAGTGGCATTCATGACGGTTCAGCTGTCGCGGCGCGAGGACCGGCGCCCGATCAGGAAACCGACCAGCGCACCGAGACCGACGCCGAGCGCCAGGGTCTGATAGGGGCGCTTGTGGATGAGCTCATCCGCGGCGTGGGCGCCTTCGACGACCTTGTCGCTGATCTTGCCGCTGATCTTGCCGCAGGTCTTCTTGCCGCTGTCGATCGCTGCGGACAGCCGATCGCGAGCGTCGTGGACTTTCTCCCCCACCGCCTCCGAGGTCTCCTGGAGCAGGGCGCGGGCGTGATCGGTCAAGGACTCGTGGTCGGGTTCGGTTGTTGGGTTGATCATGGTGGTCTCCTGGGCCGTTGTGGCCGCTGTGGCCGCTGAGTCGATGGTCGCGGATGCGGACCGACTCGGCCACCAGCCTAGCCCTACCACGCACCTTGGATGCTGGGGTGTATACCCCATCCCCGTCGGGTGGACCGCGCCGGCAGATTGCATGGGTTTTCATCGCTTTCGGAGCGGCCGGGCGGCCTACGATCCACGATTCAGGCAACGGATGCCATCAAGCATGAAGCGATCAACCAAACAGGTCCAGCCCGGTCACGAAACCGGGGCAAGCGGAACGGTCTCGAATCCTGATTGCGAAGCGTGACAAAGCTCTGGGACTCCCGGAGCGCGGCCGCCGCGTTCTGGGCCTGCCGGCGGCGATCGCGCCCAGCCCGCTCGCGCGGACGCCGGCGACCAAGCCCCGGTCAGCGCGCATCCACCTCGCGGTGTGCGCATCGGTGGAGAAGCACCGCGAGCACCGCATGGCCAAAACCGAAAACTAGACGAAAACTAGAGGACAGGCGCGCAGTCGACGAAAACTAGAGGACCGAAAACTAGAGGACAGGCGCGCAGTTGGGGTAGATAACGGAGTCGGCCTTTCCCGCTCCGGTTCCATGAACAATCGACCGATATGAATAGGCTTAAACCCTGTTCCTGGGCCCATGCGGCCACTTGGCCGATCATTGTTCTGCCAAAGCCAACGACTTCTGCCAACCCGTTCAGTAGAACTGTTGGTCGGAATTCAAGCTGCCTGTCTGAGCGTGATTTCCCGGCCTAGCCGGTCGCGGCCTGCGGTGGCCGGTGAATCCTGGCCTTATCAACAATCCACGCGACGCCACGTCGCGCTGCTTCAAGAGCCCGCGCCGCAGCCGAGCCGATGGCTGAGCCGAGGAAGCGCCCGGCACTGGTGACGGCATCCAGCCAGCGATCCAGGTCGAGGTCGAGGCGGTCAAGAATGGGCGCCAGGATGGCAGGGATCGCGCCGCGTTTGTCGTGGCGGATGATCCGGCCGGTGGCGTCGACCAGGGTCAGGTAGTCATCGAGGCTGAGGCAGGGGCGTTGGGATTCGGGGGCGATGGTGCACGCGGCAATCCGGGTCAGCCACAGGGGTGACTCGGGTCCGCTGGCGTGGGTGAGGCCGGCCGCACGGAGTTGTTCGGCGCTGGACGCCGTGCTGGATTGAGCGGCCTCGATGGCCTGGCGTTTGCGAAAATTCTCGCGCGTTTGGATGCGGGCTTGGACGCTGGTGCAGTCGCTGTTTTCCGGAGTGGTGGCGATCGCGGCGCGGATGGGATTCAG
>JAQIBG010000132.1 GCA_027859175.1 Planctomycetota bacterium | reverse complement strand
GTGCGGGCAGGCGTGGTGCGAGATTGGTGTCGGCATTGCCGGCGCTCAGGGCGTAGGCGAGTCCGCTGCCGCAGGCCAGCAGAACCGCAACGATGGCGACGGCAGTGCCGACGCTGGAGCGGCCGCGTTTGTTGCTGCGGCGCGGAGTGCGGTTGGCATGGGCGCCAGGGCGGCGAGTTCGTTCGGGGGCCGGGTCGGCGCGGCGCCGGCGGGCCTCGGCAGCAGCGCGGACACTCGCGCCAGGCACTGAAATCGTAAACACTTCTGAGCAGGACGGGCAGCGGACCTGCTTGCCGATTTTATCGGCTCCACAGCGGGCTTGATGCTGGCAGTTCGGACAGTGGATCGAAACGGTCATGAGCGGTCTCCTCGCGGGCCCAGTTGCCCACCTATAGATAGTCGCGAGCGGCCTCAAGGTTGATGGACGTTCTGTGCTGCTGTGGTCAAGCTGTGTGGTGGCGTTGTGCGGGCAAATGCGGCATACTAGACGGGTTCAGCCCCTCACCTGGGGTGACGCTGAGGAGATCCCATGCGTGCTGTGAAGATTCTGCTCGTGGTGCTGGTACTGGCGGGCTGGAGCGAGGCTGCTTCAGCGGCCGACCGGATAGACATGGATCCGGCGCGCGCGCGTTTTGCGCCCAGCGTGACCCCAGAGCTCTTGTTCGCGACCGCCGTGGGTGGTGAAGGCGATCAGTGGTTCAATATGGTCGGCTTCAAGGGCAGTAAGATCGCCGCCGGTAATAAAGATCGCTTGGTGTGCTTGGTGCAGATCAATGACGACGGCACCCTTGAGGCCAAGGTCAAGGGCGACCTACGCAAGTCGAGTAAAGACTTTAAGCGTCAGCTTCCCAATGGTGGCACGGTGGGCCCGTACAGTTTTGGCTACAACCAGGTCCACAAAATATTGCAGCAGCCTTGGCTCAAGGTGGGCGGCAAGCAATTGTGGGGGTGGAGTGAGCAGCAGGCCAAGTCATCGAGTGTGAAGTATTCGCCGTTCATGTCTGACAGCCGAATTCGGACGCTGTTCCTGGCCCCGGACGGTCACGGTGTGGCGGTTGGGTCGGCCGATGGCGGGAACACCTGCCTGCGGGCCCACCCGGCCGATATCAATCAGCCGATGGCGATGGGGCTTGGCTATGGCACCACGGGCGGCGGCGGCGGCGGTCTGAGCAGTTGGGTGTTCGACATTTCGCCCAAGGCTGAGGTCGGCCCGGTGGCGATGGTGTTTCGCGGCCAGGTATGCAGCGCGGCTTGGGATCGCTGGGGTCGCATGTTGCTGGGTGGCCAAGCTTTGACCAAAACCGGATCGGCTTCAGTGTTTGGTTACGATGATGGTGCTGGCGTGATGCTGGTGAATCGTGACTGGAGCGACGCGGTGTTCGCCGCGCACATTGGTAAGGGCGGTGAAAGCAGCGCGAGCGGCATGATCTGGGCGCTGGCGATTAATAACGAACTCGGTTTGGCTGCAGCCGCGGGTTGGATGGATGGCGACTTTGTCGGCCCGGGCTCGCTACAGCCGCGCAGCGGCGGCGGTAAAGACGCGTTTATGGCGGTGTGGCGCTTGTGGACGCCGGCCGACTATCAGGTCGCCATTGAGGCCGAAGCCGCGGCTCAGGTGGCCGAATAGAGGTGGGTTCTGGGTCCTGGGACGCGCCTCGCGGCGCTTGGGTTTTTGGGGCAGCCGTTGCGTGCTGTTAGAGCTGTGATTGCTGGTGCTGGCAGGCAGAGAGCCAGTCGTCGCGGATCGTGACGCCCCAGCCGGGTGTGTCGTCTACCGTTACGGCGCCGTCTACGAGTGGGCTGAGGCCGGTGTACATGCCGATGTCGAAGCTGGGTCTATTGGCATTGCGCTCCAAGTACGCGCCGCGGTTTGGCATCGCGCACGACAGGTGCATGCTCATCGGAAACAACAGTGAGGGGTTGGGGGCATGGGGCATGCACGGCATGTCGTGCTGCGCAGCCACGGCTGCCACGGCTAAGGAGCGGCGCAGGCCGCCTAGGTAGCCGACGTCTGGCTGGATGATGTCTACACAGCCGGCTGTCACCTGATGGATCAGCACGGCGTCGCAGCAGTCTTGTTCGCCACCGGCGACCGGAATCTCTAAGGCCTCGGTCACGGCGCGGGTGTCGTCGAAGCGCCAATAGGGGCAGGGCTCCTCGTAGTGATCGTAGCCGTTTTGTTCCAATAAGCGCCCAACGGTGATTGCCTCTTCAGCGGTATAGCTCCCGTTGGCGTCAACCTTGAGGCTGCGGTCGCCAAAGGCCGCCGCGGCGAGCGGGATCAGCGCCTCGGTGCGTCCCGCGTCTTCGCTGCGATGCCGGCCGAGACGATGGCCGACCTTGAGTTTGACTGCGCTGACGCCGTGCTGTTCGCAGTAGCGCAGCATGGTGTCAACTTCGTCGGCTGGGCGTGTGTCGCGTTTGAGGCTGGAGGCGTAGACCGGGAGGCGCATCGGTTCGCCGCCGAGTAGGCGACAGACCGGGACGCCAGCCGCTGTGGCGAGCAGATCGTGGCCGGCACTATCGATGCCGGCAAGGGCGCGAATCAGGTGCGTGCCGCGACTTTTATATGGACCGAACTCACAGGCGTCGAGCAACTGGGTAAGCTCGGCGAGGCCGGTGCAGGTGTGGCCAAGGCAGACCGGCGCGAGGTAACGGTGCAGCAGGGTGGCGCAGACATCGGGGTCGCCATGGGCCATCTGGCCCCAGCCCTGGGCGCCATCCTCGCGCGTCAGGCGCACCAGTCCAAAGCGGTCACGCACAAAGCTCTCAACGCGCACGATGTTCATGGTGTGAGGGTAGCTGGCCTGGGCGCTGGCACAGGGCGATTTCGCTGCGTGAAAACCGGTTTGCGATCCGATTTCGCCGAGCATATCTTGAATGATACAAAAGGATACCACTGGTGTCACAAGTCATGTGGAAAAGTCGATAGCAACATCGTATCGTGGTGCAAACGCGCAGGAGTGCCGCATGCAGCTTGATGCCTTCCCAGCCTACACCGATTTCGGCCCCGCCGTGCCGGTGCATTGCCTGACGCCCGATTTGCCGGGCTGTTTCCATCGCTTCTTTGACACCTCGCCAATCAGCCCGTCGGGGCGTTACTGCGCGGTGACGCGCTTGCGCACGGAAGATCGCTTACCCGCGCCGGGCGAAATGGCCGAGGTGGTGCTGATTGATCTCATCGACGGCAGTCATCGCGTGGTGGCCGAAACCGCCTGCTTCGGCACCCAGCTCGGGGCGCAGGTTCAGTGGGGGGCCGACGACAGCCAGTTGATCTACAACGAACTGTGCGAGCAGCCAGCGTGGACGCCGCGCGCGGTGGTTTTCGATCCGGCTACTGGCACGCGGCGCGCCCTGGGCGGGCCGGTGTACATGGCGAGTCGCGGTGGCAGCCGCTTGGCATCGCCGTGTTTGTTGCGCACTGAGTTGACCCAGGAGGGCTATGGCTTTTCGGCGCCAGGACCGCGCCTGCCGCTGAATCATGGGGCGGTGAGCTATGATGGCGTAACGCTGACGGAGGTCGCGAGCGGCGCGGCGAGTCAGGTGGTGTCGATCGCCGAGATCGCGCAGCAGCTTGGGCCAGACAAACTCGAGCTAAGTGACGAGCAATTGGCGACCGGTGGGCTGTACGGCTTTCACGTGAAGTGGAACCCGCAGGGCACGCGCCTGATGTACGTGCTGCGCTATCGCCGCCACGATGGCAAGCCGGTGCCGGGCCGTGGCCCGCAGATGATCACCATGAAGGCCGACGGCAGCGATGTGCAGGTCGCGCTGAGCCGGGCCGATTGGAGCAAGGGTGGCCACCACCCGGACTGGTGCCCCGACGGTGAACATATTATTATGAATCTCAACCTGGCTGGTGACGGCCTACGTTTCGTTCAGGTTCGTTACGACGGCACCGACTTACGCGCTCTGCACGACACCATCCCCGGTAGTGGCCATCCGACCATGCACCCTGACGGCCGCCATGTGCTCACCGACGAATATACCAACGCCCAGCTAGCCTACCCAGACGGCAGCGTCCCCATTCGTTGGGTCGACCTGGAGGCCGGCACCGACCAAGAGCTCGTGCGCATTCCCAGCGCCCCAGCATTTTTCGGCCCGCAACGCCAACTCCGCATCGACCCGCATCCAGCCTGGGATCGCAGCTTCCGCTACGTCACCTTCAACGGTTCCCGCAACGGCTCCCGCGCCGTCTACCTAGCCGACCTCAGTTCAGTGCTGTAACGGGTTGGGATTAGATTAGCAGGAGGGAGTTGAGGTCCGAATGAGCTTTGAAGGGGTGGTCCATTCGCTGCTCAAACGTATCAGCCTGATACCGCAGCCAATCCCGCGCTCGGGGCCTGGCAAGTCCAACGTGACGAGCCAGGCCCT
>JAQIBG010000076.1 GCA_027859175.1 Planctomycetota bacterium | reverse complement strand
CGGGCCCAAGATCCTGATGGAGCTTGACTGCGCAATCCACGATCACGGTACCAATATCGTTCTCATCCATCTCCGTGTCTCCGTGCCTCCGTGAGAGACCTTTTCGGTGATCGAACAGTTCTAATATGCAGCACGCTATAAATGCGGTGTTATTATAGCATGCTTCATATTGCGTTTGTGATGGGCCCCATAGTATGGGTCAGAATGGACGCAGCAAGCTTCGATTCTGGGGTCGGCGATGTGGTTGATCCGGTGCTTGAACGATGGTGGGATGCATACCTTAAGTCTTTGCGGGCCAAGGGGGTAGGGCCTAAGCAGGTTCCGTGGTATCGGCGTCGGGTTGAGCAGTTGCTGCGGCGTCATCCGGGGTGCCGTGCGCGTGATTTGACTTCAGATGATATTCTAGCGCATTTTGTGGCTCTGGATGGGCTTGGTCTGCCAGATTGGCAGTGTCTCCAGGGCTTGGATGCGGTGTGGCGCTTTGGTCGGTATCTCGGCGCGGCCTGGGTGGAGGGGGTTGATTGGGCCATGTGGCGCCAGCGCTGGGCTGGGCGACCGCGTGCGGAGGAGTTGGCGCGCCTGGAGCAGGGAGTGCTACCCGATGACGTGGTCTTGCGTCGTTTTGTACTGAGTATGCGGGCGCGTCGTTGCAGTTTGCGGACCGAGAAGGCCTACTTGGCCTGGGTTCGTCGCTGCGTGCAGCATGCAGGTATAGTTGGGCCGGTGGCCTTGCAGTCGGTTCATGTGGCGCCCTTTCTGGAGCATTTGGTTGGGGTACGTTTGGTGTCGGCTAGCACGCAGCGCCAGGCCTTGAATGCCTTGGTTGCTTTCCTCAAGGAGGGTCAGTTGCTGGCGGAAGTGACGATTGATGCCGTGCGGCCGAGTCAGCGGCCGCGACAGGTGCCGACGGTTCTGAGTGTGGCAGAGGTCCGTGCGGTGTTGGCACAGTTGCGTGGGCCTAGCATGCCATTGATTGGCGCGCTGTTGTATGGTGCGGGTTTGCGGGTGAGTGAGGTGGTTCGGTTGCGCGTGAAAGATGTCGACCTGGCCGGACGGCAGCTCCTGATTTATGACGCCAAGGGCGGTCGCAGCCGTCGTGTTCCACTGCCGGAATCGCAACGTGAGGCGGTGCAGGCGCAGATTAAGCGGGTCGAGTTGATGCGGGCTGATGATCTGGCAGCTGGTCTTGGTTGTGCATCGCTGCCAGCCGGGCTGGCCCTCAAGCTTGGGTCAGCGGCGTCGCAGTTGTGCTGGTGGTATCTGTTTCCGGCGAGTCGACCGGCGCTTGATCCGCGGGATGGCCAATTGAAGCGTCATCACTGTCATGTCACTGCCGTCCAGCGTTCGATGCGCGATGCTTGTCGTGGCGCATCGCTGACCAAGCGTGCCGGTTGTCATACCTTGCGGCATTCCTTTGCGACGCATCTCCTGCAAGACGGTTACGATATCCGAACGGTCCAAGAGTTGCTCGGCCATCAGGATGTGACCACCACTATGATCTACACCCATGTGCTCAATCGGCCAGGGGTGACGGTGCGCTCGCCGCTTGATAACTTGTAGGGCGGCGTGCGCGCGCTGCATCGTGAGCCGCGAGAAGCTAATCTTGAAACATGGCGACTTCAGTGCGCCCCGGTTTCCCCGGGCTAGCGGGCCGGCGTATTCCGGCGGCCTGTCAAAACCCGTCGGCCTCGTGGAGTGGTTCGGTGAATTGGTAATGAGCGGCTTCCAGCAGGTAGCCGCGGCCGTTGGGGAATATGTGGATGACGAAGCCCTCGGCGACGGGGATGGTCCAGGCGAAGTCTTGGGCGCGGGCGTCGTTGCCGCGTTGGCGGCGTGAGCGGCGGCGTTCGGGGAGTAGGCTGTGGGGTTCGTGGCCCTGCAGGCGCACGCGGCCGTCGGCGGTGGAGTGGAGGTGGCCGAAGGGGCTGGCGCCGTCCCAGGTGGCGAGGGCGGGTACTGCGGCGCGTAGCGCGTTAGGGTCGATGCCGGCGGCGGCCAGGGCGGCGTTGCGATCGATGAGCTGGTCTTGGTTGGTGGTGGTGGCGGCTGCCAGGGGGCGCAGCGCCGCGAGGGCGGCTTCGTGTTTGGTGGCGAGGCGGGCGATATCGACAATGCCGGCGATGTCGTCACGCGCGCGTTCGGGGTCGGCTAACACGGTGAACATGCCGGCGCCGATGGTGGCTTGGAGCGTCCACAGGGGCAGGCCGCGTTCGTTGACTACGAAGCCGTCGTCGGTGCTGGTCCAGCCGAGTTCCCACTGTGGGAGGTGCTGCGCGATGTGCGGCGCTGCGCCCATCACGGTGGCGAGTTGCTCACCGGGCACGCCGGCCATGGCGAGCATCGGCAGGTAGCCGGTGGACTGGCTCCACACGGCGGGCAGGTCGGCGCGAATTTGCAGATGGTGGACCGGGCCGGCGGCAAGGTCGTCGGTGTCGGTGTCTGCGTCAGGGGTGGGCAGCGCGGCTGCGAGGCCGGCGTCGGCTTCGAGCGCGGTGGTGATGATCAGCCGGTCGGCCGCTTGGGTCAGGAATACTGGGCCGGTTGGCATGGTGAATTGCCAGCGCTTGGGGCCTTCTGTTGCTGGCAACTCAATGGCTTCGCGATCGGCGAGCAGGGGGCTGAGGTCGAGGGCTGCTTGGCCTGCCACGGCGGGCTTGAGCCCGAGCGCGGCGATGATCCGTGGGTAGGGCACGCTGGGCACAACCACGATGCGCAGGTCGCCGCTGAGGGCGGCCAGGAGTGCGGGAACGCCGGGGGGCAGTCGGTCGGGCTCGAGCGCGGCTACTGCGGCT
>JAQIBG010000057.1 GCA_027859175.1 Planctomycetota bacterium | reverse complement strand
GCGACCGTCACCGTTAGCGTCGGCGATGCCGAGACTGCGCCCACTAACTACAGCCAGGCCGGTAGCGGCACTCACGTCAGTAAACGCACCGTCAGCGCCCTGCCTGAGCACCGAGATGCCGGCCTCACTGGCACCAAGCGCATCAACGCGCCCATCGCCATCGATATCGAACAAGGCAACCCCGGCATACGGGCTATCACCCGCAGCCAGCACCTGATCAGCGGCGAAACGCGTATGCGCCTCGGCCGGAAAGTAGCCCTGGCCATCGGCGTATTCGGCCAACATCGTCGCCAACCGCGCCGGGTCACCGTTGAAGGCGCCGGTCTTGCTGCGCTGCTCATCGCTCTTGGCAATAACGTCGGTCCAATCCCACGCTGCGGGCTTTTCCGCGCTGCCTGGGTCGGCCATCACGCCCAATTGCCACTGGCCCTGGCCGCCGACGTAAAAGAGCAGGTTATTGTGGCGGCCGCGACCGCGCAAACCAAGGAACACGGCAAACTCTAAGCCCGGCTCGATCAGCAACGCAAGGGGCTGCTTGGCCTGCTCCACAGCCACGCGCAGTTGAATACGCGTGGCTGCGAAATCACCCTTGAGCACGCGACGCACAGCAAGGCTCACGGTGCCGGCCTCGTTGTCGACTGCCTCCACGCTCACCCACAGCACGCCCATATACCGATCGAACAGATCGAACGGCTGCAGTGTCGGATCGACCAGCGTTGGCGCGGTCAGCGCCTGCGCGAGTGGTGCCATGCTGGATGCCGTAGACACCAACTCAGCACCGGTCAGCAAGCCGCCGCACAGGCACAAAGACACAGACATAAAGATGGGCGTGCGCATCAATCAAATCCTCACTGCAAGGGAGCGAAAAGGTCGGCCGGGGCGGCCTCATTGTGGTCGCCAAAAACGGGCGCGTCGGCGCTCCCAATCTTGGGCACCGAGGGCACCTTGATGCCGCCGGTGCGAATGTCATCAAGCACGATGCCGGTCCAATCAACCGTGCCCTTGATCACCATGTCGGTCAACCTCGGTATCTTTTGCATACGTTCTTTGGCCTCTTCTCCGCTCACCGGCAATTTGCGGGTGATGATCTCAATCTGACCCCAATTGGGGTCACGCTTGTTGCAGTTGATGATGAGACGGGCCTGCTTCGGATCGGTGCTGAACACCTTAATCACGCCGCTTTCCTGAACCACCATACCCACGTCATCGGGACCCGGCTTACGATGGCCGCCCTTGGTGCTGTCGATGGCCTTGCCCTTCGATTTCCAGCCAAGGGCCAAGCGCGCATCACGCTTGAGCGGGCGGTCTTCCAGACCAGCGGTCAGGGTACCGATCACCGTGAGGTCGTCTTGCCAGTCGCAGTTCTCACGCCGCGACAACTTGGCCCCATCCATCAAGGCCACGGCAGCACCGTCGGCAATCTTCGGCGGGGTGCGGCTGCCCATGCCGATCTCACTATCTGGCCCAATAATGAATAGGCCGCTATGGAACTGCCAATTGTCTTCACTGCGATACAGACCGATGAATTCCTGCGACGAACCGGCCTCCTTCTTGAAATGGAAGTGGTCGACCAGGGAGGTGCTGCGTCGATCGTGATCAGAGATGATATTATCGATGCGCCAGAAGCAGTGATCGCCTCCCACGGCGCTATCAAGGTACTGCACAGTGCCACCACGCTTGACCCACAGGTTACCGCGCATCGCGAAGTGTCCGACCATCGCTGCCTTGCTGCCAACGGTCAAATGACGGAATTTGGCGGCTTGGTACTTTTTACCGTTACCCACGCTGACCCAATAGTTGCCCTTGGCATCGGGCAGCACCAAGTCGGTATTCTCGTCAATCGGGGCGGTCGCCGGCTTGCCGTCTTCGAGCCAATGCTTGGCCTCGAAGCCATCCTTAGCGCTCTTGCCCGGATTGGCCCACACCAGCACACGGACCTTGGGCCACTCCTGCTTGGCATGCAGGCTTTTTTTAACCCGGTCATGCCACAAACCGGGCACATCATAGCCCGGATTATGCGCGGTAGCGTCGGCATAGCCCGGCACCTGCGCGGCATCGGCATACCAACGCGTTTCACCGTCCACCTTGGTGGTGATGGTGGGTTCGGTGATGATCTCGCTCGCGATGAGCGGGGCCGCGAGAGCGGCGATGAGGCAGACGCAACTGAGTCGTGCAAGCATTGGTGGGCTCCAATCGTAGGGGAATGGCTCGGCCGAGGGCCGTGTTTAAATGCGTACGGCCATGCTGCCAGCTGCGTTGACTACGTAGTTTCTATACTCGCATTAACCCATCACCGGAAAGTGACACACTCTCATATATGGTCATTTTGTTGACATTTTACCAATGTAGTCAACGCAATGCCGGTTGACTTCGTAGTCATTAATGCGTATTCGTCGACGTAGTCACCAAGACCACGAAGGACTCTATGGACACCACGCTGCCTCCCCTCCGCGCCATCTCCTTTGACTGGGGTGATACCCTCGCCGCCAACACCGGGATGCCCTACGAACCGGTACAGAGGCGCGCTTTCTCCCGTTTCGAGCAGGACTTGCGTGATCTCGGCGGCAAACCCGGAACCGCCTTCGTTGAACGCTGCCTGCGTGAGCAATTCGACGCCTACAAGCTATCGGTCGACACAGTCCGCAACCCCGCGGGTGACGAGATGGACTACCTGGCCCTGTTTGCACGCTGGGTCACGGAATCCGGCCTGGATCCGGCCGTGGCCGATGAGGCCGTGGCGCGGTGCGAAGACGAACTCACCGACGTGCTCGCGCTGTTTGCCAGCGTTGAACCGGTGTTGAGCGAACTCAAGCGCCGCGGCTATCTGATCGGCATCCTCTCCCACATCATCTGGAGTGGCCCCGCCTGTGAGCGCTACTTCAAGCGTCACCAGCTGGATCACCTGATCGATGCCTACTCCTTCAGCTCCGCAGTGGGCCGCCGCAAGCCTGACCCCCGCCACTTCGATGACCTCATTGGCAAGCTCGGGGTTCCGGTCGACAGTATCCTCCACATCGGCGATAACCCTGGCCGCGACATCACCGGTGCACATAAATACGGGTTCAAAACCTGCCTGCTGGAAACCGGCAATGTCCACAATGCCGACGACGTGCGCGACTGTAACCCCGACCTGCGCATCGTGCGCCTGACCGATCTGCTGGAGCTGCTGCCATGACAACGCGCAATAATGCCCGCCGAGGCGTGGTTCCGGTGGTCGCACAGGCCGGCACAGCGCTTGCACCGCTGATTGCGGTGGGCGTGACCAACACCATCGGCCTGCTGCTGAAACCGCGCGAGTTGATCAGGGTTCTCAAAGCCAAGCCGTGGATCCTGCTCATCCTCGCTGCGATTGCCGGTGGCGCCTGGGGCCTCTATACCTGGATCACTGCCCCCGCCGAGAGTCGCCGTGGCGGCACCACGGTTGCCGTGACCGGCGCCGCTACCGGCACCGATTGGTCTAAGGTTGCCCTGGAGATCATTCGTCAACGCGCGATGGCGCCGATTCCCAGCGCCCCCGCAAGCCAGGCCGCCGCAGACCCGCTCGCCGCCGATGCTACCCAAACTGCGATTCCGTTCCGCGGCAATAACGGCCGCAGTGGTCACATGGGTGGCCCGGCACCACGCGGTCTACAAACAACCTGGGCGTATTATCCCTACGACGACCGCTTCAATATGATCCTGTCTTCGCCCCTGGTTGCCGGCGGCATGGTGTATGGCGCTTCGTGTCAGCTCGATCCCGAAGGCGGCAGCTTTGGCGCGGTGTTCTGCCTCGATGCCACCACCGGCGTCGAACAGTGGCTGTGCGAAGTGGCCGCACCCGGCACCGAACGCTATTTCACCGGTTTTTATAGCTCGCCAGCCCTGAGCGCTGACGGCCAATCGTTGATCATTGGCCAAGGACTCCACACCGACTTCGATGCCGAACTGCTGTGCCTCGACGCCGCTACCGGCGCCGTGCGCTGGACCGTCGCCACACCCTTGCACCTAGAAAGCTCGCCCGCCATTGAAGGTGACTTGGTGGTGATCGGTGCCGGCGCGGTTGAGAATGCCGATAGCGGCAAACCCGAAGGCGACCCAGACGGCCGCGGCAACCCGGGCTTTGTGCTCGGTGTTCGTATCAGCACCGGCGAAGTCGTGTTCCGCGCTCCGGTGGCCGATCCCGAGAGCGCCCCGATCTTGCATCAAGGTATCTGCTACATTGGCAGCGGCCTCAATGGCAGTCGCGTGGTAGCCCTGCGCACCGAGAGCGATGCCGAACTGGCCGCCGCCGGTCTTAAGCGGGTACTGTGGGATGTCCCCAGCCCGTTCCCAGCCACCGGTCCAATCACCTTGATCGATGACACGGTGCTGGTTGGCTGCGGCAAGGGCGACATCGTCCACACGGTCAAAGACCCAGAGGGCCGCGTACTCGCCCTCGATGCTGCCACTGGCGCCACCAAGTGGACCGTCGACATGCCCGACGCCGTACTCGGACCGATAGCCGTTGATGGTCATTTTGCCGCCGTGCCATGCCGCAATGGCGAACTGGTCGCCATCGACATCGCCGCCGAGGGCAGCGTGCTATGGCGCAGCCGGATCAAAGATGACCAGCCGATTCTTGCCGGTGCTGCGATCGCTGGCGAATCGGTGTACGCGCTCACCAACACGGGTTTTTTAGCAATCTTCGAGCGCAGCGATGGCACCCAAGTTGAGCGTCATTTCATCAATGATCGTGCCGGCGAAATGAAATTAACCACCTCGGCCCCGATCATCGCCGAAGGCTCCGTCTTTGTTGGCTCGGAAACCGGTGGTCTCCGGCGCATGGTCGGAGCAGCACCATGACCCTGTGCCTGCCCTTCGAGCTTTGTCGTGACCCCGACATGGTCGGCGGCAAGGCGATCAATCTGGCGCGCCTGCTGCACGCTGGCCTGCCCGTGCCCGGCGGCTTTGCCGTCACCACCGCTGCCTGGCGCAGCGCAGCCACCACGCCCGGCGAATTTCCTGACTGCCTGCCCACGCCAGTGCGTGAGGCCATCGTCAGCGCCTACGCCAGCATGGGCCGCCCGGTGGTGGCGGTGCGCTCCTCGGCCACCGCCGAAGACATGGCCGGCGCCTCGATGGCCGGTCAATACGAAACGATTCTCGACGTCCAAGGCGATGACGCGATCTGCGACGCCGTGCTGCGCTGCTGGCAGTCGGTTGACACGCCGCGCGTGCGCAGCTACCTCGCCGAGCAGGGCATCGACATCAACGCCGTTGCGATGGCAGTGGCGGTGCAAGAACTCGTGCCCAGCGACTGCGCCGGCGTGCTGTTCACGGTTAACCCACGCAGCGGTCGTGATGACGAGATGCTGATCGAGTCATCGTGGGGCCTGGGCGAAGCAGTGGTCGGCGCACTGGTGCAACCCGACACCCTCGTGGTCGCGCGTGACGACGGCAGCGTACGGCACGCCGTCATTGCCGATAAAACCATCGAAATCGTGCCCGGCAGCCACGCCGAGCAAGCCGTGCCCGATGATCGTCGCCGCAAACCCAGCCTCAGCGCGAGTCAGGTTGACGAACTGCGCGCGCTCGGCGAGCAGGTCGAGCGCGTCTATGGCCACCCACAAGACCTCGAATGGGCCTTCGCCAACGAGCGCCTATTCCTGCTGCAAAGCCGTAATATTACCACGCTCAACGCGGTTCCCGAACGCATCGCCGCACACGAGGCGGCCCGCCTAGCCGCCGCGCGCGATCACGGAACCGGGCCGTGGGTTCGCCATAATATTAGCGAAACGCTGCCCCACCCCAGCCCACTGACCTGGTCGCTGATTGAACGCTTCATGTCTGGTGCCGGCGGCTTCGGCAATCTGTACCGCGCCGTTGGCTTCGATCCCGCGCCCGGCACCGTTCTTGAACTCATCGGCGGCCGCCCCTACCTGGACCTGAGCACCGGCGGCAATCTGTTCTGGGCTGATTATCCCTTCAGCTACGACCTCGACCTGCTGCGCAGCAAGCCCGATGCCGCGCAAGAGCCACCGACCATTCCCGATGGCGACCCCGCCACCATGCGCGCAGCCAATCAACGCCTGGCGGCGATCGGCGCCGGCATCGCTGAAATCGCTGCGGATCTCGACCAGCAATTACTTGAGACCCACATCCCGGCCTTCCGCGCCTGGACCGATCAAGAGATGGCCAACGATCTCAGTGCGCTGGATAGCGAGCAACTGCTGAAAGCGTGGCACAGTGCCGAGCAGCGCATCCTCGATGACTTCGCGCCGCTGTCGCTGCTGCCCTCGGTGGTGTGTGCCGACGCGATAGCGCGCCTGACCCAGGACCTCGCACCCTGGTGCTGGGACGAAAACCCAGCTGCGGTTGCCGACCGCATCGCGCTTGGCGGCCCCGCCAACAGCACCGTGCGCTCGGCTTCACGACTACGCGCAGTGGCACTGGGCCAGTGCAGTCGCGACGAGTGGCTAGTCGAGTTTGGCCATCGCGCCCCCACCGAATTCGATCTCGCCACCCCACGCTGGCACGAACGCCCCAACGACATCGACGCCCTGGCGGCAGGCATGCGCGACGCTGAAGATCCCCTCGAGCGCCACCGCCAAGCCAGCCAACACAGTGAATCTGAATGCGCCGCCCTGTGTACACGGATGCCGGCCAGCAGTGCTGATGCGATCCGCAGCAAACGGGCGCTGCTGCAACGCTACCTCAGCTTCCGCGAAGACGGCAAACACGAACTGATGCGCGGCTACGCCGTGCTGCGCCGTCTTGCGCTTGAGACCGGCCGTCGCCTCGGCATCGGCGACGACGTCTTCCTGCTTGATCAAGACCACTTCCTCGGCGCCCTGCACAGCGGCTACGCCCCCCTGCAAGCCATCGATCAGGCGCGACAACGTCACAAGGGCGAGGCCGCCCTGCATCTCCCAGCCGTGATCGACACGGCCGAACTCGACCACCTCGGCCAAGCCCCCGAACCCCAAGGTGGCGATCGTCTCGACGGCTTCGCGATCGCAGCCGGCAGCGGCAGCGGCCCGGTGCGCATCGTGTTCAGCCCTGAGCAGGCCGGCGAAGCCGAGCCCGGCTACGTGCTGGTATGCCCAAGCACCGACCCCTCGTGGACACCCTTGTTTGTCAACGCCGCGGCCCTGGTACTTGAGCGCGGCGGCGCCCTGAGTCACGGCGCGGTGGTCGCGCGCGAATTAGGCATCCCGGCCGTCGTGCTGGATGGTGCCACCAGCATCCTCACGGCTAACGAAACCATTCAGGTTGATGGCAGCCGCGGACGCATTCACCGTGGCGCCATTGCCGCCAGCAGCGAACACGAGCCCGCCGCTGACCAGGCGCTCAGCTATACCCTCAGCCAAGCCGACCTGCCGCCGCCGCCCGGTCCTAAATGCCGCAGCGCCGCGCGCTGGCGCAGCCTGAGCCTACTGGTGTGGGGCCTGTATCTCGCCGCCGCCTTCTGGCCCGGCACCTGGTCTGTCGATGCCGTCTACCAACCGAGCATCGCCCTGCTCGACGCCCTGCTGTGGCCGCTGGCCAGCGTCATTAGCGGCGCGTGGACCGTCACGGTAGTCGCCATCGTGATGGCCATCTGCTGCATCGGCCTGCAGGCTCTGGTCACCGACAACCCACGCCTGCGCTGCGCCCGCGACCGCGCCGCCGCCTTGCGCAAACGCGCTACGCGCATTGCGGGGCAAAGCGACGCGGCCAGTGAAACCGCAGTCGCCTGCAAGGCCGCCGCGGGGCCGGTGCAGTGGCGCCTATTGGGCGCCTCCATGGTGCCGGTCGGTTTGTTACTCGGCCCAATGATCATGGTGGTTTTCTGGCTCACCGACCGCATCGAAGCGACCCCGAGCGTGCCCGGCACGCCGGTTCAGGTCATCGCCGAAATTGACGGTGAGTACCAGGGCTCGATCACCGCCGCTGGCGAACACCTCGCCATCGACACCGACATGACGCCGGTCACGCAGAGCCCGCCGGCGATCCGCTCCACGCTCGAACAGCTGCGCCGTGATTGGAGCCGCAGCAAACCGGATACCGACTTAGCCTGGGATCTGCGCGCCGCCGCACGCGCCGCGCGCGACGCCAGCCTGGCCGACCTCGACGCCTACCTAGCGGGCCCGATGCCGTCACAAGAACTGAGTTGGACCGTCATTCCGCAGGAGCGCGCTGGCATTCTGACCCTCGACCTGCGCAACGACGCAGGCAAGTCGCTGGCGCAGGTTCCGCTGCGCTTCGGCGCCGAGGTGGCACCGTCGCAGGTTGAATTGGTCGAACGCCCCGGTCTCCCGGCACGCCTGCTGCCTGTTCACCGTTTTGGCAATGGCCCGGTCACCAGCGTGACCCTGCAATATCAAGACCAGTTGGTGAAAGACGCCGACACCGCGTTCTTCCGCCCCTTCGCCTGGCTCGGCTGGGACTGGGACACCGGCTGGATCGTGCTGTATATCCTGGTCTACGTGCCAGCGATGCTGATCGCCAAGCGCCTCATGCGGGTGCCCTAGCGAGCATTACCGGGCGGTCTGGATCTTCGTTGTCGATAAGTACATCGGCCCGGAGATCCGGGCGGTGCTGGCGTAAATACTGGCCCTGCCCGGCCAAGTAACGATCGCGATATTTGCGCGCAACTTCTGCCTCGCCGCCGAGGCGCGCCGCATCACGCCTGCAACCACGGCGCACCGCCTCTTGATCTGAGATCTGGACCAGCACCCGCAAGTCAAAGCAATCGTCAAGTGGCGGCCGCAGCAGCATAACGCCTTCGCAAATCAGCACCGCGTCGTCGGCAGCAACTGCTTCCGGTAAGCTCACCGGCGACTCATCGTGAAGGTCATAAACCGCCGAGCGATAGCGCCGATCACCACCAGGCCCCAAGGGTTCAAGCAAGACACGCCGCATGGTGACCAGGTCGAAGCTATCGTCCACATAGCCCGCCACCGAATCGCGCCCCTGCCGATAGCGAATTGCGGCGGCGTGATGGAAACCATCGAGCGCCGCCCGAATCACCGGCCGCCCACGTGCGGAAATGCGCTGAGCAAGCTCGTCGGCCAGCACCGTTTTACCGCTCGCTGAGATACCATCGATCGCCACGCGCACCGGGTGATTACACACCACGGTCACGATCTGATCGGCAAGCTGGTCGAGAAGAGCGCTACGCGCAGGAGAGCAGGTCATGACTGCGCGCATCGTGCGTGCACCACGCGCGCAACCAAGTCGCGATCGCCACCCAGCCTCCGTCAAGCCGACCCAAACATCGCAGTGGATGCACCGCAGGCCCCCGGTGCTGGTTACGTATATGTAAGCTCCCCAGCAAAAACTGGCTTTTTTGTGACGAGGTGCCTACACTGCCGCGTCGACACCGAATCACGTCAGGATGAGCTATGCGCATCGCGACTCGTATTGCACTGCTCACAAGCCTCATCCTTGCCCTCAGCGCCGCAACCAGGCCGGAGACCGCTATGCGTAGCCCCAATATCGTTTTCATCCTCTGTGACGACCTCGGCTGGGGTGACCTCAGCTGCTATGGCCAGAAAACCCTGCGCACGCCCAACCTCGACAAACTCGCCGCCGAAGGCCTCCGCTGCACCGACTTTTATACCACCAGCCCGGTCTGTTCGCCAGCACGCGCCTCGATCATGACCGGCCTGCATTCCGGCCACCTGCCGATCCGCCACCTCGCCGACCCCTACCTGCCCGACGACATCAATAATATCGCCAAGGTGTTCCACAAGGCCGGCTACGCCACCACCTGCACCGGTAAATACGGCGTTGGCAACTCGCAAGCGCATGACGATGCCCTCAAAAAGGGCTTCGACCACCACTACGGCTACAACTGCATGCGCCATGCGCACAACTTCTTCCCGCCCTGGTTGCTGGAAGACGGCAAAAAGTTTTACCTACGCAATCGCCCGCCAGCCGGCGATCAGCGGCAATGGGAAACCGGCGTCGGCGTCGCTGAACTCAAGGTCGACTACACCCCCGACCTGGTCGAAAAGGAAGCCCTCGACTTCATCGAGGAAAACCAGAATCGCCCCTTCTTCTTGTACTACTGCACCAACCTGCCACACGCCAACAACGAAGGCGGCAACTCGCCCGATGGCATGGAAGTCGACGAGTACGGTGATTTCGCCACCAAGGATTGGAAGGACAACGAAAAGGGCTTCGCGCGCATGCTGCAACGCATCGACCAAACCGTTGGCAAGGTGCGCGCCAAGCTCGAAGAGCTCGGCCTCGCCGAAGACACCATCATCATGTTCTCGAGCGACAACGGCCCCCACCAAGAAGGTGGCCACGCAGTCAAAACCTTTGACTCGGCCGGTCCGTTCCAGGGCTTCAAACGCAGCCTGCACGAGGGCGGCATCCGCGTGCCCTTCATCGCCTGGGGCCCAGGCCGCATTCCCGGCGGCCGGGTCAGCGAAGAACTGTGCTACTTCCCCGACTTGATGAACACCTTCTGTGAGTTGGTCATGCTCCCGCCTGAAGGACCGGCCGATGGCCACTCGCTAGTCCCGCTGCTTGAAGGGCGCGAAGACGAGCAGCCCAGCCACCCGTACCTGTATCACGAGTACCTGGGCCAAATCGCGGTGCGCGAAGGAAACCACAAATTCTATCGCGACGGCGACGGCGCTGAATTCTTGTACGACCTCGAAACCGACGTTCACGAAGACACCGACATCAAAGACCAGCACCCAGCGATCTTCGCACGCCTCAAGGGCCGTATCGCCCTCGAACACCGCGATTATGCGCCAACGCCCGTTCTCGGTGGCGCCATCCCGTAAGCCTTAACAAGGGCCCTGCACCACAACAGGCCGCTGCAGCGCAGCGGCCTGTTTGCTGTTACTGGCGGCGCAACTCGTAGCGATGCTCATAACTGCTCGGCATCGCTGCGAGCTGAGCCCGAATCGCGGCGAGTTCGTCAAGGATCGCCTGCTTGTGCTGGAGCGCATACGCGCCCGTTCCCAAAACATAGCCGCGCCAGCCTCTGATTTTCTTGCCACTCTTTTCACTCGCCGCGCGAAAGCGATCGATACCAGCAAGAACCGACTCCGGATCATCCCAGTCGATATCCTTGTCCTGCTTCAGCGAGAAGCGGCAATTATTCCGCATGACACGCACGAACTGCTCAAGCACAGCCTTGCGAAACAAGACCGTATCGCGCACAGCGAGCGCCTGCTGATGCTGCGGCGTCTTGGTGTTGGCGCCAAGATTGACCCCGGCAGTGAGCTCCTCGGCACTGTAACTGCCCACGGCCACATCATCGATCAACACGTCGTAGGTTCCGGGAGCCAAGTCTGCGACCGCCACAATCTGGCGATTCAACTCGTCGACAAAAGGCAGCAACTTGGCAAACCCAGCATCACCAGGCAGCACCGGGTAGGGCAGCGCATGCTCGGTAAGGCTAAACCTCACACCAGTCGCGCTGGTCGCCACATCGCTCACCTGCGCGTTGGTGGCCACCTCAGCGGCGCCCTTGGCGATTCGCACCTCGTACACAGTCCCCGAGGCGCCAAGCGCGGTAAGGATATGGAAGGCCATAAGCTCATCGCCGCCACCACCAAAGCTCGGATGCACGCGGTCTTTAGTCAGGCTCCAGCGCTTGTTATCGGCCTGATACTGCTGAGTCATCGCGAGCATCGGCGTGTACAGATCGATAAATGGCAGGCCGAACTCTTCGGCCAAGCCTCGCGATATGGTGCCATACTCTGCCAACTCGGCCTGGGCCCCGTGGCCCGGCTTGACCTTTTTATCAACAAACTCGTCGTAAATAGTTGGTGACATCATCACCACTTGGCTGCCTGCCTCGCGCAACTGTTCAATCAGCTTGGTCATATTGCGGGTAAACTCATCGCGACGCTTTTGCTTTGAGGCAGTGCCGGGCGGCTTATCAGGATTCAGGTAGCCCAGGGAACCAAAGTCGTTCATTCCAAAGTGCAGCAGCGTGACATCAGGCAAAAATGGCAACACGTCATAGGACATACGTTCTAGTCCATGCGAGGCCTTGCCGCCCGCATGCCCCAGATTCACCGTCCACAAATCCTTGCCAGGGTAACGCGTGGCCAAAAACAGCTGCACCACCTGGTGATAGAGCCCGCCTTGATCGAGCTTCACCTCGTCACGGTTCATCTCATCGCGCCAACTATGGCCGCCAGATTTGTCCCAGGCTAAGGTCACCCCCTGGGTGATGCTATCACCCAAGAAGCCGATGCTGCTGTGGGCCGGCAACGAGTCGATGGTCAGCTTCTCAGCGGTCTCGGCACTCGGGGCCACCGCGCATAACAACACGCCCAACACGGCGATACGTCCAAACGCAAACATAGCTAACTCCTCGGGTAAAGGTGCGGCAATCATTCCCGAATCGGGAGATCTCGCCCGGCTGCGATAGCAGAATTCCATCCGCCCATCGCGCTGTAATACGGCTTATGCGACCCGTGCTTATTCATGTGACCAGCCACCGGCATGATCACCAACTGCTTCGGGCCCTGCAGTTGATTGAACATCGCGATGACGCCCTCGGGTGGACAGGTCATGTCCACCAAGCCAACACCAACCAGCGTTGGCACCTGCACACGGCGCGCAAAATTCACGACATCAAAGTAGGCACTGGTGCTGTGCACCGCCGCGCGATTGGCGTCGGTAGCCCGGGCCAGGAGCCGCGGCCAGCCGGGCAAGCGCCCCACGTCATCGCCAGTATGATCGCAACCCGCTGGCACATTGGCCGTCACCACCGTCACCTTGGGATGTAAAGCCGCCGTTACCACCGCCTGCAAACCGCCCTGACTGCCACCGGCAACCTGCAGCGTGGTTCCGTTCCAATCCGGATGCATTGCCAAGTAGTTGGCGGCACGATAGCAGGACAGGTACATGCGCAGAAAGTAGCTGGCCTCGCGGTCATCGAAGCCAATCGCTGGATAGTCTTTCAGCGCGCCGGCTTTGAGCTCGGCGTAGAAGGCCTCGTCTTTATTGATCGGAAGATCATGGGCGATGATGTTGAGCGCCAGGAAGCCACGCTTGGCCTGATGCGCCACCCATTCGTGCCTGAGCCCATACACCCCCGCCCACTGCACCTGCAAGTAGGCCGGCAACGGACCATCACGCTTCTTCGGCATCGCCAATTGGCCGTAGATCTTGCTCCCACGAATATTATCCATGGTGATCAGCCAGTAATCGACTTCCGGATCAACCTCCACACGTTCGAGCTGCGCATTCACCGGCACGGCGGTGAGCTCGGCTATCTTGCTGGCCCAAAAGGCGTCAAAGTCTACGGGTTCGTCGGCCGAGGGCTGAATCGCCGGCCAATCGCAAACCGCGCCGCCACGGCCCCGGTTGTTCGCGTAGCTCACCTCAAGCAGCAGCGAGCCCACGCGGCTGGCAGCAAGGCTCACGGTGGCCTTGCCGGCAACGAGCGTCAGGTCACCCGCCTCCAGTTCGGTCCGCGCACCTGCC
>JAQIBG010000011.1 GCA_027859175.1 Planctomycetota bacterium | reverse complement strand
GCTACGGCCTTGGGCTCGGCTGTCTTTTTCGCAGCGGGCTTCTTGGCAGCAGTCTTCTTCGGAGCAGCAGCTCCCTTCTCGGCGGGCTTCTTGGCGGCGGATTTGGTCTTTGCAGCAGTCTTAGTGGCCATGCTTAATTGGGATCTTTGGTGGTATTGGTTGTGGTTGCGAGGCGCCAAACAGATCTGGACGCCAGTTTGAGCCGCACAATTTTACAAGCCGGGGTCAAATAGCAAGCCCCTTGATTTTAACGCAAGTTGCTTCATGGCAGACACTTAGGACAAATCGCCGTTCTAGCGCCCCGCTTGATCACGACGACTACTGCGCAGCTCAGCTAGGTCTTTGAACAGCTGTTCGCAGCGCACGAAATCGCCGTCCTGCTGAGCCTGATTCAGCGCCTGCAACAACTGGCCTTCATCGAAGCCATCGCGCTCGCGCATCGCCGCTGTCGACTCGCGCAAGATACGGTCGGGCTCGATGCTGAGGTCAACATGGTGCCGCGTGCTGGGCTCGCGAACAAAGCGATAACAGGCTTCACGCAAACGCGGCTCTGCCTGCACGGCATCGGCCACCAGCAGCGCATCAAGATCGGCATCCGGACGCACCACCAGGGTCTCTATCAAGCCGCGCCACGGCTCCGGGAACGCCACCGGCTCGAGCCCGAGCTCATCAAAGGCAATCGAACGCAACTCGGCGTGCCGAATCACCAAGTGCAGCACCGTCTCCTGGGCACGCTCCAGCTCTGGCAAGGGCTCGATATATGGGCCCGCCTCCTCTTCCGGCGGTGGCGAACCATAAACCGGATCCATGGATTCGCTCAGGCGGCGATGCAAGCGCAGCGCATCAACTCCCAGGTAACGCGCGGACTCGTCGATATAGCCATCGCGCAAGTCACGGTCGCTAACCGGACGCAGGCATTCCATGATCTTATCAACCACGTCGAGCCGTTCGCGCTGGTCAAGCGTATGCGGCCGTGGCGCCAAAGTCTGCAATAGATGCGGAACGTCCGGACGCGCAGTATCGAGAATCTGCTCGAACGAGTCAGCGCTGGCGCCATGCAGCAATTCGGCCGGGTCTTGGCCCTCAGGCATCACCGCCACGCGGGTTGGCACCCCTACCGCCAAGCAGGTACGAACCGCCTTCAGGCTGTTGGTTTGGCCGGCGCGGTCACCGTCAAACAGCAGTAGCAGATTACCACGTCCAACAATTGCGTTGCCGAGTTGCCGGCCGTGCTCGGGCGTGAGCGCCGTGCCCAATACTGCCGTGCATTCGCCCATGCCGGCTTGGTCGGCGGCCATCACGTCGGTTGGCCCCTCCATCACCAACAAGCGGCCCGCCTCGCGACAAAAGCCGCGCGCCCGGTGCAGATTGAACACCACCTTGCCCTTACTGTAGAGCGGGGTGTCGGTGCTGTTGACGTATTTGCCGACGCCGCGCCCGGCCTCTTTGGCGGCTGCTTCAGCTGCCGGCAGCAGACGCCCGCTAAAGGCAATCGGCTGACCGAAGCGGTCACAGATCGGAAACATCAGGCGCTCAAAGAATCGATCGGTCAAACGGCCGTTACGCTCCAAGGCCAAGTCTAACTCGGCCAACAGCTGACCGTCGATGCGCTCCTGAAACGCTGCCTCGATCAAACGGCCACGCCCCGGAGCCCAGCCGAGCCGAAAACGGCGACAGGTCTCTTCGGTCAAGCCACGATCCTGCAGGTACAGACGCGCCTCGGCGCCATCGTCACCCTGCCACAGGCAGCGTTCGTAATAGGCGCAGACCCATTCGTGAATCGCCAGCAGGCGTTCGCGATGACTCCGTCGCTGCCGGGCATCAGGGTCTTGCTGATAGTTCAGCTCGATACCCGCGCGGCGGGCCAGAAACTCCATCGCTTCAACGAACTCGAGGTTCTCTTTATCGCGCACGAAGGAGATCGCATCGCCGTGGGTCGCGCAGCCGTAGCAGTGGTAGTGCTGGTCTTCGGTATAGATGTAGAAAGACGGCGTGCGCTCACCATGAAACGGGCAGCAGGCCTTGAAATTGACGCCAGAGCGCTGCACCGGCGTGTACTCGCCAATCAACTGAACCAGGTCAACGGCCTCTTTGACCTGCCTGATCTGCTCTTCACCGATCGAGCCATCTGCCATGCTGCTACGCTACCCCTGCCCGGCGCCAGGCAATCATCCAACCGACGAGGTCCGTGTGGCGACAGCGCTCAATCCAGCAGAGCCACCAGGTCGGCCGGCAAACGTTTCGGGCGCCCATCGGCACCCACCGCCGCCACCGTCACCGTAGCCTCGGCGCACAGGGTCTCACCATGGCAGACCGCCGTCGCAAAGCTGATCCGACTTGGGCTATCAACGCTCACCTCGGTCACCAGATCTGCCACATCGTCAAAGCGCAGGGCCTGCCGGTAGCGAACGTTCACCGCAATCACCGGCAACAAGGTGCCATCGGCCTCCAGTTGTCGATAACTGCGCCCTAGCGTGCGCAGCGCCTCAATACGGGCCTCTTCAAGCCACACCACGTAGGCGCTGTGATGCGCCACCTGCTGGGCGTCGGTTTCGGCGTAGCGAACGCGGATTTGATGGGTGTGAGCCATCTGACTCAAGGCGCAGTGCTAGCGATTGGCGCCGCCGGCATGTCGATGATCACGCCCGGCATCGCCAGCAAGGCCACCGTCACGACCACCGCCACCGCCACCGAAGCCCAGGCCAAACCACCGAGGCCGCGAACCGGCACACGGTTGCCGTCGCCGCTCCACAGGCCGATCACAAAGCGCATGTAATACACCGCGCCAACCACGGCCATCAGCATACCCAAGACCGCCAGGATCACGTGCCCCTTAGCGACCAACTCGGAGAAGATCAGGTACTTACCCAGGAACCCAGCAGTGGGCGGTAAGCCAGCCATGCTCGCCACCAGGATACTCAAGGCGACACCCAGCATGGGGTGACGCCGTGCAGCACCGTGCAGATCGATCAGGCGATCGTCATCATCGCGGCCACATAGGGCCGTTGCGGCGGTCATGGTGGCTGCCGACGCAACCGCATAGGCCATCAGGTAGAACCACAGGCTGGTCATAGCAACCGGCTGTACGGTGCCCGGCAGGGCAAAGGCCAACAGCATGTAACCAGCGTGGCTGATAGACGAGAACGCGATCAAGCGGCGCAGGGTGCTTTGCCCCAGGGCCGAGAAGTTACCGACTAACAAGCTCAAGATGGCGGCGGCAATCAGGATATGATGCCCCCGCTCAAGACCGCTCGAGGCCATCTCTTCAACGGTGTAATGCGCGCCCAATGGGATCACGCTGCCGGCCAAGCCGCCATCGCTGGCAACCGCCAAACGGCTGAGCCAGATCGCGCCCAAGGCGGTGAAGCCACCAATCTTGACCACGGCCGCCATGAAGCCGGTCACCGGCACCGGGGCACCGGTGTAGGCATCGGGAGCCCAGAAGTGGAACGGCACCGCGCCCACCTTGAACAACAGCGCCACAACGATCAGGGTCTGACCAAGATACTGCAGGGCGTCGCGGCCCTCGAGCGCCACCGCGCTGTACGCGGTAGACCCGCTCGCGCCGTAACTCAGCGCCACGCCATACATGAACACCGCTGAGAACACGGCGCCCATCACGAAGTACTTGAGCAGGGCCTCGCCGCTCTCCAGGCGATGTCGGCGCAGGCCAACCGCGCTATAGATCGAGATCGACGCCAACTCCAAACCAACAAACAGGCCGAGATAATCGCTCGCCGCCACCATCAGCATCACGCCACAAGCAGCCAACAGCGTCAGCGCATAAGGCTCACCGCCCGGGTAGGCATCGCGGCTCAGGCTCTGTTGCAGGCCTGACAGGCCAATCACGGCGCACAGAATCACGGTGAGCGACAACCAGCTGCGCATGCCATCAGCCGCGTAGAGGCCGTGCAGGTCAACCGCATCGCCGGCCACGCCAAACTGAACCAGAGCCGCCAGCACGGCAAACACGGTCCCCACCCAGGGCAACACCACATGCTTGCGCGCGTCTTTCAGGAAGGGCTCGGCACCAAGACACACCAGAGCGCCCAAGGCCAGCACCGTCACCGGGGCCAAAATCGCCATCAGTTCACTCAGCATCGTCGGCCTCCTTCACCATCACCACCGGTTCGGCCGGTCCCGGACCTGGCAGCACACAGCAGCCATCGGTGCCACAGGCCACCACTCGCGCCGCGCGCGCGCCAGCACCCAGGGCGTGGGTGGTTTCAGCGCTACGGCCGGTAATCAAACTCGGCAGCAAGCCGAGCACCAGGGTCGCAACCAACAGCACGCCAACGGCCGTGCCTTCGGCACCGGTGATTTCACTCATCCGCGCGCCACCGGGTTCGGGCTTGTTGCCGTACAGCAAACGCTGCGTGGCGCGCAGCACGTAGCCGGCGCCAAAGATCAGGGAGCTACCCGCCAACAAGGTCACCACAATGGCTCCGGTTAGCCCACAGCAGGCCATCAGGCCGCTGAAGGTGCCGTAGAGCAACATAACCTCGCCGACAAAGCCTGCGGTACCAGGCAAGGCTACCGCCGCCAAGGCAGCACATACAAACAGCACGGCATAAACCGGTGCGCGACCAGCGACCGCGCCGAAGGCGTCGATGTCGCGTAGGCCGGTGCGGCCCTCGAGTACGCCGATCAGCAGGAACAGCGCGCCAACCGACAGGCCGTGCGCCACCATCTGCACCACCGCGCCATCCAAACCGGCATTTTCAAAGGTGAAGATACCGATGACCACGAGGCCCAGATGCGACAGCGAGCTGAATGCCAACATGCGCTTGAGGTCGCGCTGCGCCAAGGCCATCAAGGCACCGAGCACCACGCCGATCACGCCAAGCAGGATAAACACCCAAGCGTACTGCGCGCTGGCTTCCGGGAACACCGGCACCACCAAGCGCAAGAAGCCATAGGTACCGAGCTTGGCCATCGCGCCGGCCAACACCACCGCCGCACCGGCCGGGCAGGCTGCATACACCGGTGCCTGCCAGCTATGGAATGGCATCAAGGGCGTCTTAACCGCAAAGGCCAAAGCGAAGGCCGCAAAGCAGGCGGTCCGCGCAGTGGGGCTGAGCCCAGCCACGGTTGCCGGCAGATCACTGATCAAGGTGCTCTGGCCGTGTGCCGCGAGATACCAAATGGCCACCAGCATTAGGATCGAGCCGAGCATGGTGTACAGGAAGAACTGCATCGTTGCCTGACGGCGATGTTCGGGGTCACCAAACATGGCCAGCAACACCGCCATCGGCAGCAGCCCAGCTTCAAAGAAGAAGTAGAACTGAACCACGTCTCCAGCCAAGAACGCGCCGACCAAACAACCCTGAAGGGCAAACAGGCCAGCGCAGAACTCGCGCATCTTGTCGCCGAGCGATACTCGGCTGGCCAAAATAGCAGCCGGGCCCAGGCCCAGCGCCAACAAAGCCATCCACGCACTGATGCCGTCACCGAGCAAACTGAAATGCACCGTGGCACCGGTGCCCCACAGGGTGAACCACGGCATATCAACCGGCGTTGCGCCGTTGATTGCCACCACACCGGCCAAGCCGGCAATCACCACGCTCATCACCAAGGCCAAGCGGGTGGCGGCGAAGCCGTCACGACCCGAACCCAGTACACATACCAGAGCAGCCACAAAGGGCGCTGCGAGCAAGAGGCTTAACATCAGTGCACCCCCCCAAGCAAGAGATCCATCAACACGACCCCTAAGATGAGGGTTAAGCACAACACGCTGATCGCCAGCGACACGCGCAGTTGGCCACGCTGGAAGCTACGGTAGCCAGCGCCGAGATAATCAACCATGCCGCCAACGCTGCGCACGGCAGGAGCAATCGCGCCCTGATCAATGACCCGGTCAACAAAACGACCAATCACCATGGTCGGCTTGACCAGGCAGGTCTCATAGACCCTGTCGAAGCCCCAGGTCCACGCGGCACCAAAGCCAGACACCGGTGCATCGCTGTCGCTGTTCGGCGCCGAACGGAACTTGAAGTACGCTGCGCTAGCCGCCGCAGCGGCCACGGCCACGCTGACCGCCATCAGCGCGATCATCTTGCCCAGGCCATGATGACCATCGTCAGCGGCACCTTCGGCGACCGCCTGCGCGGTTTCGTGCAAGGCCGCAAACTGGGCCTGCGAACGACCCACCACCGGCGCGAGGTATTCGGAGAAGAAGGCAATGTCGAGCACGCCAAACCACAGCAGGCCCGAGAACAGACTGCCAAGACCCAGCACAAACACCGGGGCCGACATGCGCCAATCCGGATCGTGGATCTTGGCCACCGGCGTGTCGCTGCGCGGTTTCGACCAGAAGGTGTAGCACATCAAACGCGTCATGTAGAACGCGGTGAGCGCAGCAGCGGCCACAGCAATCACCCACAAGACCGGATTGGCCTCAAAGGCGTATTCGAGGATCAGGTCCTTCGAGAAGAAGCCGGCGCCGCCAGGCAAACCACAGATTGCCCACCACGCAAACACCATCGACGCGAAGGTGACCGGCATCACCTTACGCAGGCCGCCCATCTTGCGCATGTCTTGCTCGTGATGGAGTTCGTGGATCACCGAGCCGGCACCCAAGAACAAGGTCGCCTTGAAGAAGGCGTGCGTGAACACGTGGAACAAAGCTACGTCGAAACGTCCAACACCGGCCGCCAAGAACATGAAGCCCAGTTGCGACACAGTTGAATACGCCAGTACCTTCTTGATGTCCCACTGGAACAAGGCCGCGATTGCCGCCCACAGCATGGTGGCCAAGGCGATCCAGGTGATCAGGTCCATGGTGCCAGGCGCCAACACGAACACGTCGGACAGACGCGCCAACAGGAACACACCCGAGGTCACCATGGTAGCCGCGTGGATCAGGGCTGAGACCGGCGTTGGGCCTGCCATCGCATCGGGCAGCCATACCATCAAAGGAATCTGCGCGCTCTTGCCGGTACAACCGATGAACAGCAACACGGTGGCCGCGGTGACCAGGGCGCTGCCTTGCAGGGCTGCGGCGTTGCCACGGAACACTTCAGCCAGGCCAACGTAATCGAGGGTCAGTTCGGCATCCACCGACGACACCGCCGCCAACAGGGCAAACACACCGAGCAAAAAGCCGAGGTCACCAATGCGGTTGACGATGAAGGCCTTGCGGGCCGCGTCGTTGTTGGCGTGGTCGGTATGCCAGAAGCCAATCAGCAGGTAGGAGCACAGGCCCACGCCTTCCCAGCCAAGGAAGGTCACGAGAATATTGTCGCCCATGACCAGCATGATCATCGAGAACAAGAATAGATTCAGGTAGCTCATGAAGCGAGCTAGGCCGCGATCGGCCGCCATGTACCCGCTCGAATACAACACAATCAGGCTGCCAATGCCGGTTACAAACAAGAGCATCAAGCTGGTTAGGGCATCAAAGTGGAGCCCGAAATGCAGGTCGATGGAGCCCAGCGAGAACCAACTAAAACCCTGGTGATCAAGCGCCGCGGCCTGCCCCAAGGGTGCCCGCACGCCAGCCAACTTGATCGCGGCAGCAATCGTCAGCGCGAAGCTCAGGGCCGGCATCAGCACGGCAATGAAAGACGCGAAACCACGGCTTGGTCCAGCCTTGCTGCGAGCGCCGGTCAAAGCCATGACGCCATTGACCACAAAGCCAAGCAAAGGCAGCAACGGGATCAACCACAGCCACGCTACCGATTCGGAAGAAAGCATACTAGGACCCACAGTCTACTCCCTCATCCCGGCGTAGGCATCGGTGTCGAGCGTGTTGCGACCGCGCACCAAACTGATCACCATCGCCAAGCCAACGCAGGCCTCGGCCGCGGCAATCGCGATCACGAACAAGGGCGCCACAATACCGGTGATACTGCCGGCGTCGGCCGGGAAGGTGCGGCTGAAACCAACGAAACTGAGGTTCACAGCATTGAGCAAGAGCTCGATACCCATGAGGGTGAAGAAGATGTTACGCCGGGTCAGCACCACGGCGATACCGAGTCCAAACAGGATCGCGGCCAAAATCTGAACGTTGATGGGGTCTATCATCAGTGGGCCCCCTCCGCCGGCTCGTCTGCCTCAATACTCGACAGGCTGCGCTTGGCCAACACCACCGCGCCAACCATGGCCGCCAGCAGTACCAAGCCAACCACCTCAAACAGGACGTACCAGCCGGTTGCCGCATCACCGCTGAAGGTGAACAGTGAGCGGCCAATGTTTTGCGCCGTGCCTTGCACCGCGTCAGGATCAGCGGTCAAGGCTTCCGCACTGCGGCCAACGCCAGCAATGATCACGATGCTCATCAGCGCACCCAGGGGCAGGCCGATCCAGCTATAGCTAGACCCGCGCGGCGTGGTGCGGTCTTTGGCGCTATTGAGCACCATGATCACAAACACCACCAACATCATGATGGCGCCGGCGTACACCAGAATCTGAGCAATCCCCAGGAACGGCGCGTCGAGCAGGCCATAGATACCGGAAATGGCCAGCATGACGCCGATCAGGCTCACAGCGGCTGAAATGGGATGACGGGCGGTTAGAAGCGAGAAGCCGCACAACACGGCAATCAAGCTGAACAACCAGAAATAGACGGTCAGCATGCGTGCTCCTCAGTGCCCCGTACCGCTCTCGAAGGCCTTGCGGGCCTCCTCGTTGAGCTTGCCACCGGGTGCTTCCTGACTGGTCACATCGGTATCTGGATAGTCGGACGGATCCCAGTCGAGCATTTGGTCTCGCGAGATGATGAACTTGTGTCGAGCGTCATCGACCAAGATCGCCTTCTTGGTGTCCATGCGAATCGCGTCGCACGGGCAGGCCTCAACGCACATGCCACAATAGATGCACAGCAGCAGGTCGATATTGAACACCGCCGGGCGCTTTTCGATGTGGTGGTCGCCAGCCTCTTCGGCCTCGATTTCGATACAGCGCGCCGGGCACGCGGTGGAGCACATATAGCACGCCACGCAGCGCGGATCACCGTCTGGCCGCTTCATCAGGCGATGACGCGAACGGTAATCTTGCGGCAGATCGGGTTGCACCTCGGGATAAACGAGGGTCGTCAAGGTGTCGGGATTGCTCAGGGTTTTAAGCGCGTGACCGATGGTCAGCTTCATGCCCTTGAAGATCTCAACGAAGTAGAGGCGCTCGGCCCACGTCAGTTCAGGGCGCGCAACAACTTTAGCCATGTCAGACGCCTCCCATAACCAGCTTGGCGATAACCGCGGTGACCACGAGGTTCACCAGGGCGATGTTGAGCAAGACCTTCCAGCCCAGCCCCATGATGTGGTCATAGCGCAGCCGTGGCACCGTCCACCGGACCCACACGAAGACCCAGCAGAAGAACAAGGTCTTGGCGACCACGATTCCGAGCTGCGTGGCAGCTGACAGCAAGGTGACCCACATCGGGTACACCAACTGGCCGTGCTCGCGCAGGTACATGCCGGTTTCCGGATTGCGCAGGGCCTCG
>JAQIBG010000007.1 GCA_027859175.1 Planctomycetota bacterium | reverse complement strand
GCGCCAACTCTTCCACTGGCGCGAATTGCTCGATCAGCCGCTGATCACCTTTGAAAGTGGCTCGCCGGTACGCGAGTTGCTCGATCAACGACTCGGCGAGCACGGCGTGCAGCCAGCGGTGGTGATGGAACTGCGCGCGATTGCCTCCATTGCAACCATGGTCGCGACGGGCATTGGCCTTGGCTTTGTATCGCGCTTCACGCCCGAAGCTGAGCGCGGCCTGCGCTGCGCCGATGGCGCGGTGCGCCGACAATTGGCCCTGATCGAACGCCGCGATCGCGTGCGCAGCCCTGCTTTAGACGCATTTTGCGCCGCCTTGCTCGATGAACGGAGCACCTGGACGTGGTCCACACAGTCCCCCGAATGAGCACGCTGGCCCCCGCAAGGGGGCTGCGCTGGCGAGATGACTTGCTAAGCTCCCCATCGTGAGCGACGACGATCTCATAGGCAGCGAGATGGCTGGCTGCACCATAACCCGCCTGATCGGCCGCGGCGGCATCGGCGCTGTCTACGAGGCCACCCATGCCGAGCGCGGCGCGCGCATGGCGATCAAGGTGCTGGCGCCCCAGTCCAAAGACTTTGAAGCCCTCAATGAACGCTTCGAACGCGAGGCACGGCTGTGCTTCCAGCTCAGTCATCCCAACGTGATCCGGGTGCACACTTGGGGCGCCCTCGATGACGGTCGCCACTACATGGTGATGGATCTGGTCGACGGCACCACCTTGTCGCAGATGATCCGCAAGCATAAGCGCCTGTCGTGGGACGTGGCCGCCTCGATCATTGCCGACATCGCCGAGGCCCTCGAGCACGTCCACGCGCTCGACATCGTTCATCGCGACATCAAACCGGCCAACATCTTGGTCGACCGCGCCGGCCGCGGCATCTTGGCCGACCTGGGCCTAGCCCGGCAGCTGGTCGACAGCCTCGATGAGAAAGACGGCCGCCGCCTCACCGCGCCAGGATCGGCCCTCGGCTCGCCAGCCTATATGCCGCCAGAACAGATCACCGACACCAGCACTGCTGCGGTTCCGGCTGATCTGTACAGCCTCGGCGCCAGCCTGTATCACGCCATCACTGGCCGCCCGCCCCTGCTCGCAAACACGCCCTCGGGCACCATTATGCGCGTCCTTAAAGACCTGCCGATTGCCCTCGGCGAGCTCGATCCGGCGGTCCCCACTGCCCTGAGCCAGCTGGTTGATGACTGCCTCGACAAGGACCCTGGCAACCGTCCCAACTCAGCTGCCTTGTTCGCCAGCCTACTCCGCGACGAACTGCGCGCGGCCGGCCACCAATTTCAGTAACTAACTGCAGCAACAGCGCTTACTCATCGATATTAGACTGTTGCAGCTGGGCCTCCCGCTGCTGCCGGATCAATTCACGCTTCTCGACGCGCCACTCAGCAGCCCAGGCATCCATCGTTGCCTGCAGGCTCTGATAGGCCTGCAACTGCCCCTGCAACTCGCGCAGTTCAGCGCGCGCAGTTTGATAGCGCGACCACTGCAGGGCATTGATCACCGCCAACACCGTCAACAAGGCCACCAGAGCAAAAATCAAGCCCAGCACCGGGCCACGAGCAGCAGGCGAAGCGTCCATATGCCGCAGCCTAACGCACACTGGCGGCCGCCGCCAGCCACCCCCAAACGAGGCCAAACAGCGACCGTTCAGCTGCGTAAACTCAATGACCAGCTTGTTCCAAGCAGTCTGGGAGATAGCACATGGCCAATGCAGGCGCTTTTGCCCTTTCTCTGCCCGTCGCAGGCAGCTCGGTGAACCCGGTGGAAACACCGGCCAAAACCGAACCCGTCAGCCCCGTTGAAGCCGGGCTGCTGGCACGCTATGCCGAGGGCGACGACAGCGCGATGGACGAGCTGATCCTGCAATACCAGCAGCCAGCCTTCTGGATCGCACGCCACGTGGTCAACTCAGACGACATGGCCCTCGACATCGTACAAGACGCCTTCGTGCGTTTGCTGCGCAACCATCAGCGTTACGACCCAACCCGCAGCTCATTCAAAGCCTGGTTCTTTCAGATCGTCCGCAACATGGCAATCGACCACCTCCGCAAGGCCCGCGTGCGCGTGTCCAGCGAGCTGGTTGAAACCGCCGACGCGACCCCGCGCCACGACAAGGTTGAGCAGGCCGAGCTCGGCGAGCGCATCCGCAGCGTGATCGACAGCCTCGCCGAGCCCTACCGCGAACTCCTCATCATGCGCGATGTTGAAGGCATGAGCCCGCAAGACATCGCCGCCATTACCGAAGCCGATTACGGCACCACCCGGTGGCGTATCCACAATGCTCGCAAGCTGTTCCGCCAAGAGTGGCAGGCGCGCTTCGGAGCGGAGGTGGCATGAGCGACAACGGACGACTGGAACGCCCGTCAGCCGATTACGTGGCCGGCGACCTGAGCGACGACGAGGCCAAGGCCTTCGCCGCTGCGCTTGAAAATGACAGCGAGCTCCAAGAGGAAGTCGCCTTCTGGGACAACATGGGCCCAGCCCTGCGTGAACATGGCCGCCCTGCGATCACCCACGGCCCCGGCCCCGACCTGGCCGCCGTGGTACGGCGCCGTCTGGCCCAGTCCGAGCAAGCGCAGCGTGAACCCATCCGCTTTCCTGGCTACGCCTTCCTCGGTTGGGCCGTGGCCGCCGCCGCCGGCATCCTCCTCGCCATCAGCCTGGTGCGCGCTCCGAGCCTTGAACCCACCAGCGATCAACTCGTCGCCTACGGCGAAGACGGCAGCGCCATGCTGCTGCCACGCCGCTTTGGTGCCGAGATCGTGCCGGCCTCGTTCCCGGCCGCTCAAGAAGCCGAACTACCGATCGACCGTCCCGCCACCACGCGCGGCGAACGCCCGTGGCTCGGCGTCTGGTTCCAGCCGGTCGAGCTCAAGGGCTTCGCCCAGGATAAGGGCCTGCGCGTGGTTCGGGTCGCCATGAATGGCCCCGCGCACAAGGCTGGAATTCGTCCCGGCGACATTCTGCTCAGCCTCAACGACTGCCCGCTCGCCACCCGCTATTGCCTTAATCACGCCTTCAGCGATATGCCCGAAGCTGCCACTGACACCGAAATAACGGTGCAACTCCATTACTGGCAAGCCTCCAGCGCAACTTCCAGAGAGGTCGACCTGACCCTCGGTTGCTGCCTCGAGTAGGATTATCCCACACGGCCACGAGCCTCACTCACAGTGCGGCGCAATGCTGCAGTATATGTCCTCTTTTTGGTGGTATCATGCGTCTTCCATTTAAGATGGATCGCATGTGTTTCCCCTTTTTTTGTCGTTTCAAGTTGGCTTGCTGCATTGCAATGCTCGTAGCGCTTGGGGGTGCCCAGGCACAAGCTGACGAGCGGCCACCAAGCGGCAGCTGGTTGGCTGAAGCAGACCAGAGCGCCAAACAAAGCTCAGCACTCCTCGCCAAGGCACGTGGCCAGCCCACGAGCAGAGGAAGCGGCATCAACTTCATTGGTTTAGGCCTCATCATTACCGGCCTAGCGGGCGGCGCGGTCACTCTTGCCATGATTGTGAGCGGCATCCGTCAAGCCAAGCGCGATGGGCCAGAAGCGGCAGACGCAGGCTACGTAAGTAAGAGCGGCACCAAGATCATCTTTGTGGAGGATCAGTCATGAGATGGCACAGCAGCAGTGGCTTGAGCCTGATCGAGGTGATCATCTCGATTGCGATCCTTTCCACGGCCCTCATGGCCCTAGTCGGAAATATTTTCACGCTCAACACAGCCCAGAAGCGCAACCTGGAAACGCAACGCGTCCAAGAAATCGCATCCAACCTGGCCGAGCGCCTCCAGGGCGTGCAATGGAAGAACCTGGGGCAAGATGGCTACCCATGGACCTTCCTCCGTCGCGGACCGGTCCAGCGCCACGAGCAAGATCCTGCCGCTGGCATTGGCAAACCTCCAATGACTGAGGATGCCGCTGACGATGCCAACAATCTCCTTTCAGCCGACATTGGCCTCCTTGCTGAGCGCAGCGGCCTCGAGGACCTCCGCGTATGGGTTGAATATCGCCGCATGAGTTCACTCACCGGCGTCTTCAATCCAATACTCTGGAACAAACAGCTCGCTGACACCAGCAACGAAGTTGACCCCGGTTCGCTGATTTCGTTTGACCATCGTACCTTCGATGAAGCCCTTCTGGTGCGCATCATCATTCGCTGGCAGCCAAGCGATGTTCCAGGGCCTCTAACCGGCCCAATGCCTTTCCGTCACTACGAAATATCCCTTGCCAGGAGGCGCTAATGTCCTCTCTCCATCGCGCCGGCATGAACCTCCTCGAAGTCACCATCGGCTTGGTGATCTTCGCACTTATCATGGGCATCACCTATGAAGTGCTGATTTCCACACGACGCTTCGTCAGCACAGCCGCCATGGCAGACAACCTCTCCGACGAGGGGCGCACCATCATCCGATCAATCATGGATGACCTCGGCAACAGCGCATGGCAGCTGAAACCCGGGCTTGACACCGAAAAGCTTGCCGAGGCCGGCAACATCAACTTCGACCGCAACGTCGCGCAGTACTACCCCTATATCATAATGCAGGACTATGCTTCGGCCACGGCGGCAGACCCCTCTGCGTTTCAGTTGGCCGGCAACGGTTTACCCAACACCTCTGGGTGGTACGCACCTTTCATCATCCCCTCAAATCAAATACTGACCCCGGCCTATCTGACTCGGCTCCAAGAAAACCTCCCCAGTTCACACCTGAAACAAAGCCGAGGAATTATATTCCTACGAGTTCGCTACGGAGACAGGGTCACCGACTCGCCATTAATCGAACATGAGTGGCTCAACTTCAATACCGACCCAGCCAAGATGTCAGACTACCTGACGCCAGACAATCTCCCTGTGGTGTCATCCATGGCCGTTACCTCCACTGGATCAGACGTCGCCGACATGCCGCTGAACTGGGAGAGCTACCGCGAAGGTTCAAACGCAGCCGCCTGGGAAGAAACCGGCAATGTCACCACCATCTGGAATGGCACCGACCTCCTACTCGGAGGCTTCCGCTGGTACTGCTACGATCTCGAGCGTGATCCCCAATACGGCAAGCGTCTCGTTCGGCGCTACTACGAGAAGAACAACTCACGTCTCGTAACCGAAGAGATCAGCACCGAAGTCGACCGCATTGTGTTCGACACCTACCGCACCTCTGGTGACTTGGCACTCAATCAAGTGCGCGTCCAGATTTGGTTGTCACGCCCATCTGATGAGAACCCACTCATCCCGGTCAGACATTACGTTGAACAGACCATCGCCCTACGCTCCACCGTCGATCCGGAATACAGCCTGCGCCTTAATGATTGGCTCGGCAAAGATTCTGGCGGCTTCTCGTTGGTTCCCTGAAGGAGATCACCATGACCAATTCACGCAGCGGAGCCGCACTCTTTGTGGCCATCATGACCGTGACGATTGTGCTGTGGCTCCTCTTCCACAGCACGCAAACCATTCGTGCCGCCAGTCAATTCAACGACTTGACAGAGGCCAGGCATCAAGCGATGTACGCGGCCGAAGCGGTAGCGGCCCTCAAGGAAACAGCACTGGTCGAAATTGCAGCCAGTAACGACCTCATCCAACTTGAAACCATGTCAGAAGATGGCGAGTTCTGGCGCGGCGAAACCTACTTCGCCAACTGCCTAGTGCGCTGGCGCATCGAGCCCGTTGTGGTTACCTTTGGCGGCGAGTTCACCCTCAACCCGCCCGCCGATCCAACCAAAATCGCCCCGGACAAAAGCGAGGTCGACCCAGATCACGCCAGCCAAGAAGAGTTTATCGTCAATCGCTCATTCTATAATTACCGAGTTGCCACCGAAGCCTACTACCTGACCGATGCATACAAACTCACCACGTCCACCGGGGCCATGTCAGCCGCTGAGCAACGCGAAGTACTTCCATGGAACGCCTCCGGACAACGCCAAGCGGTGGCCCAAGCGTCGCGAGTGGTCCAACTCCAGCTCAATAGCTTATTCCGCTATGCCTTGTTCTATGCGGGCATTGGCCCCGAAGGTGACATTGAGTTCCACAACGGCCCGCTCATGGACGTGCTCGGGTCGGTCCACTCCAATGGCGCAATCTACCTGGGCGGTGACGACCAGTCACTCAGTTGGAGTGGCGGCGCCATCCAGCTATCGAGTGACTTCCGCACCGGTGACAACGGTGGCGTCAACATCGGCTCCAGCTCCACACAGGTTTCCTGTGTCGGCATCTCGGGCATCTACCGCACCATGAAACACCCGCTCTACGCCGCGTGGCAAGCCGGGGTGCTCAACTCGCTCGACCCGTACAAGCTCCCCTTCACCGACAAGATCGCCTCCGCCGACGGTTCCATCACGCATCCCTATGCCATGTCTGGCACCAAAGACGTCAATGCCGGCAACGGCACCATGTATAAAATCAACGGCACTTCCGTCCTGCATGGTGAGACCACCGGCAACGATAGTCGTACCCCCGATGCAATGACCGCTGACTTTGGCGAACTGGTACGCGATGGTGTTACCCGTGGTGCATCGGTCGTCCGAACCCTCTCCAACATCCCGTCGCTTGGCGGGCGCCCATTCGAGACCGAGCGCCTCGTCTCCGAGAACCGCAACGACTCACCCACGGTCCTGTATGTCCGCAACCCGTCACAGGGTGATTACACGCTCACCATCATCCCCAACACTCCTCCCAAGTCGCACTACGCTGATCCGCAGGGCATCAATGGCGACCCCGATGACGACTACCTACTCACCAAAGCCGAGGAAGTGAACGTCGACCCATCGCTATTCCTTGCGGATTACGAGATCGGAAACGTCAGCCTGCCGCTCTACTACACCCAGGACCCCGCAACCATCGACGCCAGCATGAAGGGTGACCGCAACGACTTCAGCGGCACGCCGACCAGCGACGGCGGCTACACGATCGCTTCCGGAACCTGGAGTGCTGGCAGTGGAACCATCCCCGGCCTGCCAAGCTACATTAGCACGACCCCCAGCACTTTCCCTGTGATCGCCGGCGCGATGCCGCGATTCGCCCTCCTGAAGGCCCAAACCGCCACTGACCGCAAGATTTTCGTCAATCAGGCTGAGACCGCCCTCAGCGACGTTACCGACCCATTAAGCAACCCCTTCGATGCGGGCCGCAGTTGGTACCAGGCGAACGGCTCGCCCTGGCTTGACAAGGCCATCCTCTCAGCAGGAACCGGATTCAATGCCGACCCCCTCCTGGAGCGGGGCGGCAGTGGCGATGAGCACGATGGCTTCAACGCCAACGAACTCCTCGGCGCCTACTCTGAATGGGCCCTCTTGGGCGGCAGCACCAATGACCCTGGCATTGGCCTGTTCATTCGCGAGCGGCCACGGCAATTGATGAACAAATGGCCAGCCGGGTTCCTCCCCACCTCCAGCAACTTTAACCCCATCCCCACCTGGGCCAACATCGGTGCCGACTTGGGCACGAGCACAGGTGTGGCCCGTATCGTGTTTGAAGCGGAGAATGCCAGCGTGATCACCACCGCAACCGGCATGGCGGGCGAAACAGGCGGCCCATTCATCCGCACCTGGGTCGAAGACACCTCCACCTTCGTTGGCGCGAGCGGGTCGGTCATGCGGGCCATGCCCAACAACACCGTCGACCAGCCCCGCTACCATGACACGGCAGACTTCCTAGCCCACTCACCAACAATGGCATTCGAGGCCAATATTTCAGCACCGGTTGGCACTACTTTTTACGGGCATGTACGCGGCGCCAATGGCCCTGGTGATCCCAATTCTGACAACAGCATTCACATCGGCATCGTGTTTCCCGGCGACACCGCCCCCACCGTGATCTCCCAGCGTGTCAACCTTCCCGACAGCACATCGCTCGAATGGGAGGACGAAAACAACGATGGCAACCGCATTCAGTTCACCACCCCAGTAGCAACTGGCAACTATCGTATCGTTATTTGGATGCGTGAAGACGGATCCTTTGTCGACAAGTTCGTGTTTACGGCCGACCCCTCCGAGTCCCCCAGTGGGGTTGGCCCCGCCTCGGCCGCGTCTACCTCGATCAGCGTCCAAGGGCCTTACGGCGGCACACCGCTGCCCATCGCCGCCACCGGGGTGTCGACTATCCAGGCCGAACACTACGACACCGGCGGGATCAACACCGCCTACACCGATGTCAATGCCACCAACGACAACGCAACATCGGTGCGCACCAGCGGCGATGATCACGACCTCTTTATCGATGGCACCACCGTTGGCGTCGGCTCCGTGGAGGTAACCGACAGCTACGAATACACCGTCGACATTGCCGACACCGCCTACTACACGATAACCGCCTACGGCAGCGCCCCTGTCACTGGTGGCGGCACCATGTTCTTGCAAGTGGCCGGCACCCCCATCGCCGGACTCATGATCCCGCAAACAGCCGATCTCACAACCTACGCATCGATGGGCACCACCAACGTCCAGCTGGCACAAGGCACTCACACCTTCAGGGTCTCCTTCAACACCCCCGGAATCCGACTTGATCGTCTGACCTTTGAACCGACCTCAAAAATCAACACCTACCCCGAAGCACTCGCCGCCTATCTCAAGAGCCAGTACCTCGTCTACTTCGGGTTCCGACAAGGCAGCCAACCGATCTTCCGCGATGTAACCGACGCATTCTTTGACTTCGGCGTCAGCAGTGCCAGCGACGCAACCGATCTTGTCGCCTATGAGTCATGGGTCCGCAATCGTCGCGAAACCGGCTTCAATGGCTGGATGTATGCACTCGAAAAGGACCGCACCGGCTCACCATACAACCTCCCAGACACCCTACCTGGCGGCAATGACTCGGCCCGCCTCAATAACTTTCACGTCAACTGGCTGACGGTTAATGTTGATCATGTGTGCAGCTTCCTGCGCACGACTCTCCTGAAAGACGTCGACCCGCTTGAGCCGACCACCAGCACCACCACCGTCGGCGAGGCCGGTTTTAACGGCATGATCTATGTTGGCCGCACGCGGCGCAGCGAAACCTGGGCCCCAACCAACAATGACACCGCCATGTTCACGCGGGACTACAAGCGCGACGAGAGCAACAACACACTTCTACCTCACGGCTACCACCCAATCTGGAATCCCGATTGGTTCCGCGCCGAAGCGTATCAAGGCCAGCTGCTGAGTCTGCATTGGGGCCCTGAAGACTATGTGCTCCCCAGTCACGGCTATGAATTCGCCGCACCAACAGATGAGCAACTCGTAGCCCGGGCCCGCGTGCGCACCGGCAACGGGCCACACAACACCTTCCAAAACGCCGTGCGCCTGACACGCGCCAATGACCTCAACTGGGGCGGCATTTACGATGATGGCGTTACGCGCCGTTACCGCGGACTCACCTTCGTTACCGGACAACCACTGTTTTTATGGAAAAACTTCAATGTCACCGTCCATAAAATCAGCGACGGAACGACCAAGGCGTGGTGGGACTGCGATGTCAATGGCAACGGTACGGTAACGCAAAACGAAGCCGACTATTGGTCAGGAGAAGGCTATGAACTCCCACCCTGCGCGGTCTTCACCGACAATCTGTCAGTCTTATCGAAGGATTGGACCGATGCCGGCGAATCTAACTTCTCAAGCAGCCTCCAAAATGCCGACACCACGTGGTACAACACCTCGGTCATCACCAATAATGTTCCCACCTACATCATCCCCACAAATGGAAGCACTTTCCCTGCCGTTCCCGTCCGCGCCCCTGCAGATACCGACGCTACCTGGCAGGCAAAGATCACATCTTATGTCACCGGCATTCGCACCTCAGGAAACATCCAGGTAGCACCCTCAGGCGGACCACACAACCTCATTCGTTACCTCGAAAACTGGGGCGGGGACACGTGGCATATTCGAGGCAGCGTAGTGGTGATGGGCATCGCCAAGTACACCAACGCCGAGGCAGGCTGGAACGGCAATACGCGCACCTCCAACGAGACGTACTACAGCCCTCCAACGCGTGACATGCAGTTCAACACCGACCTCTTCACTCGGCCAGGCCAGCCGCCATTTACGCCATTCGGGGTCAAGGTGGTACGCACCGTGCAGACGGTCAACGTACGCGACCAATAATAGGCTCAGCAAAAGACCAAGCGAGAAAGCCCCGTCCCAAAACCGGGGCTTTTTCGTTGCCACCATGGAAACCCGTCTGTTGACTTCAGTTTCCGTCGCCTCAAATACAAATCATGCCCAACGCCAAGCTCCCAATCCGCAGCGCTAGCGAACTGCTCCACCTCCGGCTGCAAGCGCTACACGACGCCGCTCCGCGCGGCACGGGCAAGTACGTGCTGTACTGGATGCAACAGGCACGGCGCCTGCACCACAACCACGCCCTGCAGCATGCCGTGTTTCGAGCGCGCGAGCACAAGGTGCCACTGCTGATCTTTGAGGCGCTGCGGGTTGATTATCCGCACGCCAGCGATCGGCACCATTACTTCGCCTGCCAAGCCATGCGCGAACACCACGCGGCCCTCAAAGCTACCAGCGTGGGCTACCTACCCTATATTGAACCAAACCCCGGTGCCGGGCGCGGCCTGCTCGAAACGCTGTGCCAACAGGCAGTGGAAGTGGTCACCGACGACGTGCCCTGCTTCATCGTGCCAGGGCACAATCGCGCCCTGGCACGTATCGCCGGCGAGCAGGGTATCCGCGCCACTGCGGTTGACGGCAACGGCCTGCTGCCGACCCGTATGCTCGAAGACCCCTGCCCCAGCGCGGCGGTGTTCCGGCGCTATGTACACAAACAAGCGCGGGCGGCCCTCGCCTCTGC
>JAQIBG010000003.1 GCA_027859175.1 Planctomycetota bacterium | reverse complement strand
CGCGATCGGCAGGTCGGCCTGAACCGCCAGCTCGGCGGCGCGGGTCTCGGCATAGGTCTCGGTGATCCGCGTCTCGACTGCAACCGCCTCGGCGTAGAGCTGTTCGATGCTCATCGCTTCGAGGTCGGGCTTTTCGGGCACGTCCTGCTCCTGAGCGCTTTGCTCGGGGACTTCTTTCGACTCCGCGAGGGCGAGCAGCAGTTCAAGGACCTCGCGCTCACGCTGGTGCGCCAGGGCTTGCTGCTCGGCGGCGGCGGCGACGCGGTTGCGGTGCGGGGCGTAGGCCTTAACGAAACCATCGTAGTAATGTTGCAGGCCCTCGTCGCGGCGCTTCATGCGGTCTTTGTGTTTGGTCTCGTTGCGCCAGCGTTCGGCATCCTTGAGCCGGTTGTGCATCGCCCCGGTCCATCGGCGAAAATCTCCGAGGTTCCAGTTGTAGCCGCCGTGCTGATCAATGGTGGCGCGCTGGGCGATCTGACTGTCGCGGTGCAGGTCGGTAATGGTGTCGACGCCAATCCATTCGATCAGGTTCATCGCCTCGGCCTGCAGGGTGCGGGTTGCACCCATCGGCCCGTGCTGCTGCTGCCAAGTCTCGGCGTGGGCAAAGGCGCGGTCGCGCGCGGCGTACATCTTGTTGCGCGCAATGTCGATCTTGGCCTGATCGTCGAGGGCGCTGTCGGCTTCGTGCTCGGCGACGGTGGCGTCCATGGCGGCCACCAGCCCAGCCATCACGGTTTCGTGGCCGGCTTGCTGTTCGATAATTGTAGGCAGGATCGCGAGCACCGCAGTGAGGGCTTGCTCGGGCTTATCGGCGATGTGTTCGTTAACTGCGTCAACGCGCTCGTTGTGGAGCTCAATCAGCTCTTCCTCAATCGTGAGCAACTCTTCGACGCGTTGCTCCAGGTCGTCGCGGTTGATTTCGCGCAGCTTATCGGCGGCTTCCTGGAGCTTTTCTTGCGACAGGGTCTCGTGGGCCTGGGGGCGGTCGAGCTCGCGCTCGGCAGCGCTTGGCTTGGGCATTACCCACCAGGCCAGCAGCAAGACGAGGTGCAAGGCGATGGAACCAATGATCCATCCGGTCTGACGGTTGCGGCGATCGGCGATGCGGGTGGCCATGGTGTGCCCTCAGCGTTTCGCGTGGCGCGTGGTGTCGCGCCGCGTGTGGAGGCCGATGTTTTTCAGCCCGTAGAACATGCAGGTGTCGATCACTCGCAGCACCGCCTCGTAGGGGGTCTGCCGATCGGCGTCGATGCGGATCCGCATGTCGGGATCATCGGCAGCCTGTTGCTTGACGATCTCGATCAGCTCGGTGGCGCCGATCGGGTCGGCGTTGCGGTGGATCAGACCGGTGGCATCGATCGAGAACACCAGCATGTCGGTAGCCTTGGTCACCTCGATCGCGGCGGCGGCCTCGGGCAGATCGAGCGGCAGTTCCTCGTCGATGCGCTTCATTGTGGTGGCGACAAGGAAGAAGATCAGCAGCAGGAATACGCAGTCGATCAGTGGCGCCATGTCGACGCCGACCTGCTCGCCGTCGTCGAAGTCGCTACGCATCGCCAGACTCCTTGGCTTCGCTGGTCGCTTCGTTGTTGGTGGCGTCGGCGGCGGGCGCGGCCGTTTGTGCAGCCACGTTGCTGTTTTGCTGCATCAGGTGCAGGTTCCACATGTTGATGACGTCACCGATTTCTTCATCGAGCATCGCCGAGAAAAACTGGGTACGGCTGCGGAAGAAGTGGTAGGCGGCAAGACACGGCACTGCCACAACCAGGCCCATCGCGGTGGTGACCAATGCGAAGCTGATATCGCCAGCCATGATTGAGGGGTCACCCATGCTGCCGGCCATCGCCACCGCCTTGAACGAGCCGATCATACCAATCACGGTACCGAGCAGGCCAAGCAGGGGGGCGATGGTCGCGACCACCAGGATCGGGTAGGCGCGGTTCATCTGCAGGCGCAGCTCGCGCGCGGTGAGATCACCGGCGATGGTCGACAGCGCTTCGAAGGCGAAGGAGCGGTGGGTGACGATACTACCGAGCACCTTGCCGGCGATGGTCTCGTCGTGGCGGGCGGCCGCCGCAGTAGCGCGCTCGATGTCGCCGGCGAGCAGGTGCTTCTGGACCTCGTCGGGTAGGCCGCTCGGGCACAGGCGCTCGCGCCGGAGGTTGATCAAGCGCTCGAGTGTGCACGCGGCGGCGAACACGCTCAGCGCGATGATGACGAGGCCAACTTCTTCGCCCGAGGCGATCAGCTTCATCAACGCGCCCAGGCCGGTGGCTTCCTCGGCTGGTGCGTCACCGGTGTCGGTTTCCGCTGCGCTGGTGTCGTCGGCTTGCTCAGTCTCTGCCGCTGCCGTATCGGCGGTTTCGTCGCTAGCCTCGGGTGCCGCTTCGGTGGCGGCCGGCAGCGTTGCCGTCGCTTCGCCGGCATGGCCGGGTTGGGTGCCGAAGCCGGCAAGTACGCAAAAGAACAGGAGGGCGGTCAGTCGATGGAGCATGGGGCGGTCCTTATGGCCTGGATGGGTGGCAGGCTATCAGAGCGTTTAGAATGCTTGTTCGGCTTGGTGGCGCAAGCGGCCCCCGCGAGTGTGTTTCGGTGCGAGCACCAAGGTCGGTCTTGCCGCAATGGAGGGCTATTGACGTCGGTGTGGTGTGCCGAGCTCATTGTTGTTGTTGCTTGCCCGTGGGTGGCGTGGTGGGACCTTGTGCGCGTGTCCGGTCTAGATTTTCTCAGAGGTCCATTTTTCGACGTGAAGTCGCCGTATTGTGGTTCAGTTAAGAAATTGTTCGATACGGGTTCACTTCCCTTGGCTTGCACCAGATTAGCAACCGCGGCCAGCAGCGCAGTTAGAAACGAATAGGTAAACTATGATCAATGTCTATGTGTCGCCCAAGGGTGACGATGCTAACCCAGGCACCGCTGCGGCGCCGTTGCGGACTCCGCTCGCCGCGCGCGACCATGTGCGCGGCCTGCGGCGTGATCAGGTGGATGATGATGTCACCGTGCACCTCGCGGCTGGCGTTCATCGTCTCAATCAAACCTTGGTGCTGGAGCCTGAGGATGGCGGCGTCGATACGAAAACCGTGACCTGGTGTGGCGCCGAGGGTGGTGGCTCGATTGTCTCGTCGGGCTACCCCTTAAGCGCGTGGCAGCCTTGCAGCGATGAGTTGCCCGACCTGCCGGCGGCCCTGCGCGGTCGGGTTTGGGTGGCAGAGTTGCCGGCGGGCACGGTCGTTAGGACCCTCTATGGTCCGCAGGGGGCGGTGCCGCGCGCGCGGGGCGAGGCAATCAAGCCGCACAAGGTGGCCAGCGACGATGGTTCGTTGCCGGTGCTCTATGGCCCTGACGGTCACATCCGGCATCGACATTGGGTGACGAAGACGGGCGCGTGCTGGCATCACGATCGCTTCGGGTTTCCTGCTGGAGCAATCGCCCCGGCGGCGGATCTCGCGGAAGCCGAGTTTCTGGTCATCCCGCAGATGCAATGGACGATGAATGTCCTGCCGGTGAAGAGCGTCGATTTCGACGCTGGCGTTGCCCGCTTGGCGGAGTCCTGCACCTATCCGATTGGCAACCCGCCCTGCGCGCCTGAGGGGTCGATCTGGCTCGAAAACAGTTTCAGCGTGATGACACCCGGCACCTGGGTCTACCATGCTTCGAGCGCGCGGCTGTTTTACTGTCCTGAGGGGGCTGAGCCTGAGCCTGAGGCTGGGCTTGAGGCAGCCTGCTTGACCGAATTTATTCGCCTTGAAGGAGGCGGCGAGCAAGCGGCGGTGACCGGGCTTCACATCCGGAACCTGACCTTCACCCGCAGCAACCGCTTCGCCTTCCATGGTCTGACCGGCCGCGGCATCCAGCACGACTGGGAGATGCACGACGCGGCGTCATGCATGCTGCGACTGCGCCACGCGCGCGGCTGTGTGGTTGCCGACTGTACCTTTGCGGATGGCGGCTCTGGCGGCGCGCGGATGGATCTCGCGTGCCGTGGCAACCGCATTGAGCGGTGCGAATTTAAAAACTTGGGCGGCTGCGGGGTGGTTCTCTGCGGCTATGGCTTGGGTCGGCAGTATGCCAACCGTGACAACGCGGTGGTGGCGTGCCACCTGCATAACCTTGGGCAGCACTACTGGCATTGCCCGGGTATCTTCATCTGGCAGAGCGGCGACAACCACATTGCCGACAACCATCTCCACGACTTGCCCTATACGGGTATCGTGTGTTCGGGCCGCTCGCTTTACGATCGTGAGGGGGTCGCGGAGTGCAGCGCCCTGATCGATTGGGACGCGGTAGAAGAACAGTGCGGCGCGGGTTACGCCCACACTGTGTGGCACTACGGTGGTCTACCCAGTTGGTGGATGCGCGAGCCCCTGATGCACGCGCGCGACAATCTGATCGAGTATAACCGCATTCACGACGTGATGCAGGTTATGGGAGACGGTAACGGTATTTATATTTCCGGTGGCGGCGGCGGAAACGTCGTGCGCTTTAATGCGGTGGGCCCGTGTCCTTCGCCGACCATGGCTGAGGGTATTCGCTGCGATGACGACCAGCACCATACCATTCTCCACGGCAACCTGATTTTTGGCCAGCATGGCCACGCCACTGGGATCACGCTCAAGGGCGTTAATCGGGTGACCAACAACATCCTCGCTCTGCCCTTGAAGCGGCCCGATCGCGGCATGTTGTCGCTGGAAACCGGCCCGCTCAACGGCTCGGTGATCAAGCACAACATCATCTATACCTCGGCTGCCGACCAGACCTTTGTGGGCGAGATCCGTATCCACGGCGAAGGCCGCAAGGCTCGTTTGCGCGATACCGACTCCGATGCGAATGTCTTCTACTGCAGCGCGGACCTGGCAGTTGGACAGCGTTGGCTTGACGAGCTTCAGAGCTTCGGGGTCGACTTGCAGAGTTCCTGTGACGACCCCGGATTTATTGACGCTGAAGCTGGCGATTTCAGGTTGCGAGACAACGCGCCGGCCTTGGCGCTCGGCTTTCAGGCCTTACCTCTGGAGCGTATGTTGGCGGCCAAACCTAGTCGGGTTGATTGAGCCTTGGTGTTGGTGCCCTTGACTCTGTAGTGGGCTGAGCGCAACGCCCCTTGAGATTATGGCCTGGATTGCGGCGACGCGCTGTGCGGCCGGGTCGTTCGCCTTGGTGTACTTGCCATGCGGCGGGCCGGTGTCGGTTGACCTCAGTTGCTTGCGCAGTTGCGCGTGCTTGCGCTGGGTTGATCCGCGCAACGGGCGGCGTTTCGATGCCGGCACCGTTGCGCCGGGCGTTGTCGAACTGACGCCGCCCAGCGGCGACGTTGATTGGTTGCTCAGCGCCGACTGCTGACGAGGGCAAACATGCCGGCCCAAACATGTGGGTGATAGATGAGCGACCGGTTTACGCTGCGCTTTCTCTCCACGTTTGTGTCTTGCGCCTGCGTCTTGCGCATTGCAGCTTCAATCGGCGGTCCACGCTGAGTCGAGGAGGCGATTTCCGTGATGCGACTGCTGCTGATCATTCTTCCGATTATTCTGCTGGGCTCGCCTTGGGGCCAACTCGGCGCATCCGAAGTGGCGCCTGTCCATGACGGCTATCGCGGCCTGTGGTACCAGTTGCGCAATAAGTACTCGGGTGCGATGGCAACCTATACCGCCAAGCATCGGCCCCTGGCGGTTTACGCCGAGGCGGTTGATCGAACTTTCTTTGTCTACGGCGGCACGACCGCAGTCGACGAGCGGGAATTGGTGGCGATGATCGGGGTCTACGATCACGCCACGCGCTCGTTTGCCCAGCCACGAGAGGTCATGCGCAAGCCCGGTGTTGACGATGGTCACGATAATCCCAGCTTGGCGATCCTTGCAGACGGCCGCCTGCTGGTTGCCGTCAGCGGACGCAACACCCGCCGCAAGGGGGTCTACTTCCGCAGTCTACGGCCCTACGATCCAACTGCATTCGAGCGCGTTCCGGGGCCGTCGTTCACCTACCCGCAGCCCTGGGTTTTGGACGATGGCCGTTTGGTTCACTGCTTCACGCGTTACACCGGAGGCCGCGAGATCTACGTCGCAACGGCCAATGCCGCCGCCGAGGACTGGACCGACCCGCTTAAACTGGTGGGTTTCGGCGGGCATTACCAAGTGAGCGCTGCTCGCGGTGATCTGGTTGTTACTGCGTTCAACTGGCATCCGAAGGGCAATGTCGACGCTCGAACCAATCTCTATGTCATGGCCTCGTCGGATGCGGGCCGGCGTTGGATGAGTTTGGACGGCGGCGCCTTGGAACTTCCGCTTAAGCACCCCGACAACCCAGCGCTGGTTCGCGATTTCGCGGCCGAGGGCCTGCGGATCTACCTCAAAGACATCGCGCTCGATGATCGCGGACGACCTGCGATTTTAGTGGTGGCGGCGCCCGCCGGTGCTGGACCACGTCGGTGGCTGGTCGCCAGATTCAATGGCCGCGCCTGGGACTGGAGCCAAGTCACCACCAGCGATCACAGCTACGATACCGGTTGCTTGTGGCTGGATGGCGACACGGCCTGGGTTGTTGGGCCCAGTCTGCCCGGGCCACAGCCGAATAGGACAGGTGGCGACCTGGAGATGTTTCGCGGCCAGCGCGGGCGATGGACTCGGGTTGAGCGGCTCACCACCGACCCCACGGCCCATCACAGCTACGTTCGGCGGCCCCTGCACGCGCGCCCTGACTTCGCAGCCTTCTGGGGCTCGGCCGTGAGCGATACGTTCTCGCCGGTCCGTCTTCACGCCTTGGATCTCGATCGGAGTGAAGTTGTTACGCTGCCAATGGTGATGCCAACTGAGACGGCTGCGCGCGACCCCTTCAAGCCCTGAGCGCTTGCTGTTTAGCAAGCGGCGGAACGCCGCGCAAAACCACCTGAGCAAAGCGCTCGACGCCGATCATGGTACAGGGTTGGTCGTTGGCGTTTCAAAGGATGGCCTTGGCTCCGCCTTTCCATGCGCCGTTGTCCCTGGCGGAGGTTTGTGCCCGGCAGTTGGCGTCTGTTAGGCGGCGAGGTGTAGCCTAGTGTGGGCTGGGCTGTGGGTCGGCTTCCATCGCACATGACCCATTGCCGTGGCGCGCGGTGGCGTGAGGCTGGGTGCATGCCTGCGATCTATATTGATGCTGATGCCTGCCCCGTTCGTGCCGAGGTGTACCGTGTGGCCAAGCGCCATGGCCTTATGACCTGGGTGGTGGCGAATCAGTGGATGGACATGCCCAACGATCCCATGATTCGTTTGGAGGTGGTGGACCACGGCTTCGACGCCGCGGACAACTGGATCGCCGAACGTGTTGGCGCGGGCGATGTGGTGGTCAGCGACGATATTCCCTTGGCGGCACGCTGCATCACGGCTGGGGCCAAGGTGATCACGAATCGCGGTGACGAGCGAGATGAAAACAATATCGGCGAAGCGCTGTCGATGCGCGAACTATTACAGTATGCCCGTGAGTCGGGCGATGGCGGCCGTGGTCAGAAGCCGATTGATGAGCGCGATCGACGGTGGTTTTTGCAACGGCTTGAAGTGGTGGTTCAGGCGGCACTCGGTAGCGAGTGAATACATTTGGTGGCAGGGCGGGTCTGGCCGCCTGGTGGACGCCCTGAATCCGCTGCGTCTCTCTGGACAGGCCGCTGGTGGTGCAATCGATTTTAACCGGCGCCAAGTGTATCGCCGCAATGCTCTGTCATCAGGCTTTGTCTCAAGTGGCGACTGCGAAGGAACTTGCCTTTGCATTTTCTTTACTAAGCGAAATGGCTATTAGCGGCATGTGAATTTACGCATTGTGTGCATGCCTTGCGCAGCTAAGCCTCTGCACCCGCTCCTGTGAGTGGGCACCGTCTCGCAGCCACCGATCAGAGAGCCAGCATCTATGCCTAACCGTTTCAATCTTCTCTTCGTACTGGGGATGCTCGCGTTCACCGGTGCGTTGACCGCTGCCGAAGGCGGCCCGATGTTGGATCGCACCGAACTACCGGTTCGTGCGCCGATCTACCCGACCATCACCACGCTCGATGCCCGCGACGCCAAGGCGCCGCCCGTGTTCGAGGTCACCGCGCCCAAGGGCGCCCCCAACGTGGTGGTGATCTTGCTCGACGATCTGGGTTTCGGTGGCACCAGCACCTTCGGTGGCGTTATTGAAACGCCCAACCTCACAGCCCTGGTCGAGGGCGGCCTGCGCTACACGTAGTTTCACACCACCGCGCTGTGCTCACCCACGCGCCAGGCCCTGAAGACCGGTCGCAACCACCACTCGGCCAACCAGGCCAAGATCTCAGAGGTCGCGACCTCCTTTCCTGGTGCTACCGGCATGCTGCCCAACGACGTGGCAGGGATCGGTGAGGTGTTACGCCTCAACGGCTACAGCACCGGCGCTTTCGGTAAGTGGCACGAAACCGCGGCGTGGGAGATCAGCCCGTCTGGCCCGATGGATCGTTGGCCGAACTTTCAAGGCTTCGACGAGTTCTACGGTTTCCTAGGTGGCGAGACCAACCAATGGGCGCCGGGCATTTTCCATAACCTGAACCGCGTCGAGTTGCCCGACGATCCCGACTACCATTTCATGAACGACATGGCGACCAAGACCATCGACTGGATCCGCTTCCAGCAGGCGATGACGCCGGACAAGCCCTACTTTGTGTACTTCGCCCCCGGCGCAGTCCACGCCCCGCATCACGTGCCCAAGTCGTACATCGAGAAGCAGAAGGGCCGCTTCGACGAGGGTTGGGATGTGATCCGCGAGCGCATCTTCGAGCAGCAGAAGAAGTTGGGCGTGATTCCCGCCGACGCCAAGCTGGCGGCCAAGCCCAAGGACATCAAAGACTGGAAGGATCTGACGGACAAGGAGCGTAAGCTCTTCGCTCGTCAGGCCGAGGTCTTCGCCGCCTATCTCGACATGGCCGACCACGAGACCGGTCGCGTTATCCAGGCGATTGAAGACATGGGCGAAATCGACAACACCCTGATCGTCTACATCGCCGGTGATAACGGCACCAGCGCTGAAGGCATGATGACCGGCCTCTTCAACGAGATGACCTACTTCAATGCCGAGCCCCTGGGTTCGGACGTCGATATGATGCTGAAGTACTACGACGTGTGGGGTGGCCCCGAAACCTACCCGCACATGGCTGCAGGCTGGGCGGTGGCCTTTGACTCGCCCTTCACCTGGACCAAGCAGGTTGCATCCAACTACGGCGGCACCCGTAATGGCATGGTCACCCACTGGCCCAAGGGCATCAAGGCCAAGGGTGAGATTCGCACCAAATGGCACCACGTGATCGACGTTGTTCCGACTATTCTTGAGGCGGTTGGTCTGCCCGAACCGCGTGTTGTTAACGGTACGCCCCAGCGCGAGATTGAAGGCACCAGCATGACCTATACCTGGGCCGACGCGAAGGCTTCGGATCGCCACGTGGTGCAGTACTTCGAGATGTTTGGCAATCGCGGCATCTACTTTGATGGCTGGTTTGCTGGCACCATTCACCTCAAGCCCTGGGGCAAGGTGGAGAACCGTTTCCCGGAAGACGTCTGGGAGCTTTACCACGTGGCCGAAGACTTCAGCATGTCGACCGACCTCGCGAAGGAGCACCCTGAGAAGCTGGCTGAGTTGCAGCGTGCCTTCCTGGTTGAGGCCAAGAAGTACAAGGTGCTGCCGCTCGATGACCGCCGTTTGGAGCTGTTGAACCCGCAAACCGCAGGGCGTCCCGACCTGATGTTCGGCCGCACCAGCCTGACCCTGTACGAGGGCATGCATGGCTTGCTGGAGAATGACTTCATCAACGTCAAGAACACCTCCTTCGACATCGAGGCCAAGATCGACGTCGGCGATAAGGAGCCCACTGGTGTGATTGTGTCGCAGGGTGGTCGCTTTGGTGGCTGGAGCCTCTACATCAAGGACGGCGCTCCGGCCTTCTGCTACAACTACCTGGGCCTGAAGAGTCATACCGTGGTGGCTGATACCAAGCTGCCCAAGGGTGCGTCGACCGTAAGCCTGAGCTTCGCCTACGATGGCGGTGGCATGGGCAAGGGCGGCACTGCCACCATCGCCATCAACGGCAAGGCGGCCGGCTCGGTCAAGGTTGAGAAAACCCAGTTTGGCATATTCTCGGCCGACGAAACCGCGGGTGTCGGCATCGACGCCGAGACGGCGGTGTCGACCGACTACACCAGCGGCACGAGCGTTTTCAGTGGCACCATTGATCAGGTTGTGATCACGCTCAAGAAGTAGCGCTCAGCGCAGTATGTAAAGTTAACGCAGCCGGGGCCGTGGGCCTCGGCTGCGTTTTTGTTTGGTGGGCCAATCCTTGGCGCGCCTCAGAACTCGTCGCAGGCGATATGGTCTTCAATCACGCCGTAGTGCTTGAGCAGTGCACGCACCGTACCAGAGGCGGATGCGGCGATCGCTGGCTTGGCCCTCGAGCAGATGGGGAAGGTGGGCGCGCAGCGGAGCCATGCCCGCGCCGCCGCCGATGTACACCATCTTTACATCGCTCGGCTTGATATGGAAGTCGCCGAAGGGGTCGTAGGCGGTGACCTCGTCGCCCGGTTGCAGATGCCATGCCCAGGTCGATCCGGCGTCGGCCGGAGCCAGTTCGCCGCACACTTGTCGGCACCTCTAGCGGCCGAGAAAACTGCCGGCTACCGCTTCCGCCGCGTGTTCGAGATGCTGGCTTCAACCCAGGTGGTGTAGGGCTGCAGGCCAGTGATCGCTACCGTGTGTCCTGAGTTGGCGGGCGCTGTACCCGATGCCCCATCATCGGTATGCTGCGGCCATGCCCGGTGCGCCCCCAAGTCACGGACCGCTCCCCGACGGCCGCTTCGGTCGCTGGTGGGCGCGCAACCCCGGCGTGCCGCTCCCGCTGCCGTGGGCCGTGCGCTTCCGGCGGATTTACCTGCGGACTGAGCCCGAGCCGCATCGCGTGCTGGCGCATCGCCACCTTGAGCTGGAGCTGCTGCTGATTCGCAGCGGGCGTTGGGAAGGACGCATCGATGGGTGCGACCTGGCAGTGCCGAGCGGCGGCGCCCTTCTGGTTGCGCCGGGCGACCGGCACGAAGATCGCTGTCTGCGGCCGGTGGGTCTGATTGGGATTATGCTTGAGCTACTCCCCGGCCCGCGCCCGGGATGGTCGGCGTCGCCGCTGGCGCCTGATGCCGCGCTGGCCGATCGCGCGCTTCCTGAAGCCACTGCATTGCACCAAGCCGGTGAGCGTTTGGAGGCGGCTACGCTGAACGGTGGCAATTGGACCACGCACCTACAAGACGCGATCTGCCACGAACTGGTGGTGCGCTTGTTACACGCGCTGCCGCCAACTGCGATTGCTGTCGAGGCTGGCGAACGCGTGGCCGCGGCCGAACTCGGCCATGGTCTCGCGGCCTGTTTCGAGCGGGATCCGGGCGGCCTGTCGATACCCGCTCTGGCGCACGAAATGGGCTTGAGCGAACGTGTGCTCCAGCAGCGCTGCCGCCAACTGTTGGGCGCAACGCCGGCACAGCTGCAACGTCGCCACCGCCTCGCTCTGGCACGCGAGCTATTGCTCGGGGGCCATCAGGTGCAGACGGTTGCCGACCAGTTGGGATTCGCCAATCCCTTTCATTTCAGCACCGCGTTCAAGCGCCACTTCGGCTATCCGCCGTCGCGCCTTGCCGACGATCTTCGGGATTAGACAGGTCGCGCTCGAATCCAGACATGGTCGTGGGATACCTTCAGCCGAGACTAGGGCATGACGCCGATCGATCCCTCCCGCATCCATGTCCTGTTCAAAACCCACCTCGATATCGGGTTTACCGACGATGCCCATGCCGTGCTCTGCAGCTACCTCGACAACTACTTGCCGCGCGCACTTGCGCTTGCTCGTCGGCTTAGGGTTGAAGCACCGGATGACCGTTTCGTTTGGACTGTCGGGTCGTGGCTGATCTCCGAGGCGCTGGATCGACTCGGCGGCCAGGCCCGTGCCGACCTTGAGCTGGCCCTGGCCGAGGGCGACATCCGCTGGCACGCCTTGCCGTTTACGATGCACAGCGAGTACCTCGACGCGGGCTTGATCCGCCACGGGTTGTCCCTGTCGCAGAGTCTAGATCGCCGCTTCGGCCGGCGCACCATCGGCGCGAAAATGACGGACGTGCCCGGGCACAGCCAAGCCTTGGTGCCACTCTTGGCCGAGGCCGGCGTCGAACTGCTGCACCTTGGCGTCAATCCGGCCAGCACCCGCCCCCAGGTGCCCGACTGGTGCCGCTGGCGCTGCGGTGATGACGAGGTTTTGCTCGGCTACGAGAGCGACTACGGTGATCTCAGCCAGCCCCTGCCAGGCGGGCCCTGTCTCGCTTTCGGTTTCACCGGCGACAACCACGGCCCGCCGACGGTTGGCCAGGTCCGTCAGGTCTACCACCAGTTGCGTGAGCGCTTTCCCGGCTGCCCGGTTGCGGCCTCTAGTCTCGATACCTTCGCAACCGAGCTTGCCCATCATCGAGCCGAATTGCCGTCGGTGGACGTGGAGATCGGTGACAGCTGGATCCACGGCACGGGCAGCGACCCGGAAAAGACGCGGCGCTTTCGGGCCCTGGCACGTTGGCGGGCTGCGCTGCTTGAAGCTGCACCCGAGCAGGCCACTCGGCGCGAGCTGCGCCGTTTCAGCACCCAGCTCATGCTGGTTGGCGAACACACCTGGGGCCGCGACGCCAAGCATTTCACCCCCGCTGGTGCGGGTCGGCTGGACGGCGCCTGGGACCAGCAGGGCTTTCAACGCGACCGGGCCGACGGCGTGCATGATCGTCTCGAGCGCTCCTGGCAAGAACAGCGGGCCTATCTCGACCAAGCCCTTGCCAGCCTCGCAGGCAGCCCGCTGCAGCAGGCCGCCCAGGACGCTTGCGCCTGGCCGCCAGAACCCGCCGGGCCGTGGGAGGCACTGGCGCTAACGCAACCGATGACGCAACCGATGACGCACGCGCTGGGTGGCTGGCAGCTGACGCTCGATGCCCAGGGCGCACTATGCGATCTACGGGCCGACTCCGACGGTGCCGTTTTCGCCGATGCCGAACACCGCCTGGGCGAGCTGCGTTACGATGTGTATGGCGCCGACGAATACGCGGCCTTTCTCGCGGCCTACAATCCGCGACTTGCCCAAACCGGCTCCTGGGCTGAGCCCGATTTTGGCAAACCCGGTCTGGAGGCCGTGCTGCAGCGTGGTCGCAGCTTCGTGCCGCGTCTGCGCCAGCTGTGGCGCCGCCGCGATGGCAGCGCTCTGCGTCTAGATCTGGAATTCCCCGAGGAGGCTAGCACTGCGTTTGGCTGTCCGCGGCGCTGGCGGGTGGTGATCAGCACCCAGGCCGACGCCATCACTTGGGACGTGCGCTGGCGCGACAAGCCGGCCACTCGCGTTCCCGAGGCCCTGTGGCTACGGATGCATTTTCCCTTGGCCTGCGCCGACGGTCTGCGTCTACGCAAGCTCGGCCGCGACATCGATCCCCGCCAGGTGGTAGCTGACGGCAACCGGGCTCTGCACCACTGCGAGCACCTCCGCTGGCACGGGCCAGGGCCGCAGTGGCGATTGGACTTGCCCGACTGTGGCCTGGTTGCGCCGGGCGGCGGCGCCCTGGTGCAGTTCCGTCAGGATCTGCCCGATCCTCGCGACGGTATCGACCTCAATCTCCTGAATACTACCTGGGGTACCAATTTCCCACTCTGGTATGAAGACGATGGTGTGCTACGTCTGCGTCTGGTCCGCGAGCATCCCTGTTCTGATTCAGCGCCTGCTGCGGTCAGACCGGAGGCAGAGCACGGAGCGCGGTGATTCCGGGCTATCGTGGTACGCACTGAATGAGGGTTCGAGCATGAGTAATTTATTTACCTTCCATCCCGTGGCGCGCGACAGCGGTTTTCACATGGACACGCATTGGGTCTGGTGTGGCAGCGTGGTGCGCGGCGAGGATGGTCGCTATCACATGTTCGCCAGCCGTTGGCCCAAGACCTTCAGCATGAGCCCACACTGGCTCTTCCACAGCGAGGTGGTGCGCGCCGTCAGCGATCGGCCGGAGGGGCCTTACCTTTTCGAAGAGGTGGTGCTGGAGCGGCGCGGGCCGCAGTATTTCGACGGCATGAACACGCATAATCCCAGCATCCGGTTCTGGGACGGCACCTACTACCTGTACTACATGGGCACCAGTTACGACGAGCAGCCGCCTCAGCCAGGCGAGCAGGTTCCTGACGAGCGCGTGCTCGCGACCTGGAACCGCAAGCGCATCGGTTTGGCGAGCAGCACCAGTGTGTTCGGCCCGTGGACGCGGCGTGACGAGCCGCTGCTACTGCCGCGCCCCGGCCACTGGGACTGCACCGCAACCACCAACCCGTCGGCAGCCATCCTGCCCGACGGCACTACTTACATGATCTACAAGAGTCGGTCGGCAGCGAATGCGACCCTGCGCCTCGGCATGACTCGTGCCGCACGGCCGGATGGTCCCTTCGAACGACTCAGCGATGAACCCTTGTTCAACTTTTCCGATCCCAACTGGCACGTCGAGGATCCCTTCTTCTGGCACGATCCCACCGACGGCCGTTTCCACGTTGTTATGAAAGACGATTACAAGGGCGAACCCGCGTTCGCGCCTGGCGGCGGGATCACCGGCGAGTGGGGCGCCGGCGTTCACGCCAGCAGCGAAGACGCCCTCAACTGGGAGATCCACGGCAAGGCCTATCCGCGGTCTATTACCTGGGACGACGGCACCACCACCGTGCCCGCCAATCTCGAGCGCCCCTTCCTGCTGTTTCAAGACGGGAAACCCAGCCACCTGTTTGCTGCCCACGCCCAGGGCCCGCGGCCGTGGCATTTTACCGATACCTGGAACGTCTGCCTGCCAATTGCCTGAGCCGTGCTTGGTGAATTCTGGCAGCCCTGCGCTTCAGCCGCGCATCACGGCATGGCTGCGCTGGAAGGCGCGTGGGCTCTGACCGAGGTGGCGTTGGAACAGGCGGCTGAAATGGGCGGGGTCTGCGTAGCCGATCAGGCGGCACACCTCTTGCACCGGCAAGGGTTCGGTGAGCAGCCGCGCTGCCAGTTGCAGGCGCTCGTGAATCAGCTGCTGATGCGGCGAACGGCCAATCAGGCGGGTGAAGGTTTGGCGTAGGGCGGTGTAGCTGATCTCGGAGCTCTGGGCCCAAGTGGGGAAGTCCCAATGGCGAGCAGGCTCGCGATGCATGGCATCAGCCAGGGCCCAGGCCGGATGGTCTTCCTGCCGGCGTTGCGGTCGCCGTAGGGCTGCGCCGAGGGCATGAAAACCCTCGGCCGCGAGCAACGAACACGCTTCGACGTGGCCAGCCTCAACCTGCTTGCGCAAATGCTCCCAGCGCGTTTGCCAATCGCCGACCACGCACAGCGGCCGGCTTGCTGAGAGGTGCCCTTCCTTCAGCAGTCGCCGTGGCAACCAACCATCGCAGAACAGCAGCCATTCACGCCAGGGTTCACCAGCATGTGGGCCGTAACAATGCTCCACGCCCGGCACGAGCAGGCACAGATGGCCTGACTGCAGATGCTGGCGCGGTAGCTCGCGATTCTCAAACACGCCGCCAGAGGCCGTCCACAGCAAGCCGAAGCAGTCGAGGGTGTAGGGGTGATTGCTGTGCCCGGGCCGCCGCGGGTGGCTGGCCCAGCACAGGCCTAGGGCTTGAATGCCGAGGGCACTGATCTGTTCGGTGATGGGAATGCGGCCTTCTGTCATTTCAGTCAAGTTTTATGTCATATCGGCGGTTTGCACGCGCAATGACACTCTGGTATGCTGTCATAACGGACAGGAGAACCCCCATGCCTGATAGCGCTGAACTCTTCGCAAATCTCATACCCTGCGATCGCTACGCCTTCCCCTTCATTGACCGGTTCGCGCAGTTCGGCACCGTTTTTGAGCAGGGCCGTGGTATGGGCCCGTGCATGATGGCGCTGCGTTCGACCAATCTCACGGCGCAAGCCGTTGACTGCTTGCTCAACCTCTGGGTCGACATTGATGGCCAGTTGGCTCCGGTGGTGCGTCAGGAACTGAGCCATCTGCCGTGGTTGGTGCGCGAGCGCGGCCAAATCGATCTGGCTGATGGCTGCATTGCGGTGGTGGCCGAGCACTGCTACCTCAGCCCCCGCGTGTTGGCCAGTCGCTTCCGTTTCAGCGCCAGTGGCGCTTCGAGCCTGCGCTGCACGGTGCTCTATAGCGGTTTGACCACGGGCGACCGGCACAACCGTTCGGCGCAGCAATTGGTTGATCACGGCCTGGAAGCCGATCACCCGCTGCGGCGCAATTGGCTTCGTTGTCAGGGCAGCATGATCGAGGGTGGCCTGCATGACGAATGCGGGCAACTGCCCGCGCCCGGCTTTCAGGTTCGTAGTGCCGGTGGCTTGGCGAGTGGGTGCAGTGATCAGCCACTGTGGATGGGTCTGGGTACTGAGCGCGAGGTCAGCACCGATCAGGCTTGCGGCCTCCACTATCAATTCAGTGGGGTGCTCAGCGTGGCCCCCGGCAGCCCGGTTGACCATCATTTCACCTGCGAGGCCACCGTTGCCACGCAAGCCTGCGCCGAGCCTTTGCGGCAGGCGATCGATCCCGCCAGTCTCGACATCGATGCCGCTATCACTGAGGCGCGGTGTGCCTTTGAGCGTAATGTCGCTCTCGACACGCCGCCGGCATGCCCGCCCCATTTGCAACGCAAGGCTTGGCGCGCGCGCTGGGCCCTGCTGCGCTGCGGCTATCAGGCCGATGGCAACGGCGGCGAATTTGGCCATGACATCGCCTGCACCTGCGTGGCCAATAATGGCGGCTTCACCCGTAATTTCTTTTGGGACGGGCTGTTCACCAGCGCCGCATTGGCGCCCTGGAACCCGACCTTCGCACGCGGTGCGATGAAAACCGTGTTCTGTCGCCAGGATGCGGCGGGGTGGAATCCTGAGCACGTGTGGAATTATCAGGTGCCCGGGCGCAGTGTTCTCGGCCAGGCTCAGGCCCCGGTGGCCAGCTGGGCGATGGAGCGCTACCTGGCTGTTAATCCTGACGACGAGGCCTTTCTCGCCGACTTCTATCCGACCATGATGTGCAACCATCGGCATTGGCTGCGCTGCGCTGATCGCGATGGCGATGGGCTCATGGAATGGCAGTGGGGCGGGCAAACCGCAGACGATTCGCCGCTGTATGATTTATTTACCGGCGGCACCACCAGTTGGCTCGGCCCGCAGGCCTCAGTCTCGCTCAATGCCTTTCTGCACCGCGATGCGCATAGCCTAGCGGCTTTCGCTGAGCGTCTCGGTAAACAGGATGAGGCTCGCTGGTTGCGCGACGAGGCGGCCAAACGTCATGAGGCTTTCATGCGCGTCTGCTATGTGCCAGAAGAACATCGCTTCTGGGATTTCTGCCACATGACCGGCCGCCATGTGAAGGCCAAAACCTTCTACATGTGCTGGCCGATCTGGGCTGGTATGGAGATGCCGGCCGCAACCAAACGCGCCTTGATCGAGGAGGTGTTGCTCGATCCAGCCCAGTTCTTCGGCCCGATTCCTTTTCCCTCCGTGGCCTACGACGAGAAAAGCTACGACGAGAATCAATATTGGCGCGGCAAGGCCTGGCCTCAGATTTCGTGGTGGCTGCTCGAAATGCTGGAGCGCGAAGGCTACCACGAGGCCGCGGCCGAAGCGCGCAAGCGCCTGCTCGCGGCTTGGCTGCGCGATCCGTCCTTCCCAGAGAACATGCGCACCGATCCAAATAAATATGAAGCGCATCACCAGCCCGATTACAATTGGGGCATCGCTTTTGCCTCGATGCTTATGGATGGGGCGCCGGCGGCGATTTGAGATTGCTGGGGGTGGTCCTGGGGCGCGCCCTTGTGGGCGCTGTGGGTCCTTGGTTTTGGGGACAGCCGGGTTTATGTGTGGGCAGGGGCCCTTGGTCGTAGGCTGGTGTCTAGTTCGGCTTGGATCATGGGGAGAGTCACTGTTGTGAGCTTCCATGCGTTTGGGCGAGCGCTGGCACCGATGCTTCCCTGTGCCGATCGCTCATCGCCCATGCTTGCCACAACGAGTCTAGCAGCGACTCAGCCTTCGGGTCGACGCATAAAGCGCAGCAAGCCGCGGCCGAGGATGGTGGGCGGTGGGACTTGAGCCAGCGCCTGACGGAGTCGGGTTCGGCCGGGTTTGGTCAGGAGCTTCAGCGAGGGCAGCATCATCAGCGCCAGAATCACGCCGGGGATGCGCAGCAGGCCGGAGAGTTGGAACAAGTCGCGATAGGTGCTGCCGGTCCAGGCGGGCATCAACACCAGGATTGCTGCGCCAAGCATGCTGCAGGCCATAACGATCAGGCTGGAGATGCTTTGATGCAGGGCGATGAGGCGGGCCCGAGTGTTGGGGTTGTGATGGCAGCCGAACAGAAGGATTGCGATTGCGCATTCAGCGGTGCACCAAGCGAGGCCGCTGGCGATCTCGGCAACAATGATCAGCGGAATCGAGGGCAGAGCACGCCACAGCATCGGCACCACGCAGATAACCGGTAGCGCGGCGCGCAGCGTGGGCAGCGGGCCGGCGCCCTGGCCAATACCCGCAGCTATGCCCGCGCGGTGATCATCGGTCGCGCCGCCGGGATTTGCCTAGATCCGGAAAGCTACGGTGCCAAGCCGTGGCGTTGGCGCAGTAGCGCTCACGCTGACAGCAAGAGCTATGCTGAGCATTGGGCCAAGGTCCGGCAGCGCGGTCGCGAGTGGATTGGGGTGCTTCAGGAGGAGGTCCCCAAGGTCCAAGTCTTGTTGTTGTTTCTCTCGGGCACCGAGTTCTTGACCATCGATCATAGCAAAATCCCGAGCGAGGTACTGGCGGAACTTGAACCGGCCACCAGCGGTCAAGCTGCTGATTACTCGCTCTATCCCGCGTTCGTGGAAGGCATGCTGCTAGGTGCCAGTGACGGGACCACCATCATCGACGGTAACGAGTTCTCATATTATTTTCCGACCGGCGGCGACTTCGGACCGTACCGTCAATACCACAAGGACGACGCGGCCGGGGTCTATTTCTCCACTGAGGCCCAGGCCAAGTACCGCAGTCACATGCAGCTGGCCAACGCGCTGTACCCTGATTTCCCCTACGGGGCCTACATGCCATCGTGGAGCGGCGCAAACAGTCTGAGTGATGCTGAGCAGGACGCCTGGGCGAAGTACTGCGTTACCCAGGCTTTCTTGACCACCGATCGCTACGTGTGGACCTACTCCGATAACTTCGATTGGCACACCACCGGGATGCCCGGCAACTTCGCGGGCATGATTACCGGGGGCCGGCGAGATGCCGCCGCCAGCGCCACGCGTATCGTGACCTTCGACGCGATCGACGCCGAGCACCTTTGGCAGCCACACTCGACAGCGGTGCCCCTTGACCGCGACGGCCGCACCGGCCTGCGCTTCGCAGTCCCACTAGATGGAGACGCTTATACCCCCGCCATGACTACCTCGCCTGAGGGTGACGGCTAGCCGCATGCGCAAACGAATGTGGCTGGATCGGTTACCGCGTTAAAGCAAGGGTGCGACCCAGGCACTGGTGGAACGGTTGGGTGAATTGGGTAGCGTTGAAGGTGTGAAAAGATTGTGTTCTCAATGCGATCGAGTGGGCCTGTTGTGGGGAGCGGTATAATGATTCGCGTGTGTACGGTTCTGATCTTGTCGTTCATGACGATATTCATCTGCGGGGCTCAAGAGGGTGAGCGAAGTCCGGCTTATGTGTCGGGCTTGGTCCAGTCCGCAATTTTGGTCGGACAGATACTTGAGGTGGAGCAAGAGGTGCGACTGCAGCTCAATGAATATGCCCGGATGAAGGACGCCGAAGTCTTTGATGAACTGGCCGGGCGCATGGTGCAGATCGGATTTCTGCATGGCGGACTTGAGTTAGGGAAGTTGATCGATCTTGATCGTAAAATAGTTGCGGCCCTGTACGCGGACCGTACCCAAATGCTTGTGGGACAGGCGGAGGTCGGTGCGATGACCGACCTGGTGGCTTGGGCTGAAGGGAACGACGTTTGGTTTACTGACCCCTCACAAAGGGATGCGTTTGATGTGACGACGAAGAACTACCTCAGCTTTGGTCAGTTGCCTCTTTTAGTTATCCCTCAGGAGTAGCCCTCGCAGGCCAGGGAAAATGGCGCTAGAAAAGTAGATGCGCTTATTACGGCAGGGATTGTCGTGCATGAAGGCTGCCCAGATGGGCGGCCTTCATGCGTCAATGTGAACTCTCTTGGCGCGTGGCTGCGTTTCTCGGCAGGCGTTACATGACCGAGGCGCACTCAACCGCCTGATCGCTCGGTTTTTGGCTTGTCGCGGGCCTGGGTGAAGATGGCGTAGAGTGCTGGCAGCACCAGTAGGGTCAGGATATTATCGGAGATCACGCCGCCGATCACGACGGTGGCCAAGGGGCGCTGGACTTCGGCCCCAACGCCGGTGTTGAGGGCCATCGGCACGAAGCCGAGTGCGGCTACCAGTGCGGTCATCAAGATCGGACGCAGGCGTTGCAGGCACGCGGCGTGGATCGCCTCGAATGCTGGCTCGCCGTCGTCGAGTCTGCGGCGGATGGTGGCGGTTAATACCAGACCGTTGAGCATGGCGACGCCTGACACGGCAACGAATCCGACTGCGGCTGAGATCGTGAACGGCATATCCCGCAGATGGAGCGCGGCTAGACCGCCGACGGTCGCCAGCGGCGCGCCGGTGAAAATGATTAGACTGTCGCGCAGGCTGCGGGTTGAAGCGAACAGCAGGATCAGGATCAATCCGAGCGCCAAGGGGATCACCACCAGTAGCCGAGTCTGACTGCGCTGAAGGTGTTCGTACTGCCCACCGAAGGCGAAGTATTCATTGGCTTGCAGCGGCAGTTCGGCTGCGAGTCGCTGTTCGGCTTCGGCGACAAAACTACCCAGATCTCGACCACGAATGTTGACTGATACCACGACACGGCGCTTCTGCCATTCGCGGGTGACGGTGGCCGGTCCGTCGATCTCACGGATGTTTGCGAGCTGCGCTAGCGGGATGCGCTCACCGGTCTCTGTGGTGACGAGGACCTCGTCTAGCGCGCGTGTGTCAGCGCGGAAGCGGTCGGGCAGGCGGATCGTGAGGGGGAAGCGGCGGTCACCGATTCGGACCTCGCCAACGGGCGTGCCACCGATGGCTTCAACGAATTGCAGCACGTGACGCGCGGGTACGCCATAGCGGGCGATGGCCTCTTGTTTGACTTCGACTGCGAGGATCGGCTGGCCGGTGAGCTGTTCAACGCTGACGTCGCCGGCTCCGGGGATGGTCTCGAGGATGGCCTGTGCTTGTTGCGCGCGTTGCGATAGGGCGTCGAGATCGGGGCCGAAGATCTTGACCCCCAGGTCTGAGCGGATGCCGGCCGTCATCTCGTTGATCCGCATCTCAATGGGCTGGGAGTAGATCATGCGCATGCCCGGCAATTGGCCGAGTTCGATCTGCATCAGTTCAACCAGCTCAGATTGGGTTTCGGCGCGGCGCCAATGTGCGCGTGGATGCAGCGTGATGAAAACATCTGACACTTCGAGGCCCATTGGGTCGGTGGCGACGGCAGCCGTGCCGGTGCGAGTCCAGACGTGGTTGACTTCGTTGGGGTAGAGTTCGCGAATGGTGTGCTCGAGGCGATCGCCGTAGCGTACCGACTCTTCGAGCGAGACGCCGGCTAGCCGCACGGTGTTGATCGTGATCGCTCCTTCAGACAGCTTGGGGATGAACTCTGAACCGAGCCGCGTGGCCATCCAGGCCCCGGCTGCAAGCAGGGTGATGGCTACAGCCACCACCAGCCAGCGCAGATTGAGTGCTGCGGCGAGTGCTGGACGGTAGAGCGCCTGAACGCCGCGTACGAGCCATTTGGCGCCGTGGGTTTCCTTATTGGGGAGCAGGAAGCTGGCGAGCACCGGCATCAAGGTCAGCGACAGAACCATGCTGCCGAACAGAGCGAACACCATGGTGAGCGCCATTGGTCGAAATAATTTACCTTCGACTCCCTCGAGGGTGAGGATGGGGAGGAATACCACGAGGATGATTAACTCACCAAACATGGTTGGACCACGTACTTCGAGCGCGGCATCGCGGATAACCTCAAGGCGCGTGCGACCCTTCCATGGGCCGGCGAGGCGGCTGGCGGCATTTTCGACCATAATCACGCTGGAGTCGACGATGAGGCCGAAGTCAATTGCGCCGAGAGACAGCAGGCTCGCCGCGATGCCATAGTGCAGCATGCCCTCAGCTGCGACTAGCATCGAAAACGGGATCGCCGAGGCCACGATCAGGCCTGCGCGTACGCTGCCGAGAAACGCGAACAGTACCGCGATCACCAGGATGGCACCTTCAAGCAGGTTCTTACGCACCGTTGTGATGACTTCGTCGACGAGTTCGGTGCGGCGGTAAAGGGGTTCGATGCGGACGCCTGGGGGCAGAGTCTGTTGGATCAGTTTGACCCGCTCGTGGATCGCTGCGGTGACGGCTTGTGGGTTTTCGCCCATCAGCATGAAGGCCAAGCCGAGCACGATCTCGCCGTGACCGTCGGCAGTGGCGGCGCCACGGCGAATGGTGTGGCCAATCCGGGCTTGGCCGAGGTCGCGGATACGAACCGGTGTGCCCTGATGCGCGGTGACCACGATCGCACCGATCTCCTCGGGCGTTACGGTCAGGGCTTGCCCCTGCACCAAGTGCGCCTCGCCAGCACTCGACACGAGACCGCCGCCAACGGTGAGATTGTTGCGTCGCAGTGCGTCTTCGACGACATCAATGGTTAGGTCGTAGCCAACCAAGGCGTCGGGTTCGATCACGACTTGGTATTCGCGTTGTTCGCCGCCCCAGGTGTTGACCTCGGCCACGCCGGGTACCGACAGCAAGCGCGGGCGGATTTCCCAGTCGTGAATGGTCGTCAACTCTTCCAGGCTGTGCCCCGCGCCCACCAGCATGTAATGGTAGACTTCGCCCAGACCTGTTGCCACCGGGCCGAGACTAGGCCGGTTGACGCCAGTGGGTAAGTCGACTTCGCTGAGACGCTCGCCCACTACCTGGCGTGCGAACCAAACGTCGACCTTGTCGTCGAACACCGCAACCACCTGGGACAGGCCAAACTTAGAGATACTGCGCACCTCGGCCAAGCCGGGTAGGCCGCTGACCACCTGTTCAATCGGGATGGTGATTTGCTGCTCAACCGCCTCTGGCGCGTAGGCGGGGGCGGTCGCATTTATTTGCACCATCACCGGGGTGGTGTCGGGGAAGGCGTCGATCGGCATTCGCCAAACCGCACGAACACCAAAGCCAACCAGAACAGCAGTGAGGAGCAGCACCAGCCAGCGGTTGCGCAGCGACCAGGTGATGACGTGGGCGAGCATGAAGGTCTCCTAGCAGGCGGGTGAAATGCCTGCGGGCGGCGCAAGGGCCGGGCACGATGGATTCGCGAGTGGTTGATGCGGCCTTTTCAAGACTCAGTGGACTTCACAGCAACCGGCGCCAATCGAGCCCTTCAGGATCTCGGTTTTTAACAGCCAGCTGCCGGTGGTGACCACCTGTTCGCCGGGTTTCAGGCCCTCGGCGATGGCGACTTCGGTGCCGGCGCGGTGGTCAACCTGGATCTTGCGGACTCTGAACTCGTGGTCGCTCGCGCCGGGCACAAAGACCACGTTGCAGCAGCCATCCCATTGGACCGCGTCGCGCGAGATCACGCTCAGCGCTGCGTCTCCGGCCTGTGGGATCGCCGCAACCACAAACTGCCCGCTACGGAAGGCCGCGTCTGCGTTATTCAGTTCGACGCGGACCGGGACCGTGCGGGTGCGCGCGTCAACGGTGGGTGCAATCCAGGTAACCTGGCCGACGACTGGGTCGCCGCCGCCTGCGTCGGACCGCACAGCAATTTGTTGACCGAGACGGACGTGGTTCAGATCGCGCTCGGGAACGTCGAGTAGGGCCCAGACCTGGGCGGTGTCGGCAACGGTGACGAGTACCTCGCCGCGGGCGCAATGCTCACCGGGTGCGGCTTCAACGGCAATCACGCTGCCGGCAAATGGTGCGCGCATAAGGAGGTGCTGGTCTATCGTTTCACCGGCCAGCGCGGCGGTAAGTTCTGCGGTGCTGAGGCCGAGGGTGTGCAAGGTTTGGCGTGCGGCGTCGAGTTCGGCTTCGGCCTCACGCAGCCGGCTTTCGGCGGTGGTGAGTTCGGCTGCGCGGCCGATACCTTCTGCGCTGAGTTGGCGATGGCGCTGAGCGGTTTGTTGCCACAGTCCCAGCTGCGACTGAGCTTGATGGAGTTGGGCTAGCGCCCGTCCGAGTGCACTACTATCGATGCGTAGCAGCACGGTGCCGGCTTCGACTGCCTGCCCAAGATCAACCGCGACTTCAGCAACAATGCCGTCGGCGCGACTGGCCAGCGTGGCATGGCGATTGGTGGGGAAAGCGATGCGTCCCGTGGCAGAGACCGTGGCCCCACCGGTGTGGGGCCGCACGGTAACGATGCTGATACCGGCCTGGCTCGCTACGTCGCCATGGCCAAAAATGATTGGCGTCTCGGCTTTGGAACAGGTGGGCGATGGTGGTCGTAGCAAGCGCTCGCCAAGATCTTCTGGTGCTGGTTCAGCGGGCGCCGTGGCTTCGCCTGAGGCCGAACTGGTAGCGACCGCGCGGGCTTGGTTGCTCACCGTGCTTGGTGGAGCCGAGGTGTTTGGTGTCGCGCGCAGCAGACCCATCTGATCGGCTGTGATGACCGATCCAAGGGCACAGGTGAGTACGGCGAATCCGATCAACCAGGTTTTCATGGCGGGTCGTCCTCTCGGCAGGCTCATGACAGTCAGCCTGCGGGGGGTGAAGGGGCGTAGGCCCCTGGAAAAGAGTCGCCTCAAGAAGGTCGTGAAAATTGGCGACTGCAGGGAGCCCAAGGTATGCTTGAGGCTAGCAGGCAGGTGTCGTGCAACAGCCTATTGGTTTCGGGTAGCTTGGCTGCTCGCTGGCTGCCAAGCGGGTATGATCAAAGTTTGGGTTTGGCGTCGGGGCCCTGGTGGACGGCACCGAATTCGCACTGCTCGCATTGCGACTCGGGGACATTGTGACCGCCGCACCAGTCGCCCTCGGCCTTGAATGCGGCCATCAGCTTTGGGTTACATTGGTAGCACAGGGCTTCGGCCACCTGGTGCGCGTCGCAGTGTCCGCGCTGTTCGATTATGGCGGGATTGCAAAATGGGCAGTCTGCCTCATCAATCTTGTGTTCGTTGCAGTAGGCGCCGGCGTTGGCGCCGTGCTCCGGTGCGGGTGCTGGCGCGGTGAGCGTGAAGTAAGCGGTGGCGCCGCCGACGCCCAGCAGCAAGCAGACGATGGCAACAAGAGTGTTTTGGTTCATGGGTGATCCTTGGGTTGGGGCGTGGCGGATTCGAGATCCGTTGTGAAGGGGGGGAGTGCTGCCGCCGCGGTGGCTTCTGCCGCCGCCGTGGCTGCTTGGTAGTCGAGAGCTAAGAGTTCCGCGCGCGCCGCGAGCACCTCGCGTTGCTGACTGAGCACTTCGCTAAAACTCAGGCTGCCGCTGCGAAAGGCGAGGTCGGTCAGGCGCTCGTTGGTTTTCAGTCGCGGTAGGATTGCTTCGCGGAAGTCAGCGGCCGCAGCGTTGAGGGCTTGGGCGCGTTCGATCGCTGCGGCAATTTCGCCGACGATGCGTTGGCGTTCGGCCTCGTGGCGGCGGCTGGCAAGCCGTGCCGACGCCCGTGCTGCTGCGCGGTCGCCCTGGCCACGGTTGGCCAGCGGCAATTCTAGGCCGAGTCCGAAGTGGACGATGTCTTGATCTTCTTCGCGCTCGTAGCTCAATGACAGCGTGGGATCAATTCCGGCCCGTACTGCGGCGACCTGCTCCGCAGCCTCTGCGGACCGGCGCTCAGCCAGCAGGCGTGCCAACTCGGGGCGTCGGGCGACCGCGTCTTGGGCCTGCGACTTACCAGGACTCTCCCACTGCAGGCTCCCGAGGATCGTGACCGGCGTCTTGGGCGGAATCCCGAGCAGAGCCGCCAGTTGAGCCCTGCTGGCGGCGGCTTCCGCAGCGGCCCGGCGGAGCGCGGCGCGGCTACGGGCCAGGGCAATGGTGGCGACGTTGGCATCGAGGTCGTCTGCGTCACCGGCGGCACGCCGTCGTTCAATCACGGTGCCGATACGATCTGCCAGGTCGACGGCCGCTTGGCTGAGTACAACGTGCTCTTGCGCGCGCACCGCATCCAAGTGACGCAGCGCTGCTTCCAGGAGCACGGCTCGGCTGCGTTCCGCAATGCTAGCCCGAGTGGTATCGAGATTGGCGCGGGCAAGTGCTATTGCGGCTGAGCGTCGTCCACTCAAGGGTAGGCGTTGGCTGAGTGCGATTCCGTAGTCCCAACTGGTGTCGTCATCGCCGATACGCGGCCCGCCCATCAGCCCCAACTCGGGGTTATAGGGCCACAGCCCGGCTTGGTGCAGGGCCCCGGCGGCAAGCCCGGCGCGCTCAAGCTCGGCCAAGAGCTCCGGCGCACGGTGCCGTGCCTGCTCAAGTACGGCGCTGCGGCTTAATTGCACCGCGTCGGCAGCCGTGGCTGTGGTGGCAGCGATCAGGATGGCGACGGCTGCGTTGGCCATGGCCTGGATGAGCATGGGAGTACCTCCTGCGTGGTCTGGTCGTGACCAGTGTGGTCACGACCTGCGCCGTTAGTGAACGGCGGGGTAACGCAGGGGGTCAGATTAACAGGCGGACGGTGCGAAGATCGCGTAGGGTGCCAGACGGCCTTGGCGGGCCGGTTGGCAAGGGCTGCACCGAGTGCGACCGGCCGCGTGCATGCTGCGGGCTCGCTAGTGGGGCTGCGGGAAGGATTGCGACCGCAGTGGCAGCGATGCGATCGGGGACGGCGTTATCACTGAGGTCGAAGCAGTCGTCGCAGTTCTCATCCTGCTCAGTGGTGGCATCAGTTTGGTTGCAGCAACCGGTGTCGATCGCGGGGCGATCGCAGGTGCCGGTGCTACACCACGCCGTTATCGGCGCCAGCGTTGTGAGCACGATCAGCACCCACCCGAGCAGGCCGGTCACGGATCTCATGCCGCAATACCCCATTTGGTCATGCGGGTGCGCTGCTGGTTCCAGCGACCATCCGTCAGACGCTCGCAGATCAGTATGTCGGCTTGTTGTTCGTCCACGGCCCTGGTACGGCGCAGGGCCACCGTGCGTTGGGACGCAATCGTAAGCACCACACGAGCAGGCGCACCCGCGCTCGGTTCGGCGGAGCCCCTTGCTGTTGCCGCGATGTCGATGGAACAATTCACGAATTGGGAAAGTAAGGGCCGTGGATCGATGGTCAACGTATGCTTGAGGTGGTTGTCGCGCTCTTGAGTGTCGTAGGGAGCCCTGCTGGGTGGCGTGAGCCTGCCGCGATCGGCGTTGTGTTCGGTTTCGTTTTCTCCACTTGTGGATTTGTTAATATCGAATAGCTGATGCGTCACGATGAGGCTATACCAATTTGGCGGCAAGGCCGTTTCGGTTTTTGTCGAGGTCTAGCAGCTTGAGCCCAATCAGCTTGTTAGGCGCTCGCGGATCATCGCTACTCGCTACTCATCAGCGACTCAAAGGAGCATCCCATCGCCACCCCGATTGCAGCCTCGGGACTGACCCTCCCCGTTCATGACCCGGTGCTGATCGTTGCCATCGCGATGGCGGCGTTCTTGCTGCTGCCGTTGATCACCAACCGTTTGCGGCTTCCGGATATCATCGGAATTCTGGTGGCTGGCATCTTGGTTGGCCCCCATGGCATTGGCCTGCTTGAGCGCGATGAGACAATTCAATTGCTGGGTACGATAGGCCTGCTCTATCTCGTGTTCCTGGCTGGTCTCGAAGTCGACCTTGCAGACTTGAGCCGCAAGCGCGCGCGCGCGGTAACCTTCGGCGTGATCACTTTCTTGGTGCCTCAGGTGGTCGGCACCGTTCTTGCTTGGCTGCTGTTCGATTTCTCGATGCCGACGGCGATTCTGCTTGGCAGCGTATTTAGTAGCCACTCCTTCTTGGCCTTACTGATTGCGAAACGCTTGGGCCTGACCGAGCGTGAGATGTGTGTGGCGGTTATCGGCGGCACGGTGATCACCGATACCCTGGCGCTGCTGGTTTTGGCGGGCGTCGCCCAGAGTACCGCGGGTGATTTTGGACCGCTGTTTCTTGGCAAGCTCCTGCTGCAGGCTGGCGCTTTCGCTGCGGTGGTGGTGTTTGGACTGCCGGTGCTTGGGCGCTGGTTCTTCCGCCGAGTGAGCGATGGCGGTGCACATTTCGCGTTCATGATGACCGCGCTCTCGGGTTGTGGCTACATTGCCCACCTGGTGGGCCTGGAGCCGATTATTGGCGCCTTCCTGGCCGGCCTGGCGATGAATCGTTTGGTGCCGCATGATGGCGTTTTGGCCAACCGTGCGTTTTTCATCGGCAACACCATCTTTGTGCCCTTCTTCCTGCTCTCGGTTGGGATGCTGATCGACCTGCGGATGGTGATTGGCGATGTGCGTACGATTGAGATGGCGCTGTTTATGACCACCACTGTGATTGTATGTAAGGGCGGCGCCGCGTGGCTGATGCGAAAGATCTTCGGCTACTCGCGCGGCGACGCGGTGATCGCGTGGGGGCTCAGTCTGCCGCAGGCGGCCACAACCTTGGCGGTGGTATTGGTTGGGCATAAATTGGAGCTATTCGATGACGCGATTCTCAATGCCACCATCGTGATGGTGTTGGTGACCTGCGTGCTTGGGCCGCTGCTGGTGCAGGTTGCTGGGCGCCGGGTGGCAGCGGCAAGCGATCAAGACGACGAGCAAACGGCCGAGGATTTCCAGCGGATCCTGATCCCGCTGTCGAACCCGCAATCATCGGATGCTCTGCTTGACCTCGCCATCATGCTGCGGCGGCCGCTTAACGATGAGGCCCTGCTGCCCTTGTCGGTGGCCAGTCACGAGGGGGCGGTGGCAGCCAGCGAGCGCTTGCTCGGCGCCAGTGTGCTGCACCTGGCGGCGGCCGAGGTGCCGGTCAAGCCGGTGATCCGCGTCGACCCCAGCCCGGTGGTTGGCATTCTGCGGGCCAAGGCCGAATCGCGCAGCACCTGCATGATTCTCGGTTGGACTGGGCCGGAGTCGCGGTGGCAGCGCAACTTCCACCTCAATCGCGGCATCATCGACGATGTGGTTGAGGCCACCGGTGACCAGTTGCTGGTGGTGCGCCTGACCGAACCGATCGCGGTGGTCGAGCGGGTGGTGGTGGCCTTGCCCTTGTTGGCCCACGCCGAACCGGGCTTCGGCGAATTGATTGCTGACTGGAAGCGCGTCGCCAAGCGTCTTGGCGCGACCATGACAGTGGTCACCGCGCACCCCTTGGACGAGGGGTTACGCGAGCGGATCGCTGCGGCGGGCAGCAAGTGTGCCCTTACTTTTGTAGGCGCGGAACAAGGCGTGGCCGAGCAGCTTGCAGCCCTGGCTGGGCCCCACGCTCTGCTGGTGCTGTTTGGCTGCCGCGCGGGAACCATCTCGTGGGATGGCACCTGGAATCGGATGGCAACCCGTTTGGCGCATCAAGTGGAGGGGGTTTCGATTGCGGTGGCCTACCCGCGTATCGAACCGCGGCATGTGACCCAGACCGTCGCGCGCGTCACCGCCCAGCCACCGATCTTGCGCCGAGCGCAGATTCTGCTTGGCGAACCGTCCTGACTACGCGGTTTTGGAGCGCCAGTTGGAACTCTGCCTCACCGCCTTTCGTCGCAATCGGGTGCGGGCCCAAGCCCTGTTGTGGTCGGTGCTGTGGCAGCTGGTGGCGCCCGGCGCCGTCGCCGTCGCCGAGGGCGATGCGGTGGACCCGCGCTACGAGCGCGCCAGCGCCTATATCGACCTTCATCTCAGCGAGGAGTTGAGCGTGCCCACGATCGCGGCTGAGGTCGGGTTGTCACATAATCAACTGACCCGCATCTTCCGCCAGCAGGCGGCCGCCACGGTGGTCGGGTATATCCGCGCGCTGCGCGTTGAACGCGCCTGCCATTTGCTGCGCCATACCACCAAACCGATCGCCGAGATCGGCGCCAGCGTGGGCATGCCAGATCCGCAAGCCTTCAACAAGGCCTTCCGCACCGTTCAGGGGCGTTCACCGCGCGCGTATCGCCACGCCGGGGCCACGCATCTTGTGCGGCCGGAGTGAGGATATTTCTCCGTCATGCCCCGGATCCGCCATCTGCCCAAGGCTGTTGTGGTGCATGAAGTCGCCGGCAATTCCGCTGTAGTCGATTCAGGGCGGGGGCGCGTAGAATTGCACGTCCTAGCGGGATGGGGCCTCCCCTCATGTTGGCGTCCGAGTAGATTATTTTAAGCTATTATAAACATGATGAGGGGTGCTTAGTTTTGCTCATGAATTGTTGGCCTTTCTGCTGCTGGAATCATTGCTGTGAGGGAGCCGACACAGCTCTTGGCGTGGCGCTTGTCCCTGCTTGGCGCTGTTTCGCTTGCCGGTAGGCTGACCGTTCTGTCGCCGTGCCTTTCTCGTTCCCAAGTTGGTGTCAGTATGCGTGCATTCGTTCAGGCCCTTTTCCCGTTTCTGTTAGCGTTTTGCGGACTGTCTTGCTCGAGCAGTGGTGACGGCGGAGATGATGGCGCTGGCGGTGATAGCGACGCCGTGCCGACCGTGGACATGAGCTTCGAGCGCATCGCGGTGGCTGGGCTCGATCAGGTGACGGTGCGGGTCACGGTCGACGGGTCTAGCGCGGTGCCGAGTCTGGCGGTTGATCATGGGAGCCTATCGGATCCGGTGGCAGATGGTGCCAGTTGGCTGGCCACGCTCACGCCGGACACCACTGGTGAGTATGTGGTCAGTGCCAGCCTGGGTGCTGGGTCGGCCAGTCGTACCGCCTTGGTGTTGCAGGATGTGGCCGCCGGCTGGGGCCAGCCCGAAGCGGTGGCCGGATTGGTGAATAGCTCGGGCTATGAAGACGGCTCCACCATCAGCCCAGACGGGCGCTATTTGTTTGTGCAGTACGGGCCCTACGGCGCGTCTGGCTTGGTGGTGTTCAACACTGAGCGGGCGAACGACGGCGCTGGTGGCAACCGGCTGTCGCCTACAGTTTTCTCGCATCCATGGGTTGACGAGACCTTGGGGCCGACCGCAGCCCCGCAGCGGCCGTACTTCCCCATGGGGCGCATAGACGGCACGACCAACCTGCACAACGCCGCGTCGTGGGGAGTTGGCATCGGCGGATCGCCGATCTTGGCTTGGTCGACAATCTTCTATGGTTTCGAGCGGCAAGCTGATGGCAGTTTTGGTGCGCCGTTCACCGTGGCTTTCGATGATCTCAATGACGGCATCATTAACCCCTTCGGTCTTGGCTTCCAGCCCCTGGGCGGCGATGACTATCGTACGGTATTTGCGCTCAAAGACAGTTTCACCACCGACCTCGGGTTTGATCTCTATCACTGTGATATTTCTGCCGGTGCCAATACCAATCTCGGCACCTACGTGACCACCACGCCGAATAGTCCACCGGCACGGGGCGCGCCCTTTGCTTCGAGCCTAGTTGACCTCGGCGATAACAGCGGAACCCAAGGGAATAATTTTTTGGAGCTAGATTCCGGTGGCGCGGTTCGCGCTATTTGGACCGACGATGAGTACGACAACGACCCCGACACCCATAAACTCAGCGTTCACGTGATTAATTCTGGCAGCTTCCCCGGCACTAACGACTACACCAGTCTGGTGCTGCCCAATGTGGTTAACGTTCCGGATACCGAAGCGATTCAGCCCTGCTTGGAAGGTGACGGCCTGTTCTTCACCCAAGACACCAGTGTGGCCTTCGCGGCCTACGCCGGCGATCACGACGCTGCGGGTTACGCCACCCCCGGCAATTGGACCGCGCCGGTAGTGATCCTGCAGAAGGATACCGGCACTGGCCCACTGGATGCGGCCGATATCGGCAAAGTAGTGGCCATGGGCGAATCCACGCTCGCCGTGATCGACGGCCATCGCGTGCTGTTCTTCGTGTACGCCCGGGTTCGGGGCATTGATCCCATCACCGGCATCGCCGATCTCGACTTCCAGATCGGCCAGGTGCAAGAGCTGGCGGCGGCCCTGTTGTCGTCGGGCTGAGCCCGGGCGCCTTGACTTACGCTTTGAATCGGTGATGCGCGTCAGCAGCCGAGCTGTTTTAGACAAAAAGGTTGGCTTGAGGTCGCGCCCTTTGCTGCTGGCTCCGAAGATCGGCGAGCAGCCCTCAGCGAGCGGAGGGGTGGCGACCGTTCCACATCGCGTTGGCGTCGGTGTCGTCTAGCGCGGGTCCGCAGGTATCGAAGGGCTTGATGCTTTCGATGTGGCCATCGTAGAACAGGTAGTTGGAGCGCCCCCGGTGGGAGACGCGTAGCGTCTGGCCGTTGTGGCGCCATGTGCCGAGGCCGATCGGATTGGCGGACGCGCTCCCCGACGGGATCGCGACGTACTCGTTGGGTCCGGACATCGGCCAGCTCACGTTGGGTGGGTTGGTCCACTCATTGATAGATGTTATGCCATCTTTGTATTTGAGAGTGCCGTCTGGCATGGTGCCAGCATGCTCGGCGATGTGGATGGTGGAACTGGGGTGGGGGAACAGATCCTGATGCCGCCGGGTGTCCATCATTCCGTCGACACCGACGCCCCACCCAGGATGCCCAGGTTCCAAGTTGCGGATGCCACCGCCGGTATTGGCCTCAAGGCAAGCGACGTTCATGCCATAGCTGGTGAGAATCGCCCAATCATTGTTCTCGGCCGCGGTTTTGGTTGTGATCGTCGGCCGGAACCAATGCCCCGGGCATATCATGACGCCGCCTTTGCCGCCGATCACGCTGGCGCCCCAGGGGTTTTTTTGTTCATTGGTCAGGTAGGGCTCAAGATAGTAGATCCAACTGTGCCACCACTCGTTGTGGGCGGTCCAGCCATGGATTGCGTTGGCTGGCTGTGGCAGCCACGGATAGATCCGATTTGCCTCCAGCGTTGCTGGTGGGTAGTAGCCAGAGTGGTCGGACGCGTAGTTTTCGGTGAACAGGCCGATCTGGCGCATGTTGCTCATGCAGTTGGCGGTGTTGGCGGTGCCGCGCACCATGGCGATCACCGGGAGCAGCAGCCCCGCCAGGATCGCGATGATAGTGACCACCACCAAGAGTTCGATCAGGGTAAAGCCGCCCGGGCGCATCGGAGGAGTCATAGCCAGCGCACCTTATCTAAGCGTACAGATATCATAACGGTTAGATGCTCAACTTGGTCTAAACCGGACACAGCGCTTTTAGCCCGTCTGGCTGGCAGTGGAACTGCAGTTATGACGATGACTTGCAATAACCAAGCGGTTTGGGGAAATCGAGTGCGCGTTCGTTTTGTCCTATGCCTCGACCTCATAATCGGGCCCAAGACCCAGGTCGCCGACGCTGCGCGCTGGTATCGATCAGCCGATCCTGAAGGCGTTTTGAAGGGGAAGCGACTGGTGCTGAAATGGATCGCTTCCAAGTGCTGGCGTCAGCATGCGCTAGCAGCCAAACTGCTTCAGATGGTGGTTGGTGTGGGCCCACTGGAGCCGCGTCCACTGCTGCGGGCTGCGGGCTCCGAAGATCGGCGAACAGCCCCAAGCTTGATCCGGGCCGGCAGAGAAGCGCTCAAGCAAGTCACTGGCGCGCGTCACATCGGCGGCGAAGTCGCCGGCTTGGGTGCGGTGGAATTCGGGCGGGGCGGTGATCCGGCCGCGCGGGATCGGCAGCTTGAGGACCAGCCACCGACCGAACCCACTGGCCATAAAACCGCCACGCACCGGGTACTGCACCTCGCCGAAGCACATCTCAAGGGCATCGATCAAGTGCGGCGGCAGTTGGCGTGCTGGCATCTGGCCCCAGCGCGGCTTGGCCTCGGGGTCCAGTGTGCTGAGACGGGTGATGAGCGCGGCGCGGGTGTGCGCGTCGAACAGGGTGGGCATGCTGAACTCCGATCGGTGCCGTGGTGGAGCGTAATCGACGACGGTTGTGCTGGTCGGCTTGGTTCCAGGTACGACCGTCAGTGGAGGTGGCCAAGTAGCCACGCTTGCTGGCGTCATCCAGCTTATAGCCGATCCAGTACACGTAGAACCGACCGTTCCAGTAGGTCATGAACTGGTGGTGATGGAAGGTCTGCGCGATTACACCCTTGCCCGGCATCGGCCCCGCGGCGGTGCTGGTATTGCGCGTTGGCCGGAATAGCGCGTGCTCATGGACGCCAACCGCGTGGTGCCGACCACCGTCGTGGAGTTGGTCGTTGATCACCGCTGGGTCGCCGGTGTAGCGGAGAGTTTCCGCCGCGCCGAGTGAGGCGCTCATCGCCAAGCCCCAACACAGGCACAGCAGCAGTCGGGTTCGAGCATGGGGGGCCAATCGATGCATGGTGTCTCCGATGCGAGGCGCTGAACGGCCCCGTCACCGGTTCAGTTCCCGGCCGCAACCGGGCGTTACGGAGATTTCCCCTCGTCGCCTCGGTCGGCATCGTCACATCAGTCGCAAGTGGCATCCTGGCAGGCAATAAGAAGGTTGTGACGGATCGCGAGGTAGACTTGTGCCGAGTGTTCTGGATGCGGTGGTGTGGCAGTCCCAAATCGGGTGTGGTCCCATTTATCGCATCCACGGCATGGCGAAAAGAGACCAGCCGTCGAAACTGTCTCAAAGAAAGTTGGAACAGGTGTGCGATGAACAACAGTACTAGGTGAAGCAAGAATAACCGCCGGCCACCGGCAAGGAGCATACCATGCGCACCATCATTATCACTGTCGCCGCAATCCTGGCGAGCACGGCGATTAACGCCGCCGAGGCCCCCGCTCCCGCCAATACGGGCAAACAGATGGCATGTGCTGCATGTGCTGCATGCACTGCCTCGAAGGAAGAGTCTGCCCGCCCGGCCGACGCCGCGACGGTTGAAGCGGTCAGGCAGGCCCTGGAACAGATCAAAGACACAAAACAGAAGCAGTCTGATGAGCTCTGGGAGGGTTTCGACTTTATTTATGACCGAGGCTAGCGTCATCCGCCACCTCCCTGGCAATTAAACTGGGGAGGTGGTCGAGAATGCCCTTTTGGGGCGAAAGATGCCGACCCATGCCTTGCTGGGTCGGCTCTTGTTGGGCTGTGCTGCGCGCATGTGAGGTGGGCAGGTTGCGCTATCAGATTACGTTTTGCGCCGACCACGCGGGGAGAGATTACTCTGCTGGTTTTGCGCAAGATCTGCAGGGCGGTATTAGATATTTGTGTGGATTGCGCACAAACTTTTCGCGGCACTTCATGCCGCAGAAATAGTAGCATCCATCAAAGGCCGCCATGGGCGCTGTCTGCATGTCGACAGGACGACCACATACGGGATCGTGGGTTATTCCATCAGGAGATAATGTTCGTTCTAAGTCGGCCATGTTTGGGACCTCTCGCTGGCCTTGTCGCGGGCACCCAATGTAAGCTTATGAAGCTCTTAGTGGTGCTGACAGGCAGCGGTGCTGGGAGGAGGGGTTGTGGCCAATGGCTTGCGTTATAGCGCAGGCGACTCCTGGATTTGTTGGGTTGCTTCACGGTGTACCAGAGGCCCTGCGGCATAGGTGAAGATTTCACGCGGCAGTCGTGTTCCAGCGCATCTTTATTAGCTACGGTGGAGTCAACCTTACACCTGCTGCCTTCAAAACGGCAATGCTTCGGTCCATTGGATGTGGAGCGTGAACGTGGCTATGCAAGCGCAGGTGGTCCCATGGATTGCCGGCGTCAATTGCGTCTTGCGCCGCAACAGTCTTCCCGTTTTTTGCGAGAAAGGCAGCGTTGAGGATAAGTATCTCAACACTCTCATTCGTTTCGTTTTTCAGGGACTCGAAATACTGTTGAAATCCAACGGTATCAGATCGTTCAAGTGCTACGTAAGCGAGCAGGAGCTTTGGCAGCGAGCTGTCGGGCTCAGTGCCGAGCGCGATGAGCGCATGCCTCTCTGCCTGGCTGAGGCGTCCGTCTACCAAATAGCTGCGTGCTAACAGCATGTGTGGCCAGAAGGCGCCAATATTGGCGCCAATATTGTCGTTCAGGCGCTTGGTTGCATAGACCAATAATCGGGCATCGGGTGCTGTTATTGGTAAGAGCACATCGGCGACCACGGGGTGGGCCAGTGCTGCCGACAGGTCATCATCGATGGTATTGGGCAAGTGTAGGTCGTGAGGTTGTACGTGAGCAGCCTCCAAAATGCTGGCCAAACTTGTCCAGGGTGGAGACGACGAAGCTGACCTGAACAGATCACGTATCTGCTCATGCTGCTGGTGGCGGTGTTCATCATGGTTGCGATCGTGCAGAAGAAGGAGGCCTTCTAGCGCTGCCAGGTTGGCCAGAAGTTCATCGCTTAGCGGGTGCTCTGACAGGTTTGTGTGAGCGGACGGATTTTCCCAGTCAATGCCCGCATCGTTGAGTAAGGCCATTCGCGTTGCGATTTGACTGGCCTGGGGGCCTCGGATTCGTGTGTCCGTCTCAATTGCAGTCAACCTTGCTTCAAGGTCTTCGAGTGCAATCTGTTCGCGTAGGTCATTGGCAACCGAGGTGAAATGGCCATGCGCCGCGGTAATTGCGGGTAAGTCGCCGTATTGTTCTCGCATTGCATCAAGCTGAACGAGCGCTGTTTCCACCGCATCGAGATCAAGCACGGGGGTCTGTGAAAGTAGTCGAGCGGCGGTTTCTTCGGCAAAAGCAGTGTGGTATCTGTGGTGCAAAACCTGGCTAAGCGCGAACGCGCCAATCAACAGAATAGAAGTGAGCGCAACGATGACTGGTCCACGGTAGCGGCGGATCAGAGCCATTCCTCGCCGGACTGGACCAGGGTTTTGTGCCTCGGTAATGCCGTCGCTGAGCCATCGCCGAAGTTCAGCCAAGACGGCCCCCGCATGTGGGTAACGGTGCTCTGGGTTGCGATCCAGGCAGCGTTGCGCAACGGCTCTCAGGGATGGTGGCATCGCCTCGAAATAGCGCCGATCATTGGGTGGGGTATTGCGAATCGTCTCAACCAGAGTTGTGCGGGAACATTGCTTCGGCAACTTCCTCGGATCTTTCCCCGTGAACATGAAGGCGAGAATGCCTCCAAGAGCCCATACGTCCATGCGGGGATCAGCGGGCGTTCCGCGTGCCTGTTCCGGCGCCATCCACGCCGGGGTTCCGTAGAAGTGGGTAACAGGGGCCACTGGCGCTGCGGTTGGATGGTCGCCTTGGTCTGTTGATAATTCTGGCGCAGGCTTGATCGCGGCTGCAAGTCCCCAATCAATGACGGTAACCGCACCATACTCGCCAATAATGAGGTTGTCAGGTTTTAGGTCACGGTGAACAACGCCTGCCGCATGCGCGTAAGCCATCGCCTCGCAGACCCTAATGGCAATGTCAACCCCTTCAGTAATGGACCAGTTGGCATTCTTGCGATGCTCTTTGGCGTAAAGCATGAGATCCTGGCCATTGAGCTTTTTAAGGACCATGCTTGGTTCGCCGAACTCATCCTGGCCAAAGTCATGGACTGGAATGATGGATGGATGCTCGAGCCTCGCCGTGAGAAGGGCCTCGAGTCTGAATAGGTGTTGCCGTTCAAGGTGGGTTTCGACCGGTTCGTCTGGCGCGCGAGGGTGGCACCTCTTAAGGACCACATCCCGGTCTAAGATTCCGTCGTAAACGGAGTCGATCGACCCCATGCCACCAGAGGCAATGTTCTCGGCAATGGTAAATCGATGCCGGCCGCTGGACTTGTACGTACCCGAATCTGAGTCACTAGTGCTGGCATATGACGGCGCCTGTCTTCCGTTCGCCAGTTCCAGGAGTGCCGCGACCATGTCCTCATCTTGTTGTGCCAGCCAATTATCTACTTGAGTAAAGCGTACGGTGGGCAGAGCGCCGCGGACGTATGACGCAAGGTCTTCGTCCGACGGTTTCCAGGCATTCATTGGTGTGGACATGGTATGGAGAAAGGTTCCTGTTATGGAAAGTGTTCCATACCCGATTAGATCTGGAGTGCTTTCATCAAAAGATCAAAAGCTTCATCTTCGTTGCCTTCAATAAGTTCGCCGGTGAAGCGCAGGTGTTCAATGACGGCCTGACGCAGAAGGGTGCGTGCTTTGGCAATGCGACGATGCGCTGTGCCGAGACTCAGCCCCATCTCGCCTGCTGCATTACGTAATGCCTGATTATTCAGAAGATTACGCTCTAGGAGTTCAACGCCGTCGGCTTCAATATGTCCTTGCGCTGCCCAGGCACGCAATTCGGTCCAGGCTTGATGCAAGATGCTCTCTGCCCAAGCGCGGTCCATTTCTGTCTCGTGTAAGACCTCAGTATCATCGTTAACGCACTCGGCCACTGCCTCGTCTGCCAGTAGGCTCCAGTGATGACGATCGAGCCGCCTTCGCGCATTGCGCGCTGCATTGTAGGCAACGCGCATGAGGAAGTGGCGGAATCGGCCGCCATGAGCCGGATCCGCTCGTTGCAAGACATGGCCTTGCCTCATGAGTGCCAATAAGACTTCCTGAACCAAATCGTCGATGTCACCGCGTCGTCGCATTTCGGGGAACTTGCTGCCCAGATAGCGAGTCAGGGCATCAGCGTAATGCTCGAGAAGTAAGGTCATCGAGTGTTGGTCATCGATGTGATCAATGAGACTCCAGCGTGTTGGGGGGAAGAGTGAGCTCGCCATCGTGGTCCAGTTTGGTTGCTAGGGCTTTGCGGGTACGTGGAGACCGTTACTGATCATGGTATGTAACCCATGTAATGACAATGGCATAAGATTCCACTCGATTAGCGACTAGTGTGATAGGCAGACAAACGATGGAACAGCCGGTGCATAGGTGACCTTTCATGGCGTAACCAGAACCACCATGAGGAGTCCTTCCATGCGCACAACTAACGTCGCGGTTTCGCTGATACTCGCTATCGTTGCCACTTCATCTCTCAGTGCAGTTGAGGGCGACCCACTTGACCCAAGTACCATCGTCACCTTCCGCCCATATCCAATCGCCACCTGCTTGGTGAGTGATGAAGCGATCGGAAGCATGAAGGGCATGGAACGCTCCTTCGTGTACGCAGGTCAGGAGGTGACTGTTTGCTGTAATGGATGCATCAAAAAGTTTGCAGCTCAACCAGACCTCTATCTTAAGAAAATGAAGCGACTGGAAGGTGCGGCCCATGGTGAATCGGGCCCCATGCCCCACGAGAAGGCGACCATGCCACATGAAAAGGGCGCGGGTGGGATGCAGCACGATGAGCACAAACATAAAGACTGACTTCTTTGTGAGGTGCTGCGACTAAAGGCGCTACCGGGGCTTATGGTCCAGCACAAAACGGTTTTTCGACCGTTGATGGCTCATGAGGGCCCCGCTTTGCAGCGCACAGTAGGCGATACGTCAGAGATTGGCGGAACCGGCATTGGCGCTCGCGGTGGTCCTCATCGGGCCTTTTTTTAAGGAACAGGAACATGCGCTTTACTGTCACGGTCACGGCCATCCTGGCAGTCTTCTTTTCGGCTTGTACGCCGGTTTGGGAGGTGAGCGCGAGAAGGATTCAGAGTGAAAACTCGCAACGGGCTTTGGTGACCGAGGGCACCGCTCGCATGCAGGGCCCGCCGACATCGAGCGCTCTGGTGAATGATGATCACCAACAGGACCGTGCACCAACTGATCTGGATGGGTTGGTTCTGTTTGGGCTGGATCGCAATCCGGCGGTGCAGGCCAAGTCGATTGCCGTCGATCGCATGACGCATCGTGTGGATGCCACCGGCAGTCTTCCCGCTCCGAAGATTCAGGTGGCTCCATTCGGTGACATGGCACAAACGGCTGCCGGTGAAGTTGCGCTGATGGCGGGAGTAAGTCAGCAGTTTCCGGCGCCAGGTCTTTTGAGTGCTCAAGTGGCTCGGGCGCGTGCCGATGTCCGTACTGCGGAAGCAGCCTGGCATGCTGAGCAAGTCAAGATCGCTGCGGAAATTCGTAAGGCATGGTGGAGTTGGAGGGCGGCTACGCGCAGTCACAGTATTGTTGATGAGCAAATCAGTCTTTTGTCACAACTCCAACAGCAGGTTCTCCAACGGCTTGAAGTAGGGGGCGGAAAGCAAAGCGATGTTTTGCGCATTGGCGTTGAGATTGATCGACTTCGAACGATGCAGATGGCCTGGAATGAGCGAGCGCAAACGAGCATGGCCAATCTGCGCCAAGCTCTCTCATTACCACAAGAAGAGCCTTTGCCAGACATTCACAACAAGCTGCCATCTCAAAATCGATATAGAGAAGATCAATTGCTGCCTTTGGCCCGCCAGTATCGCGCGGACGTTCTCGGTAATCTTGCCAATCGGCAGCGAGCCGACGCGCTCCGCAATATGGCAGTAGCTCGTCACAGGCCAGAATTCGGCCTGAGTTTCAACTATAATATGGTTGATGACCGCAACCTCATGGGGCCTACCTCTGGTCAGGATCAATGGTGGGTGGGGGCTTCCATGAGTCTGCCAATTTGGTTCGACTCATATGGCGCCAGCGACAGGGAGGCTGAAGCTGCTCGTGATGAGGTGGCCAGTGAGAGGCTGGCGATTTCAGACACCCTTAAGCGTGATGTGCGCACCGCGTTGAGCGGGTGGGAAAGCGCCCATGAACAACTCGCATTGTTTCGCGGCGGGATGATTGAGCAGGCCAAGCAGGCCTACCAAGCGGAAACGAGCAACTATATGGCGGGGACAAGTAGCTTCGCCGACATCATTCAATCGGCACAGCAGCTCCTGATGCTAGAGATGAGTATTGTCCGACTTACTCGTGATGCCGGTGTCGCGGAAGCCCGCATCCTACAGTCAGCAGGCGTTATCAGCAGTGCAATTCAGCAACTCCGTGAACTTGAATAGGAACGGGCCAAATATGTCCGAAAGAAACCCATCCTCTGCGCCGACTACCCATAGTGGTAAGCCGCCGCGTGGCCCATCACTTCGTATCATCGTCATCTGTGCGGTCATTGCGCTAATAGCCATGACCGTAGGAGTGGCGATCGGCCCTGTGGTCAAATCGTGGGCCGACTCGCACCGGGCTGCTGCTGTTGAAGAAAAGGCTGCGTCTGGAACGTGGTATATAAGCCAGATGCACCCCTGGATCATTCAGCCTGAACCGGGTCAGTGTCCCATTTGCGGGATGGATCTGACTCCGGTTGACCCCGACCGTTTTGCCGGGGAGATCAGTATTGACCCGGTGATCGTTCAGAACATGGGCGTGCGTATCGCAGAGGCACGGATCGGCGACATCATTCGGGATGTTCGAACCGTTGGCACCGTGACAATCGATGAGTCTCAGGTTACGGACATCGTCCAGCGCTTTGGTGGGTGGATAGAGGAGATGTATGTAGATGCCAAATGGACACGCGTTGCTGCAGGAGATCCGCTCTTTCGTATTTACGCGCCTCAGGTGCTGACAGCGGAACGCGAGTGGCTCATTGCGAGCCAGGCCATCGAAAGCGCCCACAAAGAACAACTGCTCGATGCGGCAGAGCAGCGACTCAAGCTGATGGCACTTCCTCCAGAGGAACTGTCTCGTTTACAGAGCGATGGAACGGCCACTGATACCGTGACCATACGATCACCCGTAAGCGGCGTTGTTTGGACTAAGAATATTAACCAGGGCAGTCAGATAATGCCCAATACCGTAGCCTATAGACTGGTTGCCCTCGGCAGCGTATGGGTTGAGGCGACCATTTACGAACAGCAGTTACCCTTCATCTCGTTGGGGCAGACAGCCCAGGTGCGCATGGATTACGGAGCACGCCGCGAATTTAGTGGGCGCATCGAGCGTATATACCCTGCAGTTGACCAGCAGACTCGCGAGGTGCGCGTGCGCTTTGTATTCGAGAACGCGGATGGCCCGCAAGGCCCAGTGCTTAAGCCAGGTATGTTTGCTACGGTCTTCATGCCATCACTGCGAGCAGCCCAGGCAGTCACCGTGCCTGCTGAGTCTGTTATCGGAACAGGCTCTCGCAATGTGGTCTTCGTAAGTTTGGGGCGAGGTAAATTTGAGCCTCGCGATGTCACGCTTGGTCCGAAGGGATCAGATGGCCGCATTGCAATTCAGGACGGTATTACGGCCGGCGAACAGGTCGTTACTTCCGGACAGTTCTTGCTCGATAGCGAGAGCAAGATGCGTGAGGCTCTGGCGAAAATCATGAAGGGCGATCTGGCGACAGAGCAGGCCCCGGCTCCGGCCCCGCAGGCGGGATCGCTAATTGAATTGCCCGGGGGTGCACAAGAGGCATGGGCGAAAGTGGTGCGCAGTTACCTGGCGCTTCAAGAGGTCTTGTATGACGGTGATGGCAGCATGACTGGCGAGGCTGTTGCAAGCCTTCATGCCTCGGTTGCAGAGTTCGTTGACATTGGCACACAGGCAGATCAGCACTTTCACCACAAATATCCAGATGTCGCGTCCTTACAGTCTCAGGCTGTTGCGCTGAACATCCATGCAATGCCGGCGCTGCGTGTTGGGTTTGGAGATCTGAGCATCACAATGAACGGCTTGCTCAAAGTGTTTGGGCAGCCAAGTGGGCTTGCGAGTGCGGTGGTTGGAATGCGATGTGGTATGGCGGAGGGTGTTCCCAGGGGCGGCGTCTGGCTGCAGCGTGGGGATGATGTGCGTAATCCCTATTACGGCGCTTCGTCAGAGATGCGTAGTTGTGCGGCCGAGGTATGGGCACTTCCAAAGGCAGGTCAGGCGGACACTGAGCGTGAGAGACAAGCGCCTTCGGACGAGGCCGATGATGGCACAGCAAAACAGAGCACTGGCGCGCTGATTTCAATTGAGCCTGAACACGTCGAGATGGTTCTGGCACTGCAGCGGGCCCTGTATGCGAATGATCTTGAGCAGTCAAGAACCGCTGGGAAAGAACTGAAAACGGCACTGGAGGATCTTGGGGTGAATTGGGTGGCAGCCATGCATCAGGCCCATGCTATCAGTTTGGCTTCTGACCTGCAGTCTGCACGGGTGGCATTTGGCCATGTTTTGGTTGCCGTTCGCGATGCGGCTGCTGCTGGTTCTGGCGCCTTTGATGGAGTGAATTTCTATCGATGCGGTATGGCTCGGGATGTCCCTGAAAAGGGGGTTTGGCTTCAGGGCGAGGCAGGGCCGATAAGGAACCCCTATTTTGGCGCCGGCCATGGGATGGCAGGTTGCGCGATGGAATCTTGGAAGGCTACCGCAGAGGGTCTCATTGAAGTAGAGGTCAAGTAGAATCATGATTACGGCGATCATTCGAGGCTGCATCAACAATAGATTCATGGTCCTTCTCCTGACCCTGGTTTTGGTGGCCGGGGGCTTGTGGACCACCCGGGCCATCACAGTAGATGCGATTCCTGATTTGTCGGATGTGCAGGTCATCATTCGCACTGAGTTCCCAGGTCAGGCACCACGCATTATTGAGGATCAGGTTACCTATCCGCTCACCACCGCCATGCTAGCTGTGCCCAAAACCAAGAATGTGCGTGGTTTCAGCATGTTTGGGTCGAGCTTCGTCTACATTATCTTTGAAGACGGCACTGATATGTATTGGGCGCGGTCACGTGTACTGGAGCAGTTAAGCACTGTTGCGGGACGCTTGCCGTCTGGCGTGTCGCCACAGCTTGGGCCAGATGCGACCGGTGTCGGATGGGTTTACCAATACATGCTGACGACGGGTGCCTATTGCCCTGATCACCCAGAAGGGTTGTGGCATGATCCGGCTACGAATGCCTGGTATGCATCTCCAGATGAGGCGGTCGACGCTGATCAGTTGGGGCGTTTGGTGCACCATCGAGTATTCCCCGAGCCCTATCGTCGATGGCTGGATCCCGAGTCGGGCGAGAGCTACCCGGACCCGGCTTTGGCTCCTGAGGTACGTCGTGCACATCTTCAATTGAGGGAGCACCTGAAAAGTGGCGGGAAGCCGCTAACGCGGTGTCCGTTGAGTGGCCAGCCTTTGGTGCGACCAGACCTTTCGTTGGCAGATTTGCGGAGCATTCAGGACTGGTATCTGCGTTATGAACTCACGACCGTCGAGGGCGTCAGTGAGATCGCTGCGGTTGGCGGCATGATCAGGCAGTACCAGGTGACCGTGGACCCAGTGCGGTTGCAAGCGCACGACCTGAGCCTCGGCAAGATCAGGGATGCTATCAAGAGAAGCAATCAAGACGTGGGCGGGCGCTTGCTTGAGCAAGCAGAGACCGAGTTCATGATCGTTGGGCAAGGCTATTTGGGCACACTGACCGACGCGATGATTGAAGAGGCGGCCCGCGACGGCATCGATGCTGTTGCTGAGTCCCGGCGGCGAGTTATCTCTGACCTGGAAAAGATCGCGCTCAAGGTGACATCTGCTGGAGAACCCGTCACGCTTGGGGATGTAGCCTCAGTTAATCTCGGCCCCGAAATTCGCCGTGGTGTTGCCGAGTTGAACGGCGAGGGCGAAACCGTTGGCGGGATTGTTGTGATGCGTTTTGGCGAGAATGCGCTTCGAACAATCGAGCGCGTAAAGACCCGCCTTGGCGAACTCAAAGGTGGGCTCCCACCGGGTGTGGATGTTGTAACGGCCTATGACCGATCAGGCCTCATAAACCGTGCCGTGCATACGCTCACGGGAACGTTGATTGAGGAGATTCTCGTTGTTTCGTTGATTGTCCTTGTGTTTTTGCTTCATGCTCGGTCCGCGCTTGTTGCCGCATTGGTGTTGCCAACGGGGGTACTCGGATCTTTGATCCTTATGCATGTCCTGGGCATCAATGCCAATATTATGAGCCTAGGGGGCATAGCGATCGCCATCGGTGTTATGGTGGACTCTGCAATCATCATGGTAGAGAACGCCCATAATGCGCTGGAGCGAGAGAAGCAGGCCGTCGCGGCGGGTGCGCCTCAACGCTCAAATTCGGCGGTCATCGCTGATGCTGCTGCTGAAGTTGGACCGACGCTGTTCTTCAGTTTGCTGATTATTACGGTTAGTTTTATACCGGTCTTTGTTTTGACTGGACAGAGCGGGCGCATGTTCGCGCCATTGGCTTATACGAAGACCTTCGCGATGGGTGTTGCGGCGGTTCTTTCAATTACGCTGATCCCGGTGGCAATGAGCTTGTTTATAACAGAGCGAAGTCTCCCCCTGGCGTGGTCTCGCGGAAAGGCGTGGGCCATCACCGGCGCCATCAGCATTTTACCAGCGCTGGTGATTCTTTCTGTTCCTATGGCTGGCTTGGCTTCTTACCGTGGGGTATTGGCGATCAGTTGGGTAGTTCTGTCGTTGGTTCTCATCGTGCCGCAGCGGCTGCTGCCAGAAGATCGGAATCCAACGTCGCGATTGCTTCAGGTCCTTTACAACCCAGTCTTTGCCCTGGCAATGCGCTTTCGTTATGCGGTCATTCTCATTTCTGTCGTCTTGTTTGCAGTTACATGGTATCCGGCATCGCGAATTGGCTCTGAGTTCATGCCGCCACTTGAGGAAGGTGACTTCCTGTACATGCCGAACACCGACCCCGGCTTGTCGGTCACCAAGGCTAAGGAGTTGCTTCAGCAGACAGATAAGCTGCTGGTTCAGTTTCCCGAGGTCGCCAGCGTTATGGGCAAGGCGGGTCGTGCCGATAGTGCGACTGATCCTGCACCCCTTACGATGATAGAAACAACGATTGCGCTGGAACGGGACAAGTCGAAGTGGCGTCAACGTGAGGATACGTGGTTGTGGGGGCTAATTAGATATAATCGTCCAATTACTATCGATGAATTGACGGATGGGTACGCATTGCCAAACGGTACCTGGGTTCCTGGCGTGAATGAAGTACTGCGCATTCCTGGCCTAACAGGCGCCTTGACGCGCGGTGCCATGCCGATTCGAACTCGGATTGACATGCTTGCGACCGGGATCAAGACGCCCGTTGGCGTCAAGATTATGGGTCCAGATTTGGAGGTCCTCAGCAGTGTAACCAAAGAGATCGAAAATGTCCTACGGACGGATCCTGGTATCGCTCCAATTACAGCATCGGTGGCCGCCGATCGTGCTACGGGTGGAAATTACACCAACATCGCCATCGACCGGTTAGCGATTCAGCGATATGGCTTGGATGTTGCCGACGTTCAGGCGCATATCATGACTGCATTGGGTGGGATGACCGTTACCTGGACTGTTGAGGGATTAGAGCGTTACCCGGTCAACTTGCGCTATCCACGTGAACTGCGTGAGGACCTTGAGCAGCTGAAAGAGGTGCTTGTTCGCACGCCGGGTGGAACCCAGGTCCCTCTCGGTCAGTTGGCGGTGATTACAGAGCGCAAGGGTCCGCCCATGATCAAGAGTGAAAATGCGCGGCCGACGTCCTGGCTCTATGTGACTCCTCACATCAGCGACATGGGTGGCTACGTTTCTCAGGCCAAGGATGTTATTGCCCGCAAGGTCGCCCTACCGCCAGGATATAGCATCATTTGGTCAGGGCAGTTTGAATATATGGAAGAGGCCAATGCAAAGCTGATGGTAGCCGTTCCATTGGCGTTTATGGTAATTGTGCTACTGCTTTACATGGCCACGAGGAGCTGGATCCAAACGGGCATAGTGTTACTTGCCGTTCCGTTCAGTGCCATTGGCGCCGTATGGCTGCTGTACTTGCTCGACTACAATTTCTCAGTTGCAGTTGCTGTTGGCATTATCGCCCTGGCTGGCCTCGATGCTGAGACCGGATTGGTAATGCTCCATTACCTAGAGGATAGCTGCAAGAAGTTTGCTAAAGCTGGGCGTCTTGTCACGCGTGATGATCTGTGGTGGGCAATCCACGACGGCGCCGTACAGCGTATACGGCCGAAGACGATGACCGTCTGTACCACAATGATTGGCTTGCTGCCCTTGATGTGGGGCGCGGGGGCTGGTGCCGATACCATGCGCCGTTTGGCCGCTCCGATGATCGGCGGCCTAGCGACCAGCTTTATCGCGGAGTTGGTCCTTTACCCAGTGATTTGGTACCTCATTCATGCGAGAACCTACCCGGGCGCAGCAGACGAGAATGATGTTGAACGCATCGGTGAAGTCCCGGGGGACGAACGGAAGGTTATCACGTGAGGCGCTTTGCGATGATTGTCGAAACGTATGTCTGCTTGCAGCTTTCGCCATGTAGGGGATTGCTGTGGCATGGGGATGTCCGAGTTCCATGCGCCGTACTGGCAGGGGGGGATCCGTGAAGTTCTTGTTACTGCTTCTTGTCGTGCTGCTCGCTCCAAGTGCTCCGGCCTCGGTCGTTGAGTCAGCTGGAAATGAGATGTGTATTGTGACGACTGACGAAATGGTTGTTCCGGGGCTGAGTGTCACGCACGACGGTGTTGTTTATGGCGTTTGCTGTCGGGGTTGCGTAAGAGACTTCAGGAAGGCCCCGTCGCGCTATGTGCGTGCTTGGCAGCTCCAGCAAGTGGCTGCTCAATCTGAGCCGGTTCACGCGCATGACGATGCTGCGAATAGCGACCGTCATGAGGCGAAACCAGGGGCCGCTATTGAAGGGGTGAAGTCGGTTGACGACACTGACGATCAAGCAGGGGAAGGATCTGACGACCATACAGAGCAGGATTCTCACGATCATGATACCCATCGGGGACAGAGCGGAGTGTGGGCCGTGATAGCCTACTTGGGTCGGTTTCATATTGTTTTGGTGCACTTCCCTGTGGCTTTGTTGATGCTTGCAGCAGGCTTAGCCTGGGTCCATGTCGTTCGTCCGGCCGTGACGGGGGTGCTCAATGCAGCACTCGTATGCACCCACGTTGGTACCGCAAGTGCGCTTATCGCGACTCTGTTTGGCTGGGCCACGTGGACCTCAGCGAGCTACCCTGGCAATGAGACTATCCTGTTGACTCATCAAATGGCAGGGACGTCCGTTGCCGTCCTAGCGCTCGCATCCAGCATTTTCGTTGGTCGTAGCCTCATCAGCCCTGCGCGGCCACGTGGATGGCTTTGGACTGTTTCCGCAACGGCGGTGCTGGTTGCCATCGCTGGGCATTTCGGGGGATCACTGATTTATGGAGGTGACTATTTCCTGCCTTAGCAGGCGTTACTTTGAATGCTTGCCCCGGACCTGTCGGAGTCAGTTGAAAACGCGCCCGCATATGGATCTGCACGGCTACACTATGGTGAAGTATCCAGGCGTCGGTGACATAGTTAAAGCTGAGCGATATGACCGTTCCGGCAGGAGTTGGGGTGGCACTTGAGGGTGCCTTGGGAGTACCCCGGATGAATAGGCCGACTGCGGTGTCGAGTGTTTCGGCATGCTTGGCTCAGTTGACAACAAGAAGGTGAAAGCTCAGATGAAATCTAATGCGGAAAACAAGAGCCCTGACTACGCCGAAGGTTCGCTGTCCCTGGCAGGCTCGGTATGGCTAGGGACTGGGGTGATGATTGGTGCCGGTATTTTTGCCCTGACTGGGCAGATGGCCGGCATGACCGGGGCCTTGTTCCCTGTGGCTTTCCTGGTTGCCGCAATCGTTGTTGGTTTCAGCGCCTATTCTTATGTCTTATTGTCACATAAGTTCCCGTCGGCTGGTGGCATCGGGATGTTTCTCGAGAAGGCCTACGGCCCAAGCGTGACGACCGCTTTTCATGCGCTGCTCATGTACAGTTCTATGGTGATTGCGCAAAGCTTCCTGGCGCGAACCTTCGGCTCCTATGCCGTGCAATTGTGGCCGGGAGCTGGCGACGCAGCCGGCTACTTGGTGCCTGGCCTTGGCGTTGGCCTGATATTGCTAGTGTTTGCAGTCAATCTGGCAGGGACCAAGTGGATTGGTCGTGTCGCTGGGTCTCTAGGCGTGATCAAAGTTGTTGGTATCGCGGTATTTGCCATTGTCGGCCTGACACTCGCTGAATCGTGGTCGGGCGCCATTCCGACTGTTAGTCCTGAGGGCGACATGTCGATAGCTGGGTTCTTGGGCGCGACAGCACTTGGTATTCTTGCTTTCAAAGGGTTTACCACAATTACCAATAGTGGTTCAGAGATCGTTGATCCGCGTCGCAATGTTGGTCGGGCAATTATCATCGCGATTGCCTTGTGTATCGTGATCTATGGATTGGTTGGGGCTGCCGTCGTGGTTAATCTGTCGCTGGATGAGATAGTCGCCAAACGTGACTATGCGCTCGCTGCGGCTGCCCGGCCAGTGCTCGGTGATGTTGGCGTGTGGTTTACCGTCATTCTGGCGATGACGGCCACGGCAGGAGGACTGCTGGCAAGTATCTTTGCGGTCTCTCGCATGTTGGCGATGTTGACCGAGATGCGATTGGTGCCACATAGCCACTTTCGCATGCCAGGTGACATCCAACAGCACACTCTCGTCTACACGGTTGTGCTTGGTCTGGTTTTGACGGCCTTTTTTGACCTGTCGCGAATTGCCGCTCTTGGCATTATTTTCTATCTTACTATGGATATTGCGTTGCACTGGGGCGTGTGGCGGCATCTCCGACAGGAGTTGCAGCCGCGTGCGGCGATTCTCTGGACGGCGATCGGTCTTGATGCCTTGGTCTTGAGTGGCTTCCTGCTTGTCAAGTTCGAGCAGGATCCCGCAATTCTGGCGGTTGCCCTGGCTATCATGCTTGGCTTGTTGGTGATGGAGTTGGTCTATTTCCGCCTGCGAGGGCCGCCACCCGAGGGGCATGAGCACGGGCACGAGCACGGGCACGAGCACGAGCACGAGCATGAGCACGAGCATGAGCATCAGGCATCTGAGGAGGCGACAGCTCATTCGTAATGGAGTAGGGTTGTTGGTGTTGCGTGCTGAGCTTGGTTCTTTACGGCCCCCGCCCGGCGGACGCTGACGTTGCGATAGGATCGCGTTCTGTGTGAAGTTGGTTGCCATCTCATGGAACTCGGAACCGCTAGCCAAGGCTGGTTGGACGTACACATGGCGACGAGGAGTCGAGAACATGGGTAAGCAGAACGACGCAGGCCAGCGTGATCCGGTGTGCGGCATGATTGTCGATGAAGAAGCGGACGCGCATCAGGTCGACTACGATGGCCGACACTGGCGCTTTTGCAGCAGTGCGTGCCAGAAGCGCTTTGAAGCAGAGCCCCAGCGCTACGCAGCGCCAGCGGACCCAAAGGCACCTGAGGCCCAGGAGGGTGGTTGTTGTCATGGTGAGCACGGCTCGCATGACCAGGCTCCGCGTGGGGGTGAACCGGTTCAGCGTGGCGATGCCGCGGTCTATACCTGCCCGATGCACCCGGCGGTCCGTGAGGCGGGTCCTGGTTCGTGTCCTGAGTGCGGCATGGCCCTTGAGGCATCCGAGCCCGTTGCGGGCCCAGCAAGCACGTACACCTGTCCGATGCATCCGGAAGTCGAACGCGAACAGCCAGGTGACTGCCCGCTCTGCGGGATGGCCTTGCAGCCACACCGCCCTGACGCCGATCAGAAGGCAGATCCAGAATATCTGAACATGCGGCGGCGTTTTTGGGTAAGCCTTGTCTTTACGGTACCGATCGTGATCTACGTCATGGGCGACATGCTTATTGGGCATCCAGTCCGCAATTGGCTTGGGGCCGGACTTGCCGCTTGGTTGGAATTAGTGCTCGCCACGCCCGTAGTGGTTTACGGTGCTTGGCCGTTTTTCGTGCGCTGTTGGCGCTCGCTGCGCACCATGAAATTGAATATGTTTACGCTCATCGGTATCGGTGTTGGCGTCGCTTACCTGTACAGCCTCGTGGCGGTTTTAGCGCCTGGGATCTTCCCGGCTGGGTTTCGCCAGGAATCTGGTCGACCGGCCGTGTATTTTGAGGCCGCTGCGGTCATCGTCAGCTTGGTGTTATTGGGGCAGGTTCTCGAGTTGCGCGCCCGCAATGCGACTGGAGCTGCTGTCCGGTCTTTGCTTGGACTGGCGGCAAAAACCGCGCGGCGGATTACCCCCGATGGCGAAGACGAAGACGTACTGCTCGATCAGGTGCGAGTTGGCGACCATCTGCGTGTGCGGCCTGGTGAAAAGGTTCCGGTTGATGGCGAGGTGCTCTCCGGGACCAGCACGGTTGACGAGTCTATGATAAGCGGCGAGGCGATGCCGGTCGATAAGGCACCCGGTGACCATGTTGTTGGGGCTACGATCAACGGCACCGGCGGATTGGTCATGGAAGCCCGCAAGGTTGGTGGTGAGACCTTATTGGCTCAGATCGTACAGATGGTTGCCGAGGCTCAGCGCAGTCGCGCGCCGATCCAACGCCTAGCCGACCGTGTGGCGGCGTGGTTTGTGCCCGCGGTGGTGTTGAGCGCAGTGATCACTTTCGGCGTATGGGCCGCGTTTGGCCCTGCCCCAGCGCTGGCCTTCGCCCTCGTCAATGCGATCGGCGTGCTGATTATTGCCTGCCCTTGTGCGCTTGGCCTGGCAACGCCGATGTCGATTATGGTGGCGACCGGCAAGGGGGCCAAGCTTGGTATTTTGTTCCGGAACGCCGAGGCGATTGAGGTGATGCGGCAGGTTGACACCTTGCTGGTTGACAAAACGGGAACGCTTACGCGTGGCCATCCTGAGTTGACGGCGGTGGAGCCGAGCTCGGGTTTCGATGCGGAGGAGGTGCTTCGCTTGGCAGCCAGCCTTGATAAAGCCAGCGAGCATCCACTTGCCGCTGCGATTGTGCGCGGTGCCGAGGCGCGCGAATTGGCTCTGGTTGATGCCGAAGAGTTTGATTCGGTGACCGGCAAGGGGGTCATCGGCATTGTTGACGGTGTTCGCGTGGTCTTCGGCAATCTTGCCTTGATGCACCAAGAGGGCGTTGCGGTGGAGGCGCTGGAACAGGTTGCCGACCGCCTGCGTGATGACGGGGCCACCGCCATGTTTGTGGCCGCCGACGGACGCGCGGCCGGCGTGGTGGCGGTGTCTGATCCGATCAAGGAAACCAGTGCTGAGGCCCTGCGCGACCTGCACCACGAAGGGTTGCGGGTGGTGATGCTCACTGGTGACAATCGCCGCACGGCAGAAGCGGTGGCTGCGCGACTCGACATCGATGAGGTGATTGCCGATGTGTTACCCGAACAAAAGGTCGACGCGGTTAAGCGTCTCCAGGCGGAAGGGCGAACGGTCGCCATGGCCGGAGATGGCATCAATGACTCTCCGGCGCTGGCTCAGGCCCAGGTTGGCATCGCCATGGGCACCGGTACCGATGTGGCGATGCAGTCGGCCGGGGTGACTTTGGTAAAGGGCGATTTGCGCGGCATTGTGCGCGCCCGCCGCCTGAGCCGTGCCACCATGCGCAATATTCGCCAGAACCTGTTTTTTGCTTTTGCCTACAACGCCTTGGGTATTCCGATTGCTGCCGGTGTGCTGTTCCCCGTTTTCGGGCTCTTGCTCAACCCCATGATCGCCGCGGCGGCCATGTCGTTTAGCTCGGTCTCGGTTATCGGCAATGCCTTGCGCTTGCGTCGGGCTCGGATCTGAAGCTGAGACCAGCGAATCAGGAGCGTTTGTCTGACCGCCGTGGTTCCTGGCAGGTGACTCGTCAGGCGGTGTGATCAGTGGTTGGGCCTGGTGTCATGAAGCCGCGTTTGTGTTGGAGTTGCAGGAGTAGTGGGTTTGGGCTTCCATCGTCGTCACAGTGGCGATCGATGATGGCTCTGATCAGTTGCAGTTCGTTGCCGGCGTGGGCCATGAGCGCAGACTGCAGGGCCTGACTCTCAGCGTCATCCTCTGGGTCATTTGTGGCGTCAAGCCCTGGTTTCAGGCCAGTGCTGGCTGGCTGCAAGCCAGGAAAGGCACGCATGCGCAGCAAATCGGCGGTGCCCTCAACGCGGGTCCAGATGAGGAGCAGCTGGTCGAGGTCGAGCCTCTGATGGTCGGCCAGTAGGGGGAAGATCTCGATCTCTTGTTCGCGGTGGATGGTTTGGATCAAGTGCTGTATCGTGGCCAGCTTCGGCGTCGATCTGATGTGGCCTATGGATTCGGGTTGGTTCGCTCGCGCCGTGGTCAGGGCGGTGATCTGGTCTTCGATCAAACGATGTTCATGGCATAGGGACTGGAGCGCATCGCGGATCAGCGTCGCTTCCGGACCCTCCGTGATCGACGCGGGGTCAGGCTTCAGAGGCATGGCGGGGTCAGCAAAATGGACGGCATGATGGAAGCTCGCTAGGTGGATCGGATCATCAGCAACCTTGGGTGTTTTTGCTGGGCTATTCGCCTGGTTTGGCGGTGTGGCATCGCAGCTGGCATCGCTTGGCGCGTTTCTCAGATTGAGCGCGGATTGCATCTCGAGGCCACCAATGGCGTAGCGCTTTAATTTGAACTGCGGGCGGCCGATTGCTGTGATCGAGGCTTCCTCGCTGATGTGCGAGAATCGGATGGCGACTCTCCGGCGCTGCCTGCTGGTCATGTGTGTGGCCTTCCGTACTGATCGCTGATCGTGGGCTCAGCGCACAGCGTAGCCGACGACGCGCTCGCGTTCGATGGGGTTATCACCCCATACCCCTAGTCGCTTGTCTCCGGTATGTCTCGGGGATGAAAATCGCATCCAGCCCCCAGGCCGCCCCGGTACTCGTTGATCAAGTCGCGCCGAGCGAGCCGAAGCTGTCCCATGACATCCAGGTCATCGCACTGATGAATCGTCGCTTATCGACCGCAATCGATTTGCAGCTGCAGATGAAGCAGGCCCATTGGAATGTGAAAGGACCCGCCTTTATTAGCCTGCACGAGCTCTTCGATCGGGTCTCGGTCTCGGTGGCGGCATCGGTGGATCAGATCGCCGAGCGCATCGTTCAAATCGGTGGAACCGCCGAGGGCACCATCCGGGTTGCGGCCCAATGGTCTGGTCTCAAGGAGTACCCGATCACGATCCGCGACGGCGCGAGCCATGTTGATGCGGTTTGCAAGGCCTTAACTGTTTTTGCCGATGAGCTTCGTACCATGGTTGATGAAGCGCTTGACCTTGATGATCCAGACACGGCCGACCTCTTCACGGGCGTCTCGCGCGACACCAGCAAGTGGCTGTGGATGGTCTCTGCCCACGCCGAGACGCCGAACTGAGCACCGGGCCGCGGGTCCGTTGACCCTGTATTGTGTGTGCAAGGCCCTACGCAAGGCCCTGGAATCGGATGGACGCTTGATCGTTGATCCGATTCCAGGGCTTGGTCGTGCCGTAGCTAGCGATTCAGGCGCGTCGCCTTCTGGTCCTGGTGTGGAACAGAAAGGAGATGAGCGCCAGACAGATGCCGACCACGGCGAGGATCTTGGCGATGTACGCGCTGTCGTCGGCTAGGCCGCCGAAGCCAAAGATGCCGGCGACGATGGCGACGATGAAGAAGATGAAGGCCCAGTAGAGCATATTATTTCCGTTCATAGTGATGGGTGGGGAGGTTGTGGATGTCACACGAGCGTTGTTCAGACAGGGTGTGGGCGGGTTCGATCACGTATCCCTGGTCAGCTTGGGAAGCGAAACTGATCATGACTAACTCCTGCCCTATGCAGCCCTTCGGCCTTTCGGGGTGGCCGCGGCTGTGAACCGTCATGGTGGCAAGTTTAGCGATCCGCGCAGGGTCGGATGCTGGGGTCTATACCCTATGCGTGCTGGGCGCAGCACGCCCGATGATGGTGGATGTCGTCATCCCCTTCGGAGCGGCCAGGAGGCCTGTGGTCCAGGCGACGGATGCGATGTACCATGAAGCGATCTTCAAAAGCGACCCCGCATGTGCGCGATATCGACAAAGTCGGAAAGACCTCGAATCGCGATGCCGCGCCAGTAGATTCAATTGAGATTCCAGGCTCACGGCCGCCACGCTGCGAGCCCAGCGGCGCGGAAGACCCACCGCTTGCTGACGGTGGGAACGATCATCAGGCCCCGCTGAGTGCTGATGCCATCAGAATCCGTGGTGAGCTGAAGCTCGTTGCTTACCGCATCCTGGTAGACCAGGAGTTGGAACGTCGCGATATCAGCCAGTGGTTGAATGATGACATCGCGCAACTGTTACTCGGCATCGGGGTCCGGTTGGCGGCCATGCAGCAGGAGGCTACTGTGGACACAGAGAAACTGATTAATGACATTGCCAGCACGCGGCGCCAAGCCGAGCAATCGGTGACCGCAGCCCGGCGTATTGCGGACACAGAGAAGAAATGGTGAAGGCTCTTCCGGGTCTGCGACTGCCGCGTTATCGTGACGCGCTCCTTAAGCATCTGCGGCTTGGGGCGGATGCGGATATCTCGGCGGCCATCGGCCTCGGTTCCGGGCTATCAGCCTTGAAGCTGGTGCAGGCGCACGAGCAGATCCTGGCCGAGGTCATGGCGCGGATGCCATCAGGCAAGGAGCGGCTTAAGGCCAAGCAGCACGCGGTGTTGTTTCTCGCTGCCGCCATGGTGCCACGACGGCGCGCTGGCTCTGGGGGCGGCGATGCCCGGCGTGTCGCCGAGTTGGTGCTCAAGGGAGACCCGCTAAGTAAACAGGTGACCACATCAATGCAGGCCCAAGACCGTGACAACGGTGCGCGCAAGGCGGCGGAGCGTGCGCTGAAATCATGCCGCGAGCGCTACCGCAAGCTCCGCGAGAAATCGGAGCGTTTGGGGGTGGCTCAGCGCGAAGTGTATCGCCGAATGCTGCTGGCGCAGGAGGACGAGCGCAAGGAACTCAGCCGTGAGCTGCACGACGTCATGGCCCAGTCTTTAACCAGCATCAACCTTCAACTTGCCAGCCTCAAGGCAACGGCTGAGCGCAGTGCCAAGAGCCTTGACCAGAGCATCGCACTGACTCAGAAGCTGGTGGCCGAGTCGGTGACCTTCGTGCAGCGCTTCGCTCGCGAGCTGCGGCCGGCGATGCTTGACGACTTGGGTTTGATTGCGGCACTGAAAGACCTGATGAATGACATTACCGTCCGTACCGGGCTGCGCATTCGACTGGCGGTGTGTGCCTCCGTTGAGGAGCTGGGGATGACCCGCCGAACGGTGCTGTTTCGCGTTGCTCAGGAGGCTTTGACCAACATCACCCGCCACGCCAAGGCCAGCAAGGTTGAGGTCAAGATCCGTCACCTTGATGACTGGTTCAGCATGACTATCCAAGACGACGGACGAGCGTTCTCGGTTCGGCACGCGCTGCGCAACGAGAGCAGGCGCTTGGGCTTGTTGTGCATGCGTGAGCGTCTGGAGATGGTCGGCGGGTGCTTCGGCATCGAATCCAAGCGGGGGCTTGGCACCACGGTGTCTGCAGGCATCCCGGCTACCGTCGCGACCGGCACAGTGGTGAAGCTATCCGCACACCGCACACCCAGGGCCAAGCCATGAAACCCATTTCGATCCTCTTGGTTGAAGACCACGCCGTGGTTCGCGAAGGCATTTGCAGACTGCTCGGGCTCGATCCCGATTTCGAGGTCATCGGTGAGGTGGGGGATGGTCGCGCGGCCGTTGCCGCCGCGATCAGTCTGCGCCCAGATGTCGTCCTTATGGACATCGCGATGCCGCTGCTGAACGGTTTGGAGGCGACGCGCCAGATCGTGGCCGCCATGCCTGCGGCGCGGATTCTGATCTTGTCTGCCCACGGCGAGGACGCTTACGTTCAGCAGGCGATTGCTGCCGGTGCTGTTGGATTTCTATTGAAGCAGACGTCGGTTGAAGAGCTGAGCGCAGCCATTCACCATGCGTTGGCCGGCCGATCACGGATCAGGCCGATGGCCGAGGAGCGGCGAGTGGCTCCGGGTACCGAGAGCATGCGCCGAACACCCATGGCTAGCTTGACTACGCGCGAGCGGGAGGTGCTGCAGATGATCGCCGAAGGCCATGGCAACAAGGCGATCGCGGTCAGCCTTGCGATCAGCATCAAGACGGTCGAAAAGCATCGTGAACACCTCATGGCCAAGTTGGACATCCACGATATCGCGGGTCTGACCCGGCATGCGATCGAGATCGGTATGATTACAAGTGCTCTGCAGGTGACGATCCTAGGTCCTGGCGAAGGGTAAACGGGGCGTGGTCTTGGCGGCTTCCTGCTGCCTGCGCTCGATACCGATTGACAGACCGTGGCGTTGTGTGGACATGGATGGGATCCCTGGCTGTGTTCGTCTTCATTGCACTGGGTGCGGACGAGTGGTTATCGTTGGTGACTTGTTGCTGGGTGGTGCTGGTTCATCGCGCCCGGCGTGGTTATATCTCATGTGTGGTTGACAAAATCTTGCTGACCGCCTGGCCAGCCTGGCGGATGCGCCAGTGCGAGTGGATCGAGCAGATCTTCGAGCTCGGCACGCGGAATGTCGCAATGCTCGGCGGCGACGTCGATGACTGAGCGGTTGTCGCTGGCGGCGGCCTGGGCGATGGCGACTGCGGCTTCGTGTCCGATGCGTGGGACCAGCGCCGTGGCCAGGACTGGGTGGCGGGCAAGGCGGGCGGCGATGTCGCCACTGGCCACCGTCAGGCCGCTAACGCTGCGCGCGGCGAAGGTGGTGGCAGCGTTGGCCAGAATGCGGCAGTGTTCGGGCAACTGCCACAGCAGCAGGGGCAGGGTGGTGTGAAGGGCGAAATGACCGGTCAGGCCGGCGGCGCTGATAGCGGCGTCGCCGCCGATGACGTGGCAGCAGACCTGGAGCACGGCTTCTTCAATGACCGGATTGACCTTGCCGGGCATGATCGATGAGCCCGGTTGCAAGGCCGGCAGGCGGATCTCGGCGAGGCCGAAGCGCGGGCCGGATGCCAACCACCGCAGATCCTCGGCCGGTTTGCTGAGTGTGAGCGCCGCGCCGCGCAGGCAGCCGGAGGCATGGACCAGCGCGTCGATGCCGCCCTGGGCGGCGAAGCGGTTGTGGCACGGTTTCAGGGCCAGGCCGGTGCTGGCGGCCAGGGTTGCGATGGCAGCGTCACCGAAGCCGGGTGGGGCGTTGAGCCCGGTGCCGACGGCGGTGCCACCCAAGGGCAGCAGGGCGAGGTCGGTGGTGGCGGCTTCCAGCCGCGCGACGGAATCTGCCAGCTGGCTGGCGTAGCCGCCGAAGATCTGGCCATAGGTCATGGGCACCGCATCCATCAGGTGGGTGCGACCAACAGTGACGACGTCGCGATGGCGCGCGGCCTGGGTGGCGAAGGCCGCACTTAACTCTGTCAGTGCCGGGATCAGGTGTTCGCGCAAACCCCACAGCGTTGCCAAGCGAGCGGCGCTGGGGATCACATCGTTGGAGCTCTGGCCACGGTTGACGTCGTCGTTGGGGTGGATCGGCGGATCGAGTTCGGGAACGAGTTGGTTGGCCAAGCGCGCGATGACCTCGTTGGCGTTCATGTTGCTGGAGGTGCCTGAGCCGGTCTGAAACACGTCGACCGGGAAGGCAGCGTCGTGGGCGCCGGATTCGACTTGTTCGGTAGCGGCGATGATCGCGTTGGCGCGATCGGCTGGCAGGGTACCGAGTGCGCTGTGGGCCCGTGCTGCCGCGGCCTTGATCGCGCCGAGGGCGCGGATCGCGTCGCGCGGTAGGCGGTAGCCGCTGATTGGGAAATTATTAACCGCGCGTTGGGTCTGGGCACCCCAGGCTGCGTCAACGGCAAGCTCCACTGGGCCAAGGGCGTCGTGCTCAATTCGGGTCTGGGACATGTCAGTTACTCCCGATGCCAAGTTCGTCACGCACCAAGTTGATCATGCCGCCGGCGAGGATCGCCCGGATCTGATCGCGACTCAAGTTGTGGGTCAGCGCTATCACGAGGCCATCGCTCTGGCGCTCGGCCACGATATCTTCGCCGGCGTCCAGACGCTGCCGCAGTTCTGGGAACACCAGTTCATCGTCGGCCGCCAGGGCTTGGTGCTGGCTCGGATCGGCGAAGCGCAAGGGCAGGATGCCGAAGTTGATCAGGTTCTGCGCGTGGATGCGGGCGTAGCTGACGGCGAGCACCGCGCGCACCCCGAGATAGCGTGGCGCCAAGGCGGCGTGCTCGCGGCTGGAGCCCTGACCGTAGTTGGCGCCGGCCACCACCACGCTGGGGGCGCGGTCGCGGGCCATGGCGCGGGCCGCGGCGCCATCATCAACGCGGGCGAAGGCGTAGCGGCTGATTGCCGGGATATTGCTGCGTAGCGGCAGGACCTCGGCCCCGGCGGGCAGGATCTCGTCGGTGGAAACGTCGTCACCTGCGACCAGCAGTACCGGTGCCGTCAGCACGGCGGGGAGAACGTCGAGACTTGGCGGGTCGACGATGTTGGGACCACGCTCGATAATGACCGCCGTGCCGTCGGCGGGTGGCGCTTCCAGCAGAGCGTCGTCGGCCGTCAGCGGTGCCGGCGGTTTGAAGCGCGGCGGTGCTGGGCCGAGGTCTCTGGGATCGGTGATGACGCCGCGCAGGGCCGAGGCGGTGGCGGTCTCGGGGCTGCACAGGTAGACGGCGTCCTCGATGGTGCCGGAGCGTCCTGGGAAATTGCGCGGTACAGTGCGCAGGCTATTGCGGCCGGTGGCGGGGGCCTGGCCCATACCGATACAACCGTTACATCCGGCCTGATGGATGCGCGCGCCAGCGCTGATCAGATCGTCGAGCCAGCCGCCGCGGCTGAGCTCACCGAGCATCTGCCGGGTGCTGGGATTGATATCGAACGACACCGCCGGGTCGATGTGGCGACCACGCACCATCAGCGCCGGCACCACCAGGTCGCGCAGACCTGGGTTGGCTGACGAACCGATGTAGGCTTGGTGGATCTCGCGGCCGGCAACCGTGCGCACCGGGACCACGTTCCCTGGGCTGGACGGGCAGGCGATGAGCGGCTCTAACTGGTCCAGCACCACCACCTCTTCCGCATCGTAGCTGGCCGAGGGATCGGCCGTGCGTTCGGTGAATGCTTCGCCGCGGCCTTGGCGCTCAAGAAATGCACGCACGGCGGCGTCGGCCGGAAACACGCTGCTGGTGGCCCCCATCTCCGCGCCCATGTTGGCAATCACGTGACGATCCATGGCGTCGAGTTGGGCCAGGCCGTCGCCGGCGTACTCGAAGATCCAGCCGACGCCGTCGCGGACGCCGTGGCGTCGCAACAGCTCCAGAACCACGTCTTTGGCTGAGACCCAAGGCGGCAGTTGGCCGGTCAGCACCACCCGCCGCACGTGCGGCATGTGCAAATGGAACGGACGCCCGGCCATGGCCAGGGCCACGTCGAGGCCGCCAGCGCCAATGGCGAGCATGCCCAGCGCACCGGCGGCGGGGGTGTGGCTGTCGCTGCCGAGAAGGGTCGCTCCCGGTTGGCCCAAGCGCTGCATGTGGACCGGGTGGCTGACGCCGTTGCCGGGGCGGCTGAACCAGACCCCAAAACGGCGGCAGGCACTGCGTAAAAAGGCATGGTCGTCGGCGTTGCGGTGGTCGACCTGCAGGAGGTTGTGGTCGACGTACTGCGCCGACACCGCGGTTAGGACTCGCGGTAGGCCGAGTTGCGCGAACTGCTGCATGACCAGGGTTCCGGTGGCGTCTTGGGTGAGCGTCTGGTCGATGCGCAGGGCGATCTCGGTGCCAGCGGTGGGGCTGCCCGCAACGAGATGCTCGGCGATGAGCTGACTGGTCAGGCTCTGAGCGGGCATGGTCGGCTCCCTGTACGTCTAGTGCGTGTTGGCCGGTTATACTCTGATTCAATCAGCTCCGTCTGCCTGCTACACGACCGTGTAATGCGCTCGTGATCCGCGTCCTTGCCGGTCAGCCGGTCTTTATTGTCGAGCTGGAGCGCTAGGGAGGCAGCTGCTCCGCTGTCTTCTCGGTGTCGGTGGGCGCGTGATCACGCCCGGCACCTGGGGTGTCATCCGCTGCATTGTGCGGTTGAGCTCCGATTCGCGTCACTCTGCCCAGGCGCGTGGCGCGGGCGCGGGCGCATTACCGAGTGATACCGAAGCCAGCAAGGAGGCGCGGTTGTGCACTGCGTTGGTCGTAGCCGAGCAGGCTTTCGCTGTATCCCAGGTAGCTTTGTAGGTACGCGTAACCGTGGAGCCAGCCGCCGGTCCAGTCGGAAATGGGGTGCGACAGATCGAGTTGCAGGCTGCTGTATTCGAGGACATCGGCCATGCGTGCCTGCGCGCGCAACTGCCATCCGTCGGTGGTGCCGCCAAGCACGGTGAGGTCGAGGTGGCCGCGGTAGTCTGGAAGGTCTGGGTTGTCGGGTAAATCGTTGAGGTAGAGCACGACGCGCGGTTCCACCCTGAGAAAGCCGGTGCCGATTTCCCAGGCGAAGAGCGGACGCGCGAACAGTGCATTAAGGGCGCGCGAGTCGGCACCCGCTTGGCCGTTCGACTCGTGGGCATAGCCCGCTTCGATGGCGAGATCGGAGCTATTGAAGACGCTGCCTGGTAGCGACTGGTGCCAAAATATTTGTGGTCGATAACTGGTGTCGTAAAAGGGTTCAGATTCGCTTTCCAGATCCCAGAACGAGGTCTGGCTGTAGGCAACGAACAAACCATCGGGTCGTACGGCCAGATCGGGCGAGGCATCGAGCGGATCGCCGAGCAGTTGGAATGCCACGCTTAGCTGGAACTTCGCGTTGTGAGGGCGGTCGCCGAACCCTGGCTCCAGGAGGATATAGGTTGGCTCGTAGGGAAGGGTGCGGCGCCACAGCGGGTCGAGCCGTTTGGCTGGAGAGCTCGACTCGCCCTCGATGTCGGCGCCATAGGCGCAGGCAACAAGGCTCATGGAAACGATGAGTCCAAGGCGTGGGAGTTGCGCGTGGATTTGCCGTCGCGCAGCGCCCTTCTGGGTGCGGAGTGGTTGGTCCGTCGAGATTTGGCGCATGGCCAGATAGCATCGCCGCGGCCACTTGCGACACACATCGGTGTACACGCAGTTGCTGCGCTCTAGCCTTCATTGCCTGCGACGGAGGGTCAGCCATGCGCGTTCTGGTTACCAGCACCAAGCCCTATGATAGACGTTTTCTTGAAGCCGCCGCTGCGGGCAGCGATCATCAGCTCGATTTTACCGAGGCGGCGTTGCGACCGGAGACCGCCATCCTGGCGCGTGACCACGACGCCGTGTGCGTGTTTGTGAATGACCACTGCGATGCCCCCGTGCTTAACCAGTTGGCTGCGGTCGGTGTGCGGGCGGTGGCCTTGCGCTGTGCCGGTTTCAATAACGTTGATCTCGACCGCGCGGGCCAACTCGGGATTGCGGTGGTGCGGGTGCCGGCCTATTCGCCCC
>JAQIBG010000441.1 GCA_027859175.1 Planctomycetota bacterium | reverse complement strand
CCCCACGTGCCATAGTGCCCTCGAGCCCACGCGCCCTCGCGCCCTCTCGTTACCCCCAAGACAGACCCCGTTAGGCAGGCCCGCACGGACCTTGCACGGCGCAAGGTTGCGACAGGCTGGCGCGCTCGGTTGAGGAGACGTCATGCGGTTTACTGTTCTTGCTGCTGATTCGCTTGAGTCGGATGTGTACCACTGCGAGTTGAGCTGGAACGGGCATGTAATGATGGCGGCGGTGGTCGGTAAGCTCGACATGGAAGCCACCGAGATCTGCGGCGAGGTCACCATTGATGAGGTGATGTCGTGCCGCGAGGCGGGCGCTGATCAGGCCGAGGGATTCACTCCGGGGCCGGGCTTCCACGTGGTCTGCGGCACCATCGGTACCGTGTACGACTGGGGCAGCTGCGACCTGCTGTTCGGTGACGAGCGCGTGATGCTCGACGCCGAAGAGGTGCCGGGCCTGGAGCCAGTGACCGGCACGCGCATCTCGATCGGCTTCAAAGACCTCGTGGTAACGCTGGACTGACGCTCACTTCAGCGGCTGGTCTTTGATCGCCCCCAATTGGGGTAGGCTGTCGACCAGCACTTCCGCTGTACCGTTGCGCTCGATGACCACGGCGCCGCCCGCGAGCCCAGTGCCCATGCGGATGGTGTCGGTGACGCCGTCGCGGCTGACGCTGACGGTGTTGGCGTCGACGGTGGTAATGGTGGGGGGCGTGGTGCCGCGCGTGTAGGGGTAGAGCACCCACATGCTTGGCGTGCCGGGCGCGGTGTGTAGGCGCAGCCACATTTGGGCTTCACCGTACAGCCAGCCGGCGTCTTTCGACCAACCGGGCGGCGGCAGCAGGGCCAGGCCCTTGGTGTCGTGAATCAGCTTGGCCCAGTGTTCGGATTCGGGTGTGGCGCCTTTGCCACCCTTCCAGCGGGGTTCCCAGCCGGGCCCGGGAATGCTGTCCCAGCCCTTGCTGGCCTTGAGGGCGTCCATGCGTTTGGCCCAATCGGCCTGGCTCTCATCGGGCTTGGGTTCGTAGTCAGCGCCCGGTGAAATCATCCATTCATCGTAATAATGCCACCAGCGTTGTTCGAGCTTGAGGTCGGTGGCCTCGGCAACATGCAGCAGCATGTCCTGATCGTATTGGCCGACCAAGGTGCGCTGCGGGCCGTCGCCGCTGATCGAGCGCGCCAACACGTGAATGTTGATCTGTTGGGCTTCTTGCGATTGGGTTTCGTCGCGCACCACGAGGTAATCGCCCAGGGGGCTGCCGTCTTCGTGCTTGACCATCGCGAGTAGGCGGCGGTGTACGATTGGCGCCACTTTGCGATGCGGGTATTGGCGCTGGAATTCGGCGTCGTGCGGGTCGACCGGGCTCAGACCGAGGCCGTCGTCGCTGCGTTCGGCAACTACAACATCGGCCAGGGCGCTGGTGGCGAAGGCGCCAACGCGGCCCGAGCCATAGATCTGTTCCATCGCTTCCACCTCGGCGCCGCTCTTATTGTGGCGCACGGTGCCGGTGACACCGAAGGTCATGCTGTTATGCAGCGCGGCGTGGTCGCCGCGCGGATGGTAGGAACAGTTGTAGTCGAGGCTGATCGGCGTGCCGCCGGCATAGAAGTGATAGGCCAGGTGATCGTTGTGATAGTGGCCGTTGGTGCGGCCGGCGCGGAAGCTCAGGAAGCTCTCGCCAGCGGTGCCGTAGCTGTCACGCATGGTGGCACCGAAGCCGAACCAGGCACGGGCGGTCCAGTCCATCTGTTCGGGTGCCATGGTAGGAATGCTCAGGTCGAACTTGGTGAGTTGTTCGGCCAGGCCTATGCCGCCCTTGAGGCTGGCGCCGGAGTCTTTGAGCAATTGGTAGGAGCCCATGAGTTCGGATGCGAAGGTGGGATCCGAGTCTTTGTAGAAGGGTGCCAGTTCGGCGAAGTTCACCCCCATGCCAGAATCCCAGCGATGGGTGTCACCGTGCGGAGCCTCGTGACGGCGTTTGATGCGGAAGTCGTGGGGCGTGATCAGGTGACGATGCCACTGCGCGTTGCCCTTAACGAGTGGATTGTCAGCCATCGGGTTGCCTTGTTTGGCGTTGAAGAACACGCGCGCGGTTTCCAACTGCAGGTGCATCGAGAAGCCCGCGTAGCCGGGGCATTCGTAGCCAACGCCATCGGGTGCAATGATGACCTTATTGAAGTCTTGATCGAAATTACGCCGACCGAACGCGATCCAATGCTTGGCGTGGGGGTGATCACGCATGGTGGCGCCGGCGAACACACTCGCGATGTATTTGTCGGTGTGGAAGTTGGGGTTGCCCGGGCCCCAGCCGTTTTGCCAGCCGGGCCAGGCGTCGAGGTCCATGTAGATATAGCCGATGGCAGCGATGTCGGCGTTGCCGTAGGGCTTGTCGGCGCCGAACAGGTCGCTTTCAGGGAAGGGCCGGTTGACCAAGCGTCGGTTGCCATAATTGGTCGGATTGTTGGCGTCGTCTTGGTAGCGATTGAAGTACATTGAGGGGCTGGGCATGGTGCCGGTTGACACCGCGTCGCCGCGAATCAGGGCTGCCATTTTGAATTCGCTCTTTGAGAGCTTCTTGCGCAGGTTCTTGATCTCGTTGCTGGCCTGTTTGGACTTGGCGTCGATGTCTTTGCGTTGGCCTTCCAGGGCCTTGAGGTCTGCCTCAAGCTTGGTCTTGGCGTCGCCCTCGGCCTTCTTAATCGCTGTCTGTAATTCTTTGCGCTTGGTTTCGTAGGCTTTACGACCGTCGGCCGCAGGCTGCAGTTGTTCAATCTGCTCCGCGATCTCGCCATAGGCTGCAGCGGTTTTAGCTAGGGAGCGCATCGCCGGTGTATCGGCTTTGGCTGCATACTCGGCGCGCAGCTGCTCGAGCCGTTCACGGCTCATCAGGATATTGGGGCCAAGCACGCTGGCGTCACGTTCCCAATCGAGAATGTAGCAGCCGTTGGCCTGCGCGGCGAGAGTCCAGTCGGTATGGCGGCGCACCAGGCTGTTGACCTGGCCGGTGGTCTGGAATTGCTGGCGCTCACCGGTCACGATCGCGTAGCAGCGCTGCCCGAACCAATTATTATCGGTGGGGCCATCGTTGCCGCCACCGCCACCACCGTTGCGCAGGCCGAGGCGCACACCGCGCTGGCCATCGCGCACGTAGGCGGCAATGGTGGCTTGGTAGGGGCCAACCCACTTCGAAGGATAGGCGGCTACGATGCCGTAGGCTGGTGTGCTTGGGCTGTAGGCAGCACTGCCGGGGAGTTGGTAGCCAATTGCGTCGGCAATCTGTTGGTTGAGTTGGGTGAGTTCGGCATCCTGTTTGGCCTTCTTGACGTCACCGGCTTGTTTAAGCAGCGCGTCGAGTTCCTCGGTTAAGCCCTTGAGCGCTTCGCGTGCTTCATGGCGGAGCTTGCCCTTTTCGGCCAGCATTCGGTCTTTGTCGGCCTGGGCCAGGCCGGCTGCGGCGCTGGCTTTGTCGAGCTTGACCGCGGCTTCCTCGTTTTTCTTGGCCTGTTTCTTGCGGCCGTCGATGTGACGCTTGAGGGTGTCGTAGGCCTTGCTCGCACTTAGCGGAGGCTGACCGCCGGTGGTCAGGAAGAAGTCTTGAGCGCCGCCACCGCCTTGGTTCCAGCGCGGGCGTATCAGCGCGAACGGGCGTCCCTTCTGGGCCGGGCGTGGTTCCGCGGGAACAATCTTAAGGCTGTTGTTGCCGCCAAAGCTGTCGTACTCAAACCACTGCGTCCACATCGCGGTGTCAATAGCCACGTGTTCGTCGCGCGGGATGGCGATACGATCATAGGGCAGGCTGTCGCTGGTTTCGCCCCACAGGATACAATATTGGTGTTGGCCCCAATCGGCGATCGCTGGATCTTTGGGCAAGTGGTAGCGTTCCGAGACCTCAGCCCAAGGGTCACCGGCAACGATGCGCACCAGCACACTGTAGTGGTGACTATCGGCGGGGATGGTGGTGCGTTGTTGAATGCCGTCGTGCTCAACTTCGAAATGGGTGCGCTTGCTTGGCAACAGGGGGAGCGCATCAACGCTGCCGGTCGCTTGGTTGGCAACAAAGGTATAGGTGATCTTGAGGTCGATCAGTACCGGGCCCTGGTTGACGATCTCGGTCTCAACCGCGCTGACCATGCTGGTGCCCTGCATGTAGGCCTTGCCGTCCCAGCTGTCGGTGCCGCTTACGCGACTGCCGCCAAACCAGTGTGGGATCTGCTCAAAGGGCAGCGGCGCGCTGAGCGCGGCCGAGCGCCGGATACGCATGTCGAACACGCCATTGTTGATCAGGTAGTAATCACCGTCTTCGCGCAGCGACAAGCCGGTGGGGACTGAGCCGGTGTCAAAGCTGAGCTCCACCTGTTTGGCGGGCTTGATGCGCTTGGTGCGGCCGCGGTCATCGGTCTCTTCGCTGCCAGTGATGGTGGCGATGAACCAGGCCCGGGCGACGGGCTTGCCATTGCGCTCGGTGCGCTCCCACTGCACCGGGCGCGCGTCGCCCATGCCGGTTACAACTTGGTAGGCGTCGAGTTGATCGATCGGGAAGTCCATCGACACCAACTCGTGCGGCCAATGCTCGGCGCGGCCATTCGGCAGCGTGCGGGTTTCAACCGCAGCGAGACTGGTCAAGAACACGGCGAACAAGATCATCAAACGCATGGAGCTATCCTTGGGCAGGGTCGACCGAGGCGCAGCGCAGATTGTGACGCCTGTGGACCGAGGAGTCCACGCCGGAACGGGTTCTGCTACCAAAGCGATACCCCCAGCTCACTGCCCCGGCTGATGACGAATTTGTGCCACCATATCGCTCCAGAGGCATGCTTAGCGCGTTTGAGGCGGGGTAGGGAGCTGGCTTTTGGGTTTGGTGGGTAACGCGATGGCGCGAGGGCGCGAGGG
>JAQIBG010000425.1 GCA_027859175.1 Planctomycetota bacterium | reverse complement strand
GTCCTGGGCCCTGGTACGCGCCCGTGGCGCTTGGGCCGTGGGGGCAGCCATGAAGCGGATCTGAATCGTTCGGGTTGCGGCTCTGTGGCGGGGGTATCGGCGTCCCGTGCCTAAGCCTGCGGAGCAGGCGTCCCAGGACCCAGGACCTGTTGTCGATTTTGGGGCCTGGGGCTGGTGCTAGAGGAAAGTCGGGTATGCCCGCATCCGGACCGATTCGTTTCCAGTGATCGAGGAGCACGCTCAGGCTTGCATCGTATTTGCAGGCTCTTAACTGGCCCGTCTGTCTGGTGGTGGTATCGCTGCTGGTTTGCTTGGAGGATCGATGCGCATTACGATTTTTGGTAGTGGTTATGTTGGCCTCGTTGCGGGCACCTGTTTTGCCGAGATGGGCAACGATGTGACCCTGGTGGATGTTGACGCCGATAAGGTGGCGGCCTTGCAGCGTGGTGAGATTCCGATCTATGAGCCCGGCCTGACCGAACTGTTGGAAGACAACGTTCACACTCGGCGCCTGAGCTTTTCCACTGATGCCAAGTCTGCCCTGGTTGGCGCCGAGGCCTGCTTCATCTGCGTGGGGACCCCGATGGGGCCAGACGGGCATGCCGACCTCAGGTACGTGGAGTCGGTAGCGCGCACGATTGGCCACCACATTGACGACTTCACTGTGGTGGTCACCAAGTCGACGGTGCCGGTGGGCACGGCTGAGAAGGTGCGGGCTTGGGTGCGGGCTTCGCTCGACGCGCGCGGTGCTGATGGCGACTTCGCGGTGGCCTCGAATCCTGAATTCCTCAAAGAAGGCGCGGCGATTGACGACTTCATGAAGCCCGACCGCGTGGTGATCGGCGTCGACGATCCGCGCGCCGAGGCGATTTTGCGCGACATCTACGGCGTGTTCATGCGCAATGGCTTGCGGCTGTTTGTGATGGACGTGCCCTCGGCGGAGATGACCAAATACGCCGCCAACTGCATGCTGGCCACCAAGATCAGCTTCATCAACGAGATCGCCAACATCTGCGAGGCCGTCGGCGCTGATGTAGAGTTGGTACGCCAAGGCGTGGGTGCCGACAAGCGCATCGGCACCCAGTTTCTGTTCCCGGGCCTGGGCTATGGCGGCAGCTGTTTCCCCAAGGATGTGCGCGAGTTGATGCGCACCGCTGAAGATTTTGGCTACGCGCCGCGGATCATTCAGGCGGTAGACGCAGTCAATGATGACCAGAAGCGCAGCGTTGAGCGTAAGCTGAGCGCGTGGTGCGAGCTCAATGGGCGCAGCGTGAACAGCCTGACCGTTGCCGTGTGGGGCCTGGCCTTCAAGCCCAACACCGATGATGTGCGCGAATCGCCGGCCCTAGAATTGATTCGCTTTCTCTCGGGTGCGGGCGCCCAGGTGCAGGCTCACGACCCGCATGCCCTAGAAACGGCGCAGGCTGCACTCGGTGACCTGCCCGGCGTTAGCTACACAGACGACCCCTACCAGGCCACCGAAGGCGCGGATCTGATGTGCCTGCTCACCGAGTGGCGGCCGTTCCGACGGCCAGATTTTCGCCGTTTGGCCGGCCAATTGACCGCCAAAACCATTTTCGACGGTCGCAATCAGTACGATGGCAAGCGCCTCGCCGAATATGGCCTTCAGGTCTACGGCGTGGGCACCGGTGCGCGACTCGGCGCGCCCTGTTAAGCTATGAAGTGCGCTGCCTTGCTTGACCCAGTGGCCGCCCTCGTGGCCGAGGCCGGCGCGGCGGCGATGGTGCATTACGGCGTGGCGCGGGCTGAGGCCAAGGCCGATGGCTCGCCGGTGACGGCTGCTGATTTGGCGGCCCACGAGGTGCTCCTCGCGGGCTTGCCTGGTATTCTGGATGTGCCGGTGCTCAGTGAAGAGTCGGCCGCAGTGGCCTACGCCGAGCGCCACGCGTGGCAGCGCTATTGGTTGGTAGACCCGATAGACGGCACCAAGGAGTTCCTCAAGGGCAATGGCGAGTTCACCGTCAATGTGGCCTTGGTGGTAGACGGCTATCCAGTGCTCGGCGTGGTGGGCGCCCCGGCGCTAGGGTGCTGCTATGCGGGAGTTGTTGACGAGGCAGGTTCTTCGGCTTGGCGTGTAGACGCGGCCGGCCGTGGCGCGATTCGAGCCCAGCGCCGCGTGAGCGGTCCGCTGCGGGTGGTGGCGTCTAAGAGCCATCGCAATCAGGCTCTGGAGGATTGGCTGGCCACGCTCGGTGAGATTGATGAGCAAGCCGTGGGCAGCAGCCTCAAATTCTGCCTCGTGGCCGAGGGCCGGGCCGACCACTCGCCGCGCCTGGGCCGTACCATGGAATGGGACACCGCAGCCGGCCAAGCTGTGGCCGAGGCCGCTGGCGCCCGGGTGACCGACTTCGCCGGTCAGCGCCTGCGCTACAACAAGCCCGATCTGGCCAATCCAGACTTCCGCGTCGACGCCTGAACCGCCCCAGTTCAGGCTGACACGACCCAAGTCGCTAGCCGTACTGCTATTTCCATGCAGATGCAGGTCGCTACCCTGCGACCATGGCATTGACCCTGGCGCGGATCGAACAGAAGCAGGTTCACCTTGGTATCGTGGGGCTCGGTTACGTCGGCTTGCCGCTGGCGCTGACCTTTGCGGCCCAGGGCGTGCGCGTAACCGGCTTCGATGTTGATCCGAGCAAGATTACCGAACTCATGGCTGGCCGCAGCTATCTGCGCCACATTGGCAACGCGAGCGTGGCGGCAGCGGTGCACGATCAGGGCTTCACGGCCACGGTAGACTTCGCCGAAACGGCCACCTGCGACGCCGTGCTGATTTGCGTGCCCACACCCTTAGACCCGCACCTTCAGCCCGACCTGCGCTTCGTTGAAGCCACGTGCGAGCAAATCGCTCCGCATCTTGCCGCTGACAGTTTGGTGGTGCTTGAGAGCACAACCTGGCCGGGCACCACTGAGGAGGTGGTGCGCGCCAGTCTTGAAGCTGCCGGGCCGCGGCGCGTAGGAGTGGATCTTCATCTCGCGTATAGCCCCGAGCGTGAAGACCCAGGCAATCCCAATTTCGGTACCTCGGCGATTCCGAAGCTGGTGGGCGGTACCAATGAAGTCAGCCTTGAGCTTACCTGTGCCCTGTACCGACTGGCGATCGATCAAGTGGTACCGGTGTCGAGCACCCAGGTGGCCGAAGCCGCCAAGCTGTTCGAGAATGTGTTCCGCGCCGTCAACATCGCCTTGGTCAACGAGCTCAAGGTGGTGCTCGACCGCATGGGCATCGACGTCGGCGAAGTGATCGACGCTGCCGCCACCAAGCCCTTCGGTTTCATGCCGTTCCGCCCTGGCCCCGGCCTCGGCGGCCACTGCATCCCGATTGATCCGTATTATCTGACCTGGAAGGCCCGCGAGTTCGGCATCAGCACGCGCTTCATTGAGTTGGCTGGTGAAATCAATCGCGCGATGCCGGCGTGGGTGGTTGGCAAGGTGGTTGACCTCCTCAATGATTACGGGAAAGCGCTCAAGGGCAGTCGAATCCTGTTATTAGGCTTGGCGTATAAAAAAGACGTTGGCGATATGCGCGAGAGCCCGGCGCTGGCCTTGATCGACCTGCTTGAGGCAAGGGGGGCTGTTGTCGATTTTAACGACCCCTACTTGCCCGAGATCCTCCCCTCGCGTGCGCATGGCGCTCTAGCGGGTCGGCGGAGTGTTGAGGTTGGTTCTGGCTTTGATTGCTTGGTTCTGGTGACCGACCATAGCGCCTATAGCGCCGCGTCTTTATTGATTCATGAAACGCCAATTGTGGACACGCGTCGTGTTCTTCCTCGGCATCCCTTGGTGACGTGGGCGTGACGGCGAATGTTGTTTCGATTGTGATTCCGTGCCGCAATGAGGCTGATTTCATTGACGGCTGTTTGGATTCTTTGCTTGCCCAGGAGTTGTCGACAGGGCAAGAATTGGAGATCCTTGTTGCGGATGGCATGAGCGATGACGGCACACGCGGCATTCTCGTGCAGCGCGGTGCTGTAGATCCGCGTATTCGCATGATCGACAATCCGGGGCGCATTGTTTCGTCCGGCTTGAACGCTGCCATCGCTGCATCGACCGGTGAGATTGTCGTTCGTATTGATGTGCACAGTACCTACGCAGGAGACTATGTGGCGAACTGTCTGCGGGTGCTTGCGTCAAGCGGTGCTGATAACGTGGGTGGGCCCTGGGTTGCCCGTGGTCGTGATGCGGTGTCGAACGCAATCGCTGCCGCTTTCGCCTCTCCTGTTGCGATGGGTGGAGCTCGGGGGCATGACGCGAGTTATGAGGGCCCAGTTGACACGGTGTATCTTGGCTGCTGGCGGCGCGAACTGTTTGACCGAATCGGTGGTTTTGATGAGGCGCTGGTTCGCAATCAAGATGATGAGTTCAATCTCAGGATTCACCGTTCTGGCGGGCGTGTCTTTCAGTCTCCCGCAATTCAGAGTTGGTATACGCCGCGCTCATCGCTTCGCCGTATGGCACGTCAGTATTTTCAGTATGGCTATTGGAAAGTTGGCGTGATGCGCCGGCATCGATTGCCAGCGTCGCCGCGCCATCTCGTGCCGGCGCTTTTTGTGGCTGGTCTTAGTTTGGGGTGGCTGCCTGCATTGTGGTACCCTGTTTGGTGGGCATGTATTGCGATTGGTCTTGTGGCTTACGCTGGGATCATTCTTGTATCAATGCTGGTGGCCACCCGTTGCCACATGTGGCAAGCGCTGATTGCTTCGGTCGCGGTTGTGATGATGCATTTGGCCTACGGGATCGGAACATGGCGCGGGTGTATCGATGCGCTGTTTGGCCGGTTTGGTCAAGCGGATAGCGTTGCGAGCCTGAGTCGCTAGGCGAGCCATTTCGGTAAGTGTTGAGCGTCCATGCGTACTTGGCTTTGACACGGTGTTATGTTTCGCTTTGGTATTGGCACGACTTTGGTCGCAATCGCAGGAATACGCCAACCTTTAGGCAGAAGTCTATGAGAAAAGCGCAGCTTGTTGCTATAGCTGCTCCTACGAGCCCAAGCGGTGGGATCAGCACAAGGTTGAGCAAAATGTTGATGGCGGCTGCGACTGACGCTGACCACATATTATGTCCAGGCGCGCCTCGCCCCGCGATATCATTGGCGAGAATTCTGGACCCACTGTTGACAATGATGCCAAGGGTTAGCCACCGCAAGGGTTGGTAGGTGTGGGCAAACTCTGCGCCGATAAAGAGGGGGATTAGCGGTTCGGCTAGCCATGCGCTGGGAGCGGCTATCAGGCCCGTTGCGACCATTCCGATGAGGCAATATCGGATAGTCTGTTTGTGCGAGTGAGGGTCGTCTTGGTGCCCCGCAACCCGTGCGAAGGTGAGGGTTGCAAGGCTGGTGGCGGCGGTGGCCAGGGCGTCGGCGATTTGTGAGGCAAGGAGGTAAACCCCTGTCGCTAACGGAGAAATGAGAAGGTTGACGAGGTAGACGTCGGCGCGGTAGTTGATCTGATTGGCAAGAACAGTGGCCTGTGCCTTCCATCCATAGGCCAGGAGAGGGGCTAGCGATGGTTTTGGTGCGACTGTTGGCTGGCGCCACCGCAAGCGGGTTGCCGTCAAGGCAGTTGATGCGGTTTGGGCTGTCGTAAGGGCGACGACGGTCATTGTCAGATCGGCATTGGCGACCCAGGCACTGGCAACCGCGGCAAGGTTGCAGCTTGCCCTTATGGTGTTGAGGTACGAGTAGGTGTAGAAGCGCTCTGTGCCGAGGAGGATGCCGCCGAAAAAGTTATTGAGGGTATTGGCGGCGAATCCGAAGGTGGCAGCGATGAGCGCGAGGTGGGGGACGTCAGGGAATATAGTGTCGCCCAAGTAGACGATAAGCAGCGACAGTGCTGCTACTGAGGGAGGAAGCGCCATTGCGCAGTAGCGCAGCGCGAGATGCAGCGCGCTTTGTTCGGTGAGTTGACAGGATCGAATTGCTTGGGTTAGCGCAACTGGAATGCCAAGGCTGACGAGGAGCGGCGCGAGGCCTTGAAGCAGCAGGCAGATGCCCAGGGCGCCTAGTCCTTGTGCTCCGAGTGCGTGACCAACAATCCACACCATGCCGAAGCCGGCGGCCAGTTGGGCCAAGCTCTGGGCGGTTAGCGCAATAAAGCGATAGGCCTGCCTTGTGCGACGCTGTGGGGGCATGAGCGGTGGTTGTCTCCCGGGGTACCTTCTCTGTCCGTTGCCGTAGGGCAACCGAGGCGATGGCTCGAGCGTTGGTGGGGTTTGGTGGGGTAGAGCGGTGCGGCTGAGGCTTGCATAAGGCCTGCATCTGCGCGATATTCCAGATGTATGTGCACACTTGATCCGTCAGGGACGCTCTTGGCACCGATTCCAGAAGGCATCGCCCCCTTTTTGAGGGGTAATGCCTTTGCGACGGCGCGGCGAGTCCGGTGGCGGGCGCCTTCTTGGTGGGGTGATCGACTCACCTTGCTTGAGCGATTGGTGGCTGGCCAGCGCGTTGTCCACCTGGGATTTGCGGACCACATTGGTGTCATCGCTGAAAAGCGGGCGCGTGGCAGTTGGGTTCACGATCGATTGCGGGTGAGTGCTGAGCGTTGTGTTGGGATTGACCTTGACGCAGATGCGGTGGAGCACTGTCGTTCGCTTGGGATTCCTGATATCTATTGCCGGAATATATTAATCGATGGTATGCCGGGTGAACTGCAGGGCACTGAGTGGGATGTGGTGGTGATGGGTGAGTTGATTGAGCACTTGCCGGACCCGGTTGGGTTCTTGGGGCAGCTGCGTAGTCAATTGCCTGGGGTCTTGTTGTTGGTGACTGCCCCGAATGCATGGTCGGCACCAGTAATGCTTTCCGCCCTTCGAGGCAGTGAGGTGGTGAATACCGACCACCAAGCTTGGTATACGCCTTTTACTTTGGCTAAGCAGTTGGTGCGTTCTGGGTATAGCCCGATTGGTTGGACGAGCTGTGTGGGCTTTCCCCTGGCGAGACGCCGGCTTTTTGCGCGTTCAGTTGCTCGTTGCTTTCCCTTGTTTCGGAACGGTGTTGTAATGGCCGCTGTTCCGCAATGACCTCGGTTCGGTCGAGGGATCTCCTGTTTATTACTTCTCGATACCCTCACGGGCATGGCGAAACGTTCATCAATGAAGAAGTCGCTCACTTGAGGCGGAATTGGGACCGTGTGATTTTCGCGCCGACGACTGTTCTTGGTGAGTTGCGCTGTGTACCGGGTGTTTGGATTGATTATGGGCTCTCGGCTTCGATCCACCGTCTCAGGAAGAACCCACTACTTCTGGCAGGATTGGCGCTTCGGTGTGGTCTCGTTTGGCGGGAACTATGCCAAGTAGCTAACGGCCGTCGATCGGGTGGACTGCGTGAATGGGCAGGCAGAAGTCTTCTTCTTTTAGCTACCGCACGCTGGCTTCGGAGGCGGTCGGCTCCTAGCTTGGTGTACTGTTACTGGCTTGATGCCCGTCCGGCTGCTGCTGCCATGGCGATGCGTCCGCGAAATGGGATTGGGATTCCGGTGATATCAAGGGCCCATGGGTGGGATGTGTATGGGGTCGATCTAAGTGGTCGCCCCGGCTGTTATCAGCAGCTCGCCCTGCGGTCTGTAGCCCGCTGCTTGGTGGTTTCCCAGCGGGGGCGCGATCACCTCGCCAGCATCCTGCGCAGTGGATCGCGGGTTCCGCGGGTGGCGCGATTGGGGGTCTCGGCTGCGAGGCGGTCGCGGGCTACCCCTGCGCCAGTAGAGGGTCAGGCTTTGCGGTTGGTTAGTTGCTCGAATTTATATCCGGTAAAGCGAGTCGATAGAATTGTGCAGATCGTTGCTGCGCTTGCGGGTCAGTGGCCGGGTGGCGTTCAGTGGGACCATTACGGAGACGGGTAC
>JAQIBG010000090.1 GCA_027859175.1 Planctomycetota bacterium | reverse complement strand
CGACATCCGTATCCTGTTCGCAGCCCTGCCGGATGCCAAAATTCGCGGCTTCGATGCCTCGCGCTTCAGTTTCAACAACAAGGCCGGGCGCTGCGTTGAATGCGAGGGCCAAGGCCAGGTCCGCGTCAGTATGCACTTCATGCCCGACGTGTTCGTTGGCTGCGAGCGCTGCAATGGCCTGCGCTACAACGGCGAAACCCTCGCCGTGCGCTATCGCGAGCTCTCAATTGGACAGGTGCTCGACCTCAGCGTCAGCGAAGCGATGCAGCACTTCGGCGCCCTCGACCACATCACCACCAAACTCGGCTACCTCAAAGACCTCGGCCTCGGCTACCTCAAACTTGGCCAGTCGTCGCAAAACCTCTCGGGCGGCGAAGCCCAACGCGTCAAGCTCGCAGCCGAGCTCGCACGCCCCGGTGGCGCCCGCACCCTCTATGTGATGGACGAACCCACCGCCGGCCTGCATCCGGCCGACGTCGAGATCCTCCTGCGCGTGCTCAAGCGCCTGGTCGACCGCGGCGATACCTTGGTGGTGATCGAACACCAACTCGACCTGATCGCCGCCGCCGATTGGGTCATCGACATGGGCCCGGGCGCCGGTCACCATGGTGGCCAAGTTGTTGCCATGGGCCCACCCGAGCAACTCGCCCAAGACCCAAACTCAATCACCGGTTCTTATCTGGCCCGCGTATTGGACCGGGAGTGAGCGCTTTCTTCCCGGCTCACGCTCCGCTAGAATGCCTGCCATGACGGAGGATCTCACTCCACCTGAAATCGACGATCGGCTCCGGCGCATCCATGCCCTAGCAGCCGGCCTGGACAACAACCAGGCTCAAGAGTTGCGCGCGCTTGTTGCCGACCTGGAAACTAGCCTCAACGACCGGCTGCGCGCCGAGCGCGACCTGCGCAGCGATGGCAGTCGCTACCGCACCCTGTTTGACGACGCCTCTGACGCGATGGTCCGGTCTGACTTAGACGGCAACATCATTGAGGCCAATCCGGCCATGGCGCGCATGCTCGGCTGCGACAATAGCGCCGACGTCCTTGGTTTGACCATGAATCAGATCTGGGCCAATCCTGATGAGCGCAAGCAAGCCATCACCGAGATCCTAAGTAAACGCCGCTTGGTCAAACGCGAAGGCACCGCACGGCGCGCTGACGACGGCACTGAGTTCCTGGTCCGCGTCAATGCCACGCTGGTGTGCGACGCCGATGGCACCCCCCGCTACATCGACAGCATCGCCGAAGACATAACCGAGCGCCGTGCGGCCGAGCTGGCCCTGCGCGCCAGCGAAGAGCGCTACCGCGTGCTGGTCGAAACCAGTCATGATCTGATCTTCACCATCGATGCCAATGGCGTGATCGAAAACGTTAACTCCAGGGGCATGAAAGACATGACCGGCCGTGACCTAGACGAGGTTGTCGGTCACCACTTTCTCGAGTTCGTAGTTGAAGAAGGACTGGCCGACGCCGTTCAACACCTGTCGCAACTCTCAAGCAGCCTCGACATCCTCAATTTTGAAAACGCGATCCGCCACAAAGACGGCCGCACCATCCCGCTCGCAGTACGCGTTGCCCCCATCATCGACAGCACCGGCACCTTCACCGGCGCGGTGGGCACCTGCATCGATTTGACCAGCAACCGAGAATTACAGGCTCAGCTGGCACAGGCTCAGAAAATGCAAGCCATCGGCCAACTCGCCGGCGGCATGGCGCATGACTTCAATAATCAATTGGCCGGCATCGGTGGCTACAGCGAACTGCTGCTCGAAGAGTTGGAACCGTCAAGCAAGGCTGGGCGCCACGCGCAACAAATCCATACCCTGGCCCGGCGCGGCTCGGCGCTCACGCGTAAGCTGTTAACCTTCGCGCGCCAAGACGGCGAACCCACCAAGCGGCTTGATCTTCACGAGATTATCGACGAAGTCGTCCCGCTGCTTGAACTCGGCAGCGCTGGCCACATTGATGTGCAACGCCAGTTCGACGCCAGCAATAGCATCGTACAGGGCGACCCCGCACTAATCGGCAATGCGATTTTGAACCTCCTGGTCAACGCCCGTGATGCCATGACCGGCGGCGGCACGATCACCCTTTCAACGCGCAACGGTGATCGCGATTTGGCCAAGCAGGCTGAACTCACCTGCGATGAGGTCATCGAACTTCGTGTCCGCGATACCGGGCATGGCATGGACGAAGCCACGCAGGTCCGCATTTTCGAGCCCTTCTTCACCACCAAACAACCCGGTACCGGCACCGGCATCGGCCTGAGCACGGTGTACGGAACGGTGCGCAGTCACGAAGGCGCGATCAGCGTCACCAGCACGCCCGGTTCGGGCACAACCTTCACCATTACCCTGCCGACTGTTTCAGGGGCAGCCGAAGATAGCTCCTCGGGCAAACGTCGCGCCATCGGACGCGGCCAAGGCCGGGTGCTGATTGCCGAAGACGACCAAGCGGTGCGCGAGGTACTCGAAGAAGCCCTGACACGCTACGGGTTCCAGCCCGAAGCTCACGAAGACGGTCTCGCCGCCGTGCAGCGCTTCCGCGCCGAGCCAAGCGCCTGGCGCATGGTAGTACTCGACTTAACCATGCCGCGCATGGATGGCGAACAGGCGCTCACAGCCATTCGTGCCATCAACGATGCCGTTCCCGTTTTGGTGGTATCCGGCAACGTATCCAACGAAGTCGTCAAGCGTTTGGTTGCGGCCGGAGCGCGGGTCTTGCGCAAGCCCTTTGCGCTCCGCGATCTGGTGCTCGCGATCGACGAGATGACCGGCGCTTAAACCGGCGGCGGTTCAGGGTCCATATTCAAGGTCAGCACCAGCACCACGTAGGTGACCACGGCAATCGCCAACAACACGCCCTCAATCCGGGTGACCTGACGCACGCAGCCGTTGACGAGAATCGGCAACAACACCACGCCGAAGCCCATCATCCACCAGTAGTCCCAATGCAGGGTGCTGTCCGCCACGGGCAAAGGCAGCACCAAGGCGGTCAAGCCCACAATGCACAAGACATTGAAAATGTTCGAGCCGATCACGTTCGACACCGCGATCTCGGTGTGCCCCTTGCGCACGGCCTGAATGCTGGTGGCGAGCTCCGGCAAGGAGGTGCCAATCGCCATTACCGTTACGCCGATGACGCGATCGCTCATATGCAGCGCGCGCGCCACCGTAATAGCACCAGTCAAACTGACCTCGCCGCCCACTGCCAGCAATACGATACCACCCAAAATCAGCGCCGTCGATCCCAGTACACCGCGACCAAGACCGTCATCAGCAGGGAGGTCAGCGGGATCGACCTTGCCGCCACGAATCGCGAAGAAGGTGAAAGCAACCAGCCCGAGTACGAGCACCAAGCCTTCAAGCCGGCCGATAATCGCCGGGCCACCCCCCCACGGCACCGAGAACACGACCAGGGCCGCGAGCGACACCATCATCAACGGGTAATCCAAGCGCAGACTCGACTTCGGCACCGGCACCGCGCGCACCATCGCTGTGATCCCAAGAATCGCACCGATATTGAAAATGTTGGAGCCAACCACATTGCCGATCGCGATTGCAGCCGGGCCATTGGGATTCCCGCCCTGCCCAGCCTGGATCGCCTTGAGCCCAGAACCCAGCGTCACCACTAACTCCGGCAAGGAGGTGCCGAAGGCCACGATGGTAGCACCGATCACCGCCGGCGGCAGGCCCCAACGCTTGGCTATGGTGACCGCGCCGGCCACCAGGAGATCCGCCCCTTTGATCAGGGCGGCAAAGCCAACAATGATAAAGACGACCGCCACCAGCAGATGCGGATGGTTATACCATTCGGGCATGCACCCTCCTCAGGGGTCGAGATCCTCTGACAGCCAGCGCGAGGGGCAAGGAGCCTATTCGCCCTTGTGAGCCGCCTCAGGGTAGCCGAGTGCAGCTAAAGTGGGCTTTAAGTGACCACCTCCAAGCGCCGCCACCAAGCGCGCGGCGCGCGGCGGCAAGCTACGCTGCAAGCGCAGCGCCTCACCATGCACCGCCACAGCAAAGCCACGGCCATCACCGGTACTCGCACCAAGATTGTCAAAACTCAGGTGAAAAACTCGCCGACAGGCAGCGTGCAAGTGCCACTCCACGGCCTGCGGCCGCACCTCAACGTGCTCAAACTGGGCCTGCTGCTCGGCGTCTCGTCCATCGGGCGCATACCAGTAGCCGAAATCGGGCAACTGGCGGCGCCGCCGGCCAGCAATGCACCAATGCGCAATCTCGTGCAGGGCGCTTGAGAAGTAATCGGCACGAAAACGAATCTCGGCCGGCTGATTTTCACACCACGGAATATACTCAGGCTCAGCAAAGCCGGCGCGCAACACGGTGCGCTCCATACTGAAGGTCGCGTCAAAGATCGCGATCAAATCGGCAAGCGCGATGCCACTCACAGCCGGTGGTACTTTTTGAAGCGCTGCTGAACCGGGCCGTTGGCCGGCGGGAAGTTTAACTGCATAAACGCAGCCGGCTCCACCCACTGCAGTTCATCGGCAGCCAAAGGTGCAACCGCCTCCGGCTTGAACAGGCGACAGCGGTAGCAATGGAAGCTGATGTAGCGATCGCCGTAATCGTGGTTCCAACTGACGAAGGGCCGCGCGGCCAGAATCTCGCCACCCAGCTCCTCGATAACCTCGCGCGCCAGGGCTACGCGATCGTCTTCACCCTTCTCGCGCTTGCCACCGGGCAACTCCCAGAAGCCGCCCACGTGGGCCCCATGGGGGCGCTTGGCCACCAGATAGCGGCCATCGTGGTGAATCAGCGCCAGCACAACATGGTGCCTGGGTTTCTTGCGATCGGTGATCGCAACGCCGTAGCTGTCTTTGCGACTCGCCACCTTGAGCGGGTTGGCCGTTTCTTGCTGACGCTGGTCATCGCCGCGCGCCACGCAGCGCTCACGCCACGGGCAGGCACCGCAATCAGCACTGCGTGCCCCGCAGATGAGCGCACCGAGTTCCATCAGGGCGTTGTTGTAGGAAATCGGATCGCCAGGGTCGACCTGGGCCGCGGCATGCGCCCACAGCTCCTTCTTGTCGGGCGGCATTGTCAAGCCGTCGCGCCGCGCGTAGACCCGCGCCACATTGGTATCGACCAAGGGCACCGCGGCCGCAAACGCAAAGCAGGCCACCGCGCCTGCGGTATAGGGGCCAATCCCGGGCAGCTCTTGCAGCCCAGCTGCCGTATCCGGCCACTGCCCGCACCGCTGCTGCACCACCTCACGACACGCCAACTGCAGTCGCTCGGCGCGCGACGGGTAGCCCAAGCCCTTCCACTGGCGGTGGATCACCTCGAGCTCGGCCTCGGCGCAAGTCTGGGCATCCGGGAAACTCGCCAGCCAGCGCTGGTAGAAGGGCAGCACCCGGTCTACCTGGGTCTGCTGCAGCATCACCTCGCTCACCAGGATCCGATACGGATCGCGGGTATGGCGCCAGGGCAGATCGCGCTTGTTAGCAGCGTACCAGCTGAGGAGTTCTTGCTGAGGTGAGCTCACGATGCGGCAGGCTGGTCACCAGTTTCGAGTTGCAAGTTGGGAGTTTCGAGTTGGCTGCCGCCATGGACGAGCCGCAAGACATCACCGTTGACAAACCGGGCGCCGAACGGCCGGTGATCGAAGACCCCGACCTGCTGCCCGCGGTGACCATGCAACCGGTGGGCGTGGTCCACTCTGATTACCGCAATCACTTCGATACGCCACGTCAGCCCGGTGTGCGCGAGCAGACTGACGGCTGGATCATCGTCCGCAAAGGCCTGCAAAATCTATGTCGCGACCTCAAAGGCTTTGACCGAATCTGGGTCATGT
>JAQIBG010000361.1 GCA_027859175.1 Planctomycetota bacterium | reverse complement strand
AGGGCGACGAAAGCTTCACGCTCACGCTGGCCAATCCCCAGGGCGCCTCGATTGGCAGTCCGGGCGCGATGACGGTGACCATCACCGATAACGATGCCGCCGTTCCCACTGTCAGCTTCGCTGCGATTGCGGGCAGCGTTTGGGAAACCGAGACCCACACGCTCGCATTGACCATCGATCCCCCGGCGGCGGATGACATCACCGTCGCCCTGGCTCTGGATCCCAGTAGCACTGCGGCAATCGATAACGAGGTCTTGCAGCCCGCTGAGTTGCTGATCCCGGCTGGTACCACCAGCACCGTTATCACCATCGCCACCCAGGCCGACGCTGATGCGATTGAAGAGTTGGCGATTTGGAATCTGGCCCTCGTCAGCGGGACCGGCGCCGTGGGTTTAGACGCCTATGAGCTGCGCATCGTCGACAAGGATGCCGGCAGTACGCCGGTCATCGGCACGCCGGTGTTCACCTATTCCTCCGGTACCTATATCGGCCCGATTACCGTCTTGGCCGATAGCGATCCTGGCTACGCCACTATCCACTACATGATCACCGAGGCCCCGCTGGGCACCGATCCGGCACAGCCCGAATCACCAATCGCCAACGGCGTGTTGCGTCCCGGCGTCCAAACTTGGAGCACCCTCGGGCTGACCTGCAACGTGGGCATGGAGTACCATATCAGCGCCGTGGCTAAAATGCCTGGTGAAGATCGCTTTGGCCCGCTGGCCGAGCTCAAGCTGCGCATCACCGATGCAAGCGCGTTCATCTTCGCCGGTGGTGGGGTTGATGCGATTCCCAGCCGCGTGTCGCCGGCTTGCATCGAGGGCAGCACCCAGGCTGATGGCTTTGACATCGCCCAGCTCAGCTTTGTGGCTCTGGATCGGCTGACCGACCAGGCCATCGCTTCCAGTGCTCCCACCGCGCTGGGGCTGAAGACCTATTACACCGACCTCAAGCTCTTCAACGAGGTCGACGGCAACAATCAGCGCCTCACCAAGGTGGAGCAGCGCTACCGCGATGGCACCGGCCTGCACGTGCTCGCCACGCAAACCTACGAATGGATCGTCAGCGACCTTGCCGAGCTGGACGTCCTCACCATCCGCCGTGGTGATACGCTTCTGGTCACCTGTTCAGCAGGCTCGAGCCGCCTCAGTTTGGAGAACAACGTGGTCGGCAATCTGTCGATAGATCCGAGTCAAGTGGTGCCGCTGACCTTCCCCGACGCTGGTTACTTCAGCCTAGTGGCCACGGAGAACGGTCAGCAACGGGCGCAGATGCAGGTGGCCGTGTTGGGCTACCAGCCGACCAACGAGATCGTGGCCGCCGAGATCGGCTTTGCGCGCGAGCACGGCGTGGCGGTGGAGGGGGCTGATGTGATTCCGGGCTTGTCAGTGGTGACGCAGGGCGCAGCGGCGCAGCCGGCACTGGGTATTACCGCTGGTCAGGACGATGAACTTGAAGTGGCGGTGACGCAGCTTGGGTATGAGCATGTTGCACTAACCGTGAAGCCCTTGCCGCTGAGTAAGCCGGAGGACCTGTATCGGCGTGAGCCGAAGATGGTGCTGCGGGCAGGTGGTGCTGATGGTGATGTGATTGCTGCGGTTGAGATCACTGACTTTGAGATGGCACTAGATGTGACGGTTGTGCCGGCGGACGATGAATCCTTCACGATACCGGTGTTGGTAACTGATTACTGTGTTATCCGGCCGGCTGTCCCGGCGAGTGTTCTGGTAAATTCGGATCTCACCTGGCAGGTCACTGAATTGGCCGTGTTCGCAGACATTGGGACGGCCGAGTACCTACCGGGGGCGCGGTCGCTGGCTCGCCCTGAGATGTCCCAGTCTGATGTGGGACTCGGCGTCAACGTGCCCATTTGCTCTGCAGAAGTTCTTACCGGTACCGTGTATCACTATTGGTGTGAGGTGACCACGAATGCGTCGGATTGGGAATACCTGCGCTTTAGCGAGGCAAAAGATGCTCTTGGGATCCGACTGTACGAACCTCTTGAGGTATCCTTAGATCTGTCTTTCCAGCCTGCGCCCAGCGATGAGTGCTCAGAATCAGTACACATGAGCTTGGCAGGTGTCGTCGATTATTGGCGCTGGGCTTACCCTGACTCAAGTCGACACGATCCTGACGGGAATGGCTGGTCACTTGATGATGTGCTAACGGGAGGGATTATTGAGTCGTTGACCCTGCCATGGTTCGACGGAGGGGAGGAGTTTACCGTGTGGAACCCGATTGTTGCTCGGCTTGATTTTGTCTCGGCTGTATCTGGTCGGCAGGCACCAAAATTATCTGAGTCGGAGACTTACGTCAATCTTGAGCCATTTGATATCTATGTGGCCTGGTCTGAGTTGGTGGGCTACACGGATGAAGATGGATTGCCGGTTGAGGCATGGCCGGGCGATAACATATCCCTGGATGAGCCGACTCCGTCGGATCCAGTGACTGTTAGCCTGTACAGCATTCCCGCGTTCGACGAGTATGGGGATCCGTTGCCACCACCGAGCTCGAGCCTGCTCAACATCGAACCAGACAGCAAATTAACTGAAGCGGATGTATTCAGGTGCGGATATCTCGCCAATAGGGGAGTGGCCTATGCTTTGCCGGGTGCATTGCTGTCGATGCGGTCAGGGTTCAACAGCGCATACTTCGAGGGCCGTACGCAGTCGTTTCGCATGGGGTCGAATGTGCTCGAGGTGTACCTACAAGAGTACTACAGCCATGGTCCATATAGCGCCTTCGAATTTTGGGACACGGTTGGTCCTAGCGCCCGTGCGAGGCCCTCTGAGTTCAATGATTATGTTTCGCTGAGTTCGTACGGAGATACGAGCACGGCAAAGGTCAAGGTGACGCGCAGTAACCTTTCCACCCAATTGGTCGGCGACGGCGGTGTAGATTTATTTGCCGTGGGTGCACTTGAGGCAACCGTTCCGTTCGCGGACGCGTATCGGTTGCGTCCACGCTGGCAGATCGATGGTGAGACTCACTTCCTTCTAGAGTTCGTGGATATAACAGGTGACCCTCTGGAATTCAGCTTCCATAGCGTGAAGGATTTTTCCCAGGGAGAAGATGGCCTTAGTCCGGGGGTTGCCATATACCCGGCCGGTGTTTCGGCGAAGCTAGCAACCGGCAACGTCCTGTTTGCACGTCCTCTGAAGTACTTTGCCGGCAATCTGCCAGGGCCAGACCTTGCCATCAGCTACAACTCACTGGATGGATTCGATGTTGGTTGGGGACCAGGCTGGCGGACCAATTACGACCTCCGTGTGTTGCCAGAAAAATTTGATGAGACGAGTTGGTGGCTAATTGATGAAGTCGGTACGCGTGAACGTACAACAGGTGGCGACTATTCTCCTGACTACCTGCATGAACAGAACAAAAAGCAGGACGAGAATGGAAACTATCTGGCCTCTGGGCCCTACAGATCCGGCGAGCGTCACCGCATTGCCCGTCGCGATGGTTGGACCCTCTATTTCGATGACGATGGTTTCTTAGCGCGCAAGGTTTCACTGGATGGGCACGAGATCACGATCGTTCGTCATCCGGACGACCCGGCAACGCTGGTGAATGAAAGCCGCGTGATCAGCAGGGTCCACTCCAGCGATGGCCGCGAGGTAGTGTTGGCTGAGTTGCTCAGCAGTTTGAATGGCCAGGAATCGAAAGCTCTCAATGCCGGTGCCAGCGGCAGCTGGTCTTTTACCTACCATGGCGCCACCAAGCACGGTGTGATCGATACGATCACGCTGACGGGCACGGATGACACTGGGCATTTCGCGTTCACGAGTGGCGGCGACAGTCAGACACTCGATTTCGAGTTCTCGGATCCCGAAGCACTCCCGCTTGGCAAGTGGGTCCAGCCTGTCTTGCAGAGCGTTAAGCTTGATGACACCTACACGCTCTCGTGTGACTACACCTGGGATGAGACCAGGGATGCCAGCAGCAATCTCACCGCCAAAGGTGTCAGTGCCGTCACGGTCACCAACTACGATGGCACCAAGCTCAGCTTCGATGCCTTCGACGATTTCCATTGGACCGAAGGTACCGGTATCGATGGCGTGAAAACCAAGCGCAGCTTTGGTGCCAACAGTATCGAGACCACCCAGATCGAATCAGGCGAAACCGCCGAGACCGGCAGCTACGCCCGCAGCAAAACCACTTTCGGCTTCATGGGCTTCCCCAACGAAACCGAATTCGACTTTGATGGCGCCACCCATGTCACCAAGTACAAGTGGAGTGACCTCACCGAACTCAATCCCGACCTGTTCGGTGCCGCGGTCTTGCTCACGCAGACCGAGCTTGGTGTGCTCGGCGTTGGTGGCGCTAACTTCCGCCAAGATCTCGCCAGCACCTATCGCTACCACGCCAGCGGCAACACCGCCGGCAAGCTGCGCTTGGCCATCGACCCCTGCGGCAATGGCGTCACCTATACCTACGACGCCAAGGGCTTCTTAGGGGAAACCAACGATCAGCGCGGCAAAGACTGGGACGTCCAGACCGACGCTCTCGGCCAAGCTACTGGCAGCAAGAGCCCTGCCGGGCGCACGACGGCGATTACCAGCCGCACCGCGGCTGGATCGCCGAAGATCAGCGAGTCGGCTCTCGGCTACGGGATCAACGCTCAGTACGACGCCTTAGAGCGACCGGTGAGCGTTACGCGCTCTGGTTTCTCGACGGCTGCCACCACCGCATACGATCCGCTCGGTCGTGTTACTGGGATGACCGATGAGCGCGATCGCTCCGTGTCGATGACCTATGACCGCCTCGGTCGCCTGCGCACGCGCACCACCACTGCCGGCACCAGCCACGGTACCACAGATCCCACCATCGCTCTCGATGGCGAATCCTGGGTCTGGACGAAGCAGACGCCAACCGGTGCTTGGCAGGTGGAGTATAAGCTCGGCGACCGCCTCGTATCGCGCGAGCGCTACAACGAGAAGGGGCAGCTGATCGCGTCTACCGTGCTGCATAGCTTGGTTGATGGTGTGGCAAGCCCCACCGAATGCACCACCGATAGCAATCACTACAACGCGCGCGGCCAGCTGACTGCGGTCTACGATCCGGAAGATGGCAAAACCGATTTCGAGTACGATGAACTCGGCCGAACCAATCTCGTGCGTGTGCAAACCGGTGGCGCTGAGGCCGGCGGCTACCACGAAACCACCGCTGTCTACAATACCCTCGGTTGGCTGCTTGCCGAAGAGCGCATGGGTCTGACCACCCGCTACGTCTACGACGCCTGTGGCCGAGTGATTCGGGTTATCAACCCCGGTCTCGGCGTCCAGGCTATCTACTACGATGAAGGCGGCGAAGTGGTGGCCGGTCATAAGACCACCGGTCGCCCACAGCGCATCAAGCGCGATGATGATGGCGTTCCTGAAGGCTCAATCGACCAGCGCGAACTCGAGCGCCAGCAGAAGGCTATCAAAACCGCTAATGGCGCCCAGATCATCAGCTCCACCGCCGACATCGATGCCACGGTCATGCAGTACCTCGATGACATGGCGATGCCGAGCGAAACCAAAGTACAAGGCGGCGGTGGTCAGACCCAAAAGGTCACACGCACCTTCGAATCCGACGGCGCGCTCACCGCTATCCAGATCGACGACCAGCCCAGGCGGACCTTTGTCGTCGACGGCTACGATCGTCGCCTGGCGGTTACCACCAAGGTGCGCCTCAATGACACGCTCCAGCCCGTCACCGTCACCCAGACCCCGCAGGTGGGCACCGGGATCATGGTCGCGAGCGGCAATGATCTCACCGGCTACCAGCGGTCTCTCGTGGTTAACGCCGTGACCGGCGAGCCAGAGCTTGTGTTCGATAACCGCACCGATGCTCAGCTCTATGCAGTTGAGAAAACCCTTGAGCGCAACAAGCGTGGTCAGGTGACCAGGCACGGCTACTTCACCAGCGCCGGCGACGGTTCAGCCACGCCAGAGATCGTCATCACCCGCACCTATTACGCCGACGGTCTTCTTGAGACCGAATCGCGTACCGGCCAGCCGACCATGAGCTACGAGTACGATGACCAACGGCGCCTGTGGAAGGCGACGCGTGGCACCGCCAAGCCCACTATCTACCAGTACGATGTCCTCGGCAATCTGGTCAAGGTCACCACGCCTGACGGCGAAACCACCGAGCGCGAATACGATGTCGACTCGAAGCTCCTGAGCGCCACCGAGGCCGGTGAAACCATCATCTACAGCTACGACCCCGACACCCTCGATGTTGAAGCGGTGCAGAAGGGAAGCGAGCCGGCAACCACCTATGAGCGCAATAAGCACGGCCAGATGAAGCAGCTGGTGCGGCCCAACGGTACCATCATCGACTACCTCTATGACCAGCTCGGCCGTCTGTTCAAAATCATCAGTACACCCCCAGGCGGCGGCGACCCTGAAGTCATTCAAGAGATCGCCTATACTCCAGGCAAAATCGACGAAGTGCATTCGGTCACCGATGGTGCCGGCCGCACCACCACCTTCAGCTATGATAGTGAACTCGGTGTTCAGATCGGGCGTAACCTGGATGACGGCACAGTCATCACCCAGGCCACTCGTGAACCAACACCTGATGAACTGCTCGAGATGCCAGATGCCGTTCTGGTGAGCGTACGCACGCTCAAGCCGCCGGTGGGTGCTAACCAGATCATCACGCGCTATACCGACCGCCAAGGCCGCCAGGTGGGCCTGCGCGTGCTCGACCAGGATCTGATCCGCTTCGCCTACGACCACGCCGGGCGCCAGGTCGAGCGCGACCGCTTCCGCATGGGCTACACCAACGGGCAGCTCACCTCGGTAGACTTGGTTGACGTTAATGGTGATCCGATCACCGCGCTGCACACCGAGTTCAGTTATGAGGATGGCCGCCTGGACACGGTCCTCCTGCCCAACGGCCTCGAACGCAACATCGCCGCCCGCGATGAATCGGGCCGCGTGACGACTATGACCCAGCGCATCACCGCGCCGGGCACCGCGTCGGCGTGGAGCAACGAAACCTACACCGTTCAGCGCGACGGCCTTGGCCGCATCAGCCAGACCACCGGCCCCGATGGCGTCACAGATTACACCTACATCGCCAACCGCCTCGCGGTGGAAGAGCGTAGCGGCACCGTGCCACTCTATCGCCTCTACGGCTATGATGACAACGGTAACCGCACTGCTGTGATAGATTATCTCGATCCCGTTACCGCAACGCTCACTCTGGGTGATGGCCCCACAGACTCGATCATCAGCCTGGAACCCGGCAACCAGATCGGCAATAGCATTACCAGCGGCAGCCCAGTGGCACTCGTGCATCCAGATTTAATCGGCAATCGCATTGGCCTCACGGTAACGCCGGCGGCACCGCTTGCCGGTGGCACCAGCGCGGCTGGCTGTGAGTTCGGCTTCGCTGGTGGCCCGGTGGCCGTGCTGTGGGAAGTGCGCGACGCGGCTGTCAGCCCGAGTAACCCGCTTGGCGACGGCCACGATGGGCGCCTCGTTCTCGTAGAGTTAGACGCAGCAGGCCACATCGCGGCCGAGCTCGACGCCAGCTTGTGGGTTCACGACGCCAGCATTCTGAGCAACAGCTTCACCGTGACCCTGCTGCCTGATGCCAGCAACGAAGCGCGCCTAGAGGTGACCTCACCCAACGGTTACCTCTCCTACGCGCGCAGCGATCTCAAGCCCGGCTTGTTGGCCACCAAGCCCACGCCGACCCAGGTGCCGATCGCATTGGTGGCCGCCTATAGCGGCACTGAAACCGCGGCCAGCGCCACGGTTAGTGAGATCAGCTGGATGCAGGCCAGCGCGCGCCTCGAACGCTACACTGGCTACGACAGCCGCGATCGCCTGGATGAAGCCATTGAACGCCGCCTCGCGGTGATTGATGACGGCCAGGGCGGCACCACCTTCGAGTTGCAGGTCGACCAAACCATCCGCTACGGCTTCGATGAGGTGGTCGACACCAACCTGACCACCGTCACCCACATTGATCATCTCAACGGCGACGCCGAAACGGAAGTCGCGAGCTACGACTACGACATCCTCAACCGGATGGTCAGCTCCACCGCAGGTGGGGTCAACGCAAGCTACCGCTACGCCGCCGACTCGATCATGCGGGTTGGTGTGGATGGCCCCGGTGGTAACCGTGAGTTCCGCTGGGACGGCAGCGACATCATTGCCGAGCGCGCGGCCAGCGGCGGAGCGTGGACCTGGTACGCCCAAGGTGGCGGCGGTCCGCTGTGGCAGGCCCATGATATTGATGGCAGCCTGACCACGGCCAGCTTCGGTCGCGATCTACGCGGCAACGTAACGGGGCTGGTAGGCCAGGTGAACACTGTGGCCGGCGGGCATGGGCTCGGCTATCAGGTCAAGCGCAGCTACGACGCCTGGGGTGGCGCGCAGAGCCTGGTGGCACAGGCCATGGGCCAAACGGTTGAAGAAGGCTTGACCTATGTGCCCACGACCACGCGCGGCTTTGGCTATCGCGGCCAGTGGCATGATGATGCCACTGAGATGGTGTATCTCAGGAATAGGTATTATCAGCCGGGGCTGGGTAGTTTTGTTACCGAGGATCCGGCTCGCGCTGGAGGGAATTGGTATGCCTATGCTGGTGGGGATCCGGTTAACAGGTGGGATCCGAGTGGGTTGGACTTTGAGTGGGTGGACGGCCGGTGGAGTCGCATCGAGGGCACGCCTCAGCTTGCAATGCCGCCATTATGGTTAACCCCAGATATTCTTGGTTCAGAACGCTATTCGGCGACAGATGAGTATATTGTTGGGCAGGCAGTCCAGCGATGGTCCGGCGAGGACAGCCCACAAGTGACGGCAGAGGATATGCGTGGAGAGATTGCATCCTGGAGGGAGCACTTTGCGGCATTTGAGCCAAGGGCTCAGGACATGTGGATCAGAAGGGTTTACTCACAGTATAACCCAACCATGGCTCGTCAGTATGTGGAGGGCATGACCGCAGAGGATGCAGTTGCCCGCGGCCGTCTGATGTCGCGTGGCGCGATGAGGATTGAAATTCTCACGGGAACAGCCATGGGTGCGGCTAGCGCGGCCCAAGCCTTTGTCGGAAGCATGTATGACATCGGGCAAGGCGCAGGCCTTTACTACAGCCGCTCCTTGGTAGAGGGGGGTGCCGATGGGTATCGAGAGGGTGCGGTGCGCGCTGCAAACATGATTGAAGGTGCGGGGCGTTTGCTTGATGATCCTGTTGGTGTCGTTCGAGCGGGTCTCAATGGTGTTGGGCGTGATATTCAATTTGCGGCAGTGGGAGGTGACGGTTCTGCGATGGGCGAGTCCATTGGCGGCATGGCTTTCAACGCAGTTCTAGTTGGTGATGCTCTCCCGGGTCTGGCGCGCTTGGGTGTTGGGTTTGGCAGGCTCGGCAGGGCCTACGGTACGACCTTGACGCGGATCTCGCAGCTCTCGGAGTCACTCGCTGCGAGCCTCAGAGCACGTAGCATCGCTCACTTGGCGGCCAATTTGCGTAATCAAGGGCTATTGAAGGTCGTCGAAGGCCTTCCAGACCTTGGCGCGACATTGGGCAATGGTGCCATTGAGCTTCAGGCCGGCTTGCCGCGGGCTGTATTCGCCGAAACGCTCCGTCACGAGGCATTCCATAGCATCTTCCTTCGGAATCTCTCTGCTCCGTTTAGGGACCTGACGGGAGAGTGGTATTCGGCTGGGCGAGCGACAGGTACAGGCAGGCATGCCGCCTGGGTCTATATGGAGGAAGCGCTTGCTGACTATGTGGGAACAGGGAATATCTTTAGAGGCCTAGAGTGGCCATTCAGTGGCGGGTATATACAACGCCCAGGCTGGTGGCCAAGGATAAGAGTGGAGTAAGTCATGGGGATCTTCGGACGAAAAGAACAACCTATTGAACTGTCTGGCGAGGCCCGTCAGTCGGCTCTTGATGTCGCGCGTGCCCACTGTGATGAGAAAGGCTGGCCATTTCTGGAGCCCTACTCTGTGAAGAAGCAGGGGGACCGCTTGTTCGTTCTTACGCGAGTTGGGGTCAGGGGTGGAAATGTGCGCATTGAGCTAGATGAGGCCGGGCTCTCTGTCGTAGAGTCGGGGTATGCAAACCATTAGGGGGACCAGTTGGCCGTCTGGTCCGAATATTGACGTCCAGCGAATCCAGCCAATTCTCCCAGCGATATTTGACATCTGATAGCTTGTGGTGGGTGGTTGCTGTCCGGATTGTGCCTCGGACCGCACCGAGTCTGCGACGTCGGATCCGCGATCTAGCCCCTGGCGGACGTCGTCCCGGCCGATTCCATTTTCATAGACGCATCAAACTCAGCCTTTTGGCCGGGGTTCTCCGCATAGGCGTTTCTGTATGCCTATGCTGGTGGGGATCCGGTGAACCGGTGGGATCCCAGTGGCCTTGATTGGGTTTGGGTCGATCCGCCGGGTGAATGGCAGTGGGATGGCACCTGGAATGGTGAAGAGGGCGTGTCCCGCCAGGACGAACGAGTTCCCGACTTGGCCCGCCTGCATCCGTCTATCCTCAATTTCTATCGACCTGACCAAGTAGGTAGCGATCGGTTGGGCAGTGATTTTTATGAAGAAATCGGTTCTTTGATTGACCTTTCGCAGCGGCAGCGGTCTGGACCAGGTGCTTTCATGTTCCGTGGCTCCTTCTTTAGTCCGCAAGGTCTGTTGGCTGAAGGCGTGCCAGAGGGACACGTCCGTTTGCTTCAGAGGCAGACTCATTCGCCTGAGTTTGGTCAAGGTGCGATTGAACGTCGTCTGGGTTTCAGTCCGGATGATTTGCAGTTCATCACGTTGCCAGGTGTCGAGGTGGGTGGTGGCGCGATCCGTGCTCCAGTCCAGGTTGCGTTTACCGCAGCGGGTGGCGAGATAGGGATCATAGGCAGATTCCCGTGGGCGTTGATGGCAGATACGGGTGAGGGACGCCAGTTAATGTTCGCCGGCGAGCAGTACTTTAATGATGTCGGTAAGTTTCAGGAGTACCGGAGAGGCGCCGGAATAATTGCTATCACCGGTATTTTGATCAAGGACGTTGCGCCCGTCTTGGCGGCGGCGGGGACAACAGCGCCGATCGCTATGACTGATGATCTGGCGCTGCGGTTGGGGGTTCGTTCCCCAGCCTTCGCTCCGCGTTTCGCGGCGCAGGTGGCCAGAACCGGCGCGCAATCCCGATTGGTTCCAGGTGGGGGCTTGGCTGCGCACGAGGCATCAGGAGGCCATACCTTGGCGCGCCATGTGGGCCTAAGTGATGAGCAGTTGGCAGCCCGGTTAGCTACACAGCAGCGCGTTCCTGCGGCATCGACTTTTGCGAGCAGATCAGTTGCCGAAGGGGCGATCGGTCAGGCGTTGACGTCAAGGGCGACTGCCGTTGAGCAATGGCTGGCTGGTTCCAATGCCAGATTGGCATTTGATGCTCCGTTGAGTAGTACGGTTGGCCGAACCTTGGTGCGCGGCGCGCAGTCTCCAGTTTCCAGCAGCACAGTTCGGGTGGTTCTGGTGAGGGATGCCGCTTTCCAGTCTGGTTATCGAATCCTGACAGCTTTCCCCGTGGTGCCATGAGATGACAATGCAAATCGATCCAAACAACGGTCTTGGGCTTTTGATGGTGGCATACTTCCATCAAGATTGGATGGATGAGCATGATGACGAAATGGACGTCGTTCGGCAATTCTGCGTTGAGAACCCCCATCAGGTAGTCCGCGGAAGAAATGACATACAACGGTTGATCGATTCCGGTTTGAGTGCCGAAGGCCTAGGTAGGTCTTTGGGGGCGATGGGTGGTTTCGTGTCATTTTCAAGCGATGATTACTCTGCGGCCACTTTTCTCAAAGAGTCGCTTCGCGTGATGGGCGAATGTAGTGGTCTTGAAGAAGGTAGCATATGAAGAACGTCTTCTTGTATCTCGCGCTGATCAGTGCCGCCGGCTCCACGTGTTGGTTCTCGTTTGCAATGCGAACAACGTATTCCCAGGTTGCTGCGACCGGCGAGATGGGTGATTTCAGTATCGCTGCGAATCAAATGGGGTCAGCCTATTCAATCCTAGGGATTGGAATGGCTGGGTCCGCCCTATTTGCTGTGCTGGGACTAATCTTCTCAGTGAAAGGATCTGTTGGCTCAACGCGCGAGCCTTCAGTGTGAACCAGGTTTTCGGGGCTTTCTGTCTGCGTTGGTCTTATCCAGCGAATCGAGCATCCGTAGCACGGCCCGTCGATCCTTCTCCGGTAGGTTAAGCAGTTTCCGGAACCGCCGCCACAGGCGGCGTTCGTTCACAGTCTGGAATTCCGGTTCATAGCTCTCGGTGCTGTCGAGCCCGAGGAGTTCGTCGCTGGTGGTTCCGAGCGCTTTGGCGAGTTGGGCCACGACTTCCAGGTCGGGGTTGCCGCCCTGGACTTCGTAGTAGCTAATGGCGCGCTGGGTCGAGCCGATGGCTTCGGCCAGTTCGATCTGGGTCATCCCCCGGCGACGGCGGGCTTCGATGAGTCGGGCCCCGAAAACGGTCTGGGGTTCCTTTTGACGCGGCATGCGGGCGATCATAGCGGCGGCGGTCCTTTCGCGGCTGACTTTTAAGGCGTCCTACGTATAGACCATTGACGTATAACGGCAAGCGGGCTACAAGCCAGCCAGGAGGCCCGCCCATGCCCCGCTACCCAACCGAGCTGATCGAGCGCGTGAAGCGCGAGGCGCCAATCCGGATCTGGCTGGAGGGCCGGGGCTGCGCGTTCCAGAAGCACGGCCGCGACGTGGTGTGCCGCTGCCCGTTTCCGGACCACGAGGACCGGACGCCGTCGTTCGTGGTTTCGGAGGACCGGAACCTGTGGCACTGCCTGGGCGCCTGCCGGGCGGGCGGGTCGGTGGTCGATCTGGTGATGCGGCTGGAGGGCTGCGAGTTCCGGGATGCGGTCGAGACGTTGCTGTCGGCTTTCCCGCATCTGGCCGGCGAGGCGCCGGCCGGGCCGGCGCCATCGGCGCCGACGCGCGGCCCCGGTTTGGCCGGTGGGAAAGTGCCGCTGATCACGCCGACGATGTCCGACGACGAGGTCCTGTCCGCGGTGGTGCGCTACTACCATCACCGGCTGTCGGCGGTGCGGGAGGCAGCGACCTACCTGGAACGCCGCGGGATCAGCCCCGCGGCGATCGCGCATTTCCGGATCGGAGTGGCGGACCGGACCCTGGGTCTGGAGATCCCCGGCAAGCAGGTGCGCGATGGCCGGTTGGTGCGCGATACGTTGCAGCGGCTGGGCATCTTCCGTGCTTCGGGGCATGAGGCCTTCACGGGCCGGGTGGTCTTCCCTATCTGTGATGCCGCCGGCCGCGTGGTCTATCTGTACGGGCGCCGCTACACCGATGGCACGACGCCGCATTGCAATCTGGACGGGCCGCATGCGGGCGTCTTCAACCTGCGCGGCATCACGGCCGCGCCCGGTTGGTGCGTGCTCTGCGAATCGATCATCGACGCCGTGACGTTCTGGTGCGCGGATGTGGCCAACGTGACCGCGGCCTACGGCACCAACGGTTTCACCGCGGCGATGCTGGAGACCTTTCAGGCGCACGGCATCCGCGATGTGCTGATCGCCTTCGATCGCGACCCGGCCGGCGATGCCGGCGCCGCGGCCGCCGCCGAGCGGCTGCAGGCGGTCGGGATCAACGCGTGGCGGGTGCGTTTCCCCAGCGGCATGGACGCCAACGCCTACGCGATGAGCACGACGCCCGCGCCGAAGGCGCTGGGCATCGCGCTGCGCGCGGCGACCTGGCT
>JAQIBG010000322.1 GCA_027859175.1 Planctomycetota bacterium | reverse complement strand
CCCCACTCCTATTCGTCGGCTTAAATTCCGCATTCGGCGCCGGCCACCCCTCACGCCGCAACCGTGCCCCAACTGCCTTTAACGTAGCAACCGCCTCAGGCGCAAGACTCCCATCCGGCAGCGGCCCCGTATTCGCCAACAAAGCACAGTTGTGCGCCTGCGCATAAGCAAGACAGGCCCACAGCTCGTCGGCATCTTTGTGCTCGGCCCCCTTCACATAGCCCCAACCCTGGCGCGCCATGGTCATGCAGATCTCATTGCGCTTGCCTTTGTTCAACTCCCACGCGCGATCAACGCGTGCACCAGCCTCCGGATGGCCCTGTTCGCGCAGCATATCGCTACGGCCTGCGGCTTTGGCGACCGCCACTACTTCACCCGCGCCTTCACCCGCGCCTTCACCAGGCACTGGGGCGAGCCACCAGGAAGCTATCGCAAACGCTAATGCGGCCCCGAACCGCCGCGCGCGCGACGACGATACGCCTGCGGACCCATGCCGTAATGGCGTTTGAACAGCTTCGAGAACGTGAAGGGGTCGCCATAGCCGGCCGCCGCCGCAAGGCTTTGGATCGGCGTGTCGGTATCGCTGATCGCCAAGGCGATATCGGCGAGTCGCAAGCTGGTCTGCAACTGCATCGGGGCGATGCCGAAGTAACGGCGGAACTGGCGACATAGCCAAGGCCCCGAGCAGTCGGCCATCGCGGCCAAGTCATCCAAGCGCAAGGCAGACCGGTAGTGCTCGCGGATGTACTGACGAACCACGCTGAAGCGCCGTGGGATCACCACGCGCGGCGCGGTCTCGGCACGATGCGCCATGGCCATCTCCAGGAACACCCCCTGGGTCCAATGGCTGACCAACTCCGCGCGTGGCTCGGCATGGTCATGCAACTCGCGAAACAAACCCAGCAGATGGGCCTGCACCAACTGCTGATCGCTCATAGCAAGCGGCGTAGCAAGCGGCACCGGCAAGTCTCGTAGCCACTCCTCCACCAGGGAGCCACGACACTGCAGCCAACTATGCCGCCAGCGACCCTCCGCCGTAACCGCGCAGCGCTGCCCCGGCGCCAACACCACGGCTTGGTGGTCGGTCGGCGCCGCACCATCAATCGACACCCGGTCATGAAAAAACAGCACCACGTAATGGCTTGGATGCCCGCCACAGAACCCAGAGCCCCGGTTGGGGCGCTCAAAACCCATCCCCACAAAATCCAACTGCCCCTTGAGGCCCGCAATCGGATGCCCACACCAGAAGTGGAAGTGCCGCATAGACGACAAAAATAGCTATGTATGGGGTGAATGCACCCATGGATTACCGTTCAATACTGGGGTATGATCGAATCCGTCGTCAAGCGGAACCACCGCGCACAACAAGACACCCCATGGAGATCATCATGGCCGATCAGCCCACCGGAGCCCAACGCCTCTCAGTCGACCAACTCACCGCCTGGCGCGATCTTGAGTATGGCATGTTCATCCACTTCGGCTTGGCCACCTTCAGCCCCAAGGGTGCGCCGCATCACAACTCACCAGACATCCCCATCAGCCACTACCAACCCACCGCGCTCGATGTCGATCAATGGGTACAGGTCGCGCGCGACGCCGGCATGCGCTATGCCATTCTCACCGCGCGCCACGGCACCGGATTTTCACTGTGGCCAACCAAGTACAGCGAGCGTCACGTCGGCAATACCCGCTACCCAAGCGATGTCGTTGAACTGTTCGTCAACGCGTGTCGTCGCCATGGCGTTATCCCCGCGCTGTACATCAACACCATCGACCGACACAATTTATTCGGCTCGGTGGTCAAACCCAGCGACACCCGCTTCTCCACCACCCTGACGCCAGCCTACATGGAGCATTTCGCCAACACGATCAGCGAGCTCCTGACGCAGTACGGATCGATTCTCGAACTATGGATCGATGGGCCGGCGCAAATGACGCCAGCCGATCGCCGTCTGATTTACAACCACATCGCCAACACTCAGCCTGAAACCATCATCGCCATGAACAGCGCCTTCCTCACCGAAGGGGTCTCCTACAAGATCAAAGATGGTTCCTGGCCCAGCGACTTGGCGGTCATCGAACAATCATCGCCGCCCTACTGCACCCGCACCGGTTGGCACACCATCGCGCCCAATGGCGGCGAGCCAGAGGCCTACTTCATTCCCACCGAGTGTTCGTTCCACGCCTTCACCAACTGCTCGCATTGGTGGTTCGGTGGTCGCGAGCAACAGCCCTACAGCACCGCCGAGCTAGCCGGGCTGCGCCTGCTGTGCCGCGAACGCAAGGCCAACTGCTTATTCAACATGTCACCAACGCCAGACGGCGTGATCGACCAGTCCGCAGTCCAAGCACTCACCAGCCTTGCGGCTAGGATGGATCAATGGGACATGCGCCCGGCTGCCGCCAGCTCCTGAATACACTCCAGACAAAAAAAATGCCATTGATGAGCCTCACGCGCGGCCGCGAAACAATTGCGGCCGCGCTATCGATGACGCCAGCCCCGCTAGGCCGGCGCAATGGGCATCACCATATTCCAGGTATTTTCGGATCGAGAAAAGCCACCTGGACCGTCAGCCGTAGCCGCGAACAGATGCGTTGGAATACCATCTTGGATCAGCAACTGCGGACGCTCGAACGAACCCTGCGTTGTGACCGCACCATCATCCCAGCGCACGGTGCGGGAATAGGCCTTCGGTTGCGCGCACAGCGACCATTCGATGCCATCGGAGGAAGTAGCGTGCGCACCAGCGTGATCCTCACCGGTAATCTTCCCGGTCATGTCATTGAAGATCATTTCAAACGCGCCGTCTTGGTGCCAGATGTAGGCATCTTCATAAGAAATTGATGGATCCTGAAACGTGATCGGACCGTCGGGCCCGATCCGCTCAAAGGCATGCTCCAGCGAGGTCGCCCGCGCAACGCCATACTGAATCGGCGCGGCATCGCTGCTCGCGGATTTATACAGCAGATGGATCGCCCCATCGGGCATCACGCAGGGAGCCGGGTTGGTGGTCATTAACGAATCCCAATGATCCCGGCGCACATCAAGACACGGCACATCCGGCCGCGTCCACGGACCATTCGGTGACGAGGCAACCGCCATGCCGATCCGCTGGTTGCTGCGGGCCTCCAGCCGCAAGGCGCGCGACACCGGCTCAGTAGTCGGCCGGTCAGCCTGGTAGGTGGTGCCGGTGTAGAACAGCAGGTAGCGGTCGCCGCAACGGTGAATGGTCGGATTATGCGTCATCATGCCGTCCCAATACGCCGCACCGCGCGGCGGCAGCACATCGCCCTGGTAGACATAGGGGCCCTCGGGCGTCGCGCTGGTGGCATGCACCACCACCGAATTGGTCAACCAATTCGGCGCAAAAGGAACGCTCTTCTCCCACATCGAGGCAAACATATGGAACAGGCCATCGTCGCCCTTGATCACCGATCCGCACCACACCCAGGCGCCATCGTGACGAAAGCCACCATCACGCGGTGCCGGCAGAAGCGTGTCTGCAAATGTTTTACTCATTATTGGACCCACCAAACAGTCATTGGCTAGCGCGGAGCCTTCGGACTCAACTACATTACGTCATCTGACCCGGCTTTATCCGAGGCACTATCGCTCTGCCCAGAAACAAACTGAAAGTACTTATTATCCTCAGTCATGATGTGGTCTACCAGCCAAGCGTACACGAACTCCTTAAATTTCAGGACGTCATCGCCTCCCCCAAGGGGCTGCTCACTCACCTTGCAAAGCTTCCCAATCAGGCCTTCATGAAGCGCCACGTGCTCAGCGACAAGCGGGTACCCGATCGACCGCATCATTTCTTCTTCGCACGAGAAATGCTCGCGTGTGTACTTGAAAAGGCGCAGGACTAGGGGCCTGACATCCTGCGAACTCGCTACCTCAGGGAGGCTGTTAGCCAGTTCAAACATCCTCTTGTGCTGCTGATCGATTTCCGGGTTGCCAACAGAGTATCGCTCATTCCATACAAACTGTATGCTCATCTTACCCCCTCATGATGCGCTCAGGAGGTACGATCGGGGTCACCATGACTCCCAACCTGTCACCTCTGCGTCAAATCACGCGAAGTGTAGAGCGAGACGGTCCGCGACGGAAGCCACAAATCACACCACAGGCATGGTCATGCGCAAAGCTGCGTGTGTTCCGATCATGAGAGACCAGATCCAGGCATCAATCGGCCGACAATCCCCCAAGAAGGCTTGTAATTCCCGCAGTCGTCACTGGCGCGATGGGCCCCTGAACGAAAGGTCCAGCAGGCTGGTGAAATACACAGGTCTGCTAGGATCGTACCTGCTCGGCCAGTTGAATCGCAAATCGCATCGCGATGACCAGTTCTGCATCTGAGAGCGATTCCAGTCGAGCCCGCTTGGACGCATACTGAAGCGACGAGGGCATCGGCATATCGCTGCTGGCCACCTTCACCAGGCAACTCGCGATTTCCGCATAGCAAGCCTCCCTGTCCACCGCCTCACCTTCAAAGGCATAGGGCATCAGCAGCGGGTTATCTGCCAGCTGCCCCAACTGCTCTCGCATCTTCACTTCAATCTCTGGGCTAAGCTTCTCGCCGCTCGATTTCGCGGTGTACGAGATAAAGGCATCGATCAAGGCAGGACGGTCAATCTCTGCTGCAGCGATGATCCCTGGAATAAATAGACACACGACACAAAGGATAAGAAGTTTACGCATGATTCCTCGCAAGATGATAGACCTGAGCCAAGATCCGCACCAACAACGACAGACTGTCGCCAATTCGTCGCGCACCTGAGGATCACAATAGGGTGAACTCGTCCTTTTCGACTCCCATTTCAGGACGCAGCCAGGGCACCCTCACTGAGACAAGTCAGTGACATCGCCCCCGCCATCGGCGAGTCGACCCCACCCAGGTGAATTCAGTTATTCGGCAGTTTATCACCGAGACACGACATCCCACATCCGTCACATCGCCAAGCCTGAATCCGACTACCGGATGCGAGCACGAGCTCACGGCGTGAGGCGGCTTCTGCCGTGAAAAACAGGCTCTGAAACCCAAGCCCAAACATCAAAAATGATCCAAGCGAACCGCGCACTTCGGCAGTGCCAGCGACCAGCTCAAGACCGCAAGACGGACAATTCATGTTTTCCCCGTGGGTCAGAATGCAAATCGCCATCCCTCGGCGCCAGCAAACCACACCCGGTACACAAGCCACACCACGCCAACAACAACTGCCACAAGGACAGCGGCCATGACGTAGATGTGGAATGACGTCTTTGGCCGCGGCATGACGCAAGCATGTTTGATTTGGTGCCGTCGTGGAAGATCAAAGTGGGAATGTCTTTTTGTAGCGGCCATGAAGGCATTTCTACTCAACAACCGGGTCCTGTGCCGATTCACCCTCTCGCACGGTGTCGCACTGCGTTATCCCAAGCGCCACCCAGGCTGCTGACGCATCGCCTTCGATGCGACTCGAGTATGAAATGCGATTCTAAATTCGCGATAAGTTTGTCGCATCGTTGTTGAAGTCATCACAGCTGTCATCGACGGGGTTTCGTAGTTGAGAGAAACCTCAGTGCCCGGAACAAATCAAACGAGGCTTGTCGTGGCTGCCCAGCACTCTGGCAAGCGTTAACTATCCGACCCCTAGTCGATCGAGGCCATTTACTGGCCAGATCGACGTGTGGTCTAATCGCAAGGCTTTACCGCGGGCTCGCGCCCCCCCAGTCTCCGCGCTCATCCCTGCAGGAGGCCAGCCGTGACTCTTATCATTCCCGGCGTCGAAATCCGCGTCATCAAGGAACTCGTGCCGCGCCAGCTCGGCGCCACCGGCATCCTTGGCATCGTGGGCCACACCGAAATCGACCGCAGTCGCGAAGCGCTGCGCCCAGTTTCGACGCTCCAAGAGTTTCGTGAGCTGTTCGGCGCTGGCAGCGTGGTCAGCATGCCGGAGGTGGCCCAGGCCTTCGCCAACGGTGTGCGTGAAGTAGTGTGCGCCAACGTGCCAGCCACCCGCGGCAGTAAGGCGGGGCGCACGGTGAGCGTGCGTCTGGCCGACTCCTCGCCCGGCACCATGCGCGTCACCGCACGTACCAGCGGTCGCTTTGGCAACCGCATCGCCACCCGCTTCGTGCGCAAGGGCGACGGCTCAACCCAACTGGTTGACGTTGAGATCTCGATGCAAGATCGCAGCGGCGCCCTGCAAACGGTGGAGACCCATCGCAACCTGGCCACCGACGCCAGCGCTGCCGACTTCTTCGTCACCGCGCTCAACCAGCGCAGTGCCTACATCCGTATCGAGGCCCCCAACGAAGCCCACCTCACGCCCGCCAACAACAACCCCGAGG
>JAQIBG010000296.1 GCA_027859175.1 Planctomycetota bacterium | reverse complement strand
GTTCAAGGGCCTTGGCGAGATTAGCCCCAAGGAGTTCAACCAATTCGTGGGCGAAGGCATCCGCTTGGTGCCGATCGACATCCGCAATATGAGTGAAGTCAGCAAATCCCTGAGCTTCTTCATGGGCAAGAACACGCCCGAGCGGAAGCAGTTTATTGTAGATAATCTGATTGCTAACATTGCATGATGGGAGATCTGGTCCTAGGTCCTTGGACGCGTGCTTTCGCACGCTTGGGCCCTAGATGAGTGGGCTAATTCGTGTCCGGAGGTCAGAGATTTGGCGAGATGCCATTTCGCTAGCAAAGAATATGTATGAGTTGAGCGCACGCTGGCCGACTGACGAGCGATTCGGTCTGATCTCCCAGGTGCGACGTGCGGCAGTATCTGTTTCAGCCAATTTGGCGGAGGGCGCCGGGCGAGATACGCCGGGCGAGATTGCCCGATTTGGCCGCATCGCATTGGGCTCATTGTATGAAGTGGATTCGCTGCTTGAGGTGGCATCCACGCTCTCAGACATTGATCCACCAAGCCCCCAGATTCGTCAAGGTTTGGTGGAACTTGCCAAGCGGATTGAGTGCTATGTCGCTCATCATGAAGGTCGGCAGCGGAATAGAGTCCGCGAAGACGATGCTCTGTCCTATGCAGCCGCAGGCTGCGACCAGGACCCAGAACCCAGGACCCAGGATCCCGATTAATGGCTCATTTGACTCCAGTAATGGAACAGAATTTCATCGAGTACGCGAGCTACACGATCGTTGAGCGTGCGTTCCCGGATATTCGTGATGGCTGCAAGCCAGTGCAGCGGCGTATCCTGCAGACGATGTTTGAGGCCGATGACGGTCGCTTCCATAAGGTTGCGAATACCGTTGGCGAAACCATGAAGCTGCATCCGCATGGCGATGCGTCGATTTATGAAGCCCTGGTGGTGCTCGCGAACAAAGAGTTCTTCATCGAACGGCAGGGCAACTTCGGCAACATCATCACCGGGCACCGGCCGGCGGCGGCGCGTTATATCGAAGCCCGTTTGACCCCGCTGGCGCGCGAGACTCTATTCAATAAGCACCTGACCGACACCCAGCCCTCGTATGATGGCCGCAAGAAGGAATTTGTATGTCTGCCGGCTAAGGTGCCGGTAGTGCTGATGCTGGGCACCGACGGTATCGGCGTGGGTATGGCTACCCGCATCCTGCCGCACAACTTTGCTGAGTTGCTTCAGGCCCAGATCAAATTGCTCAACAATGAGCCGATCGAACTGTTCCCTGACTTTATCCAGGCCGGCATCATGGATGTGGCCGAGTATGCCGACGGGCGCGGCCGTGTGCGCCTGCGGGCCCGGATCGAGCCCAGGGGCGACAAGAAGGTGGTCATCACCGAGATCCCCTACGGCACCACCACCGAGAGTCTGATCGATTCTATCGAGACTCAGGCCCAGCGCGGCAAGGTCAAAATTGCTGGGATCAGCGATTTCACTACCGACCACGTTGAGATCGAAGTCACCCTGCCGCGCGGTGTGTACGCCGACGAAGTCGTGCCGCAGCTCTACGCTTACACCGACTGTGAGATCCAGGCCAACTCCAATATCACGGTGATTCGCGATGGTCGACCGGCCGAGCTGACGGTTACCGAGATCTTGTATGACCTAACCCTGCAGCTGCGCGATCAAATCAAACGCGAGCTCGAATGGGAGCTCGATCAGCTCGAGAATAAGCACCATTGGTTGACGCTTGAGCAGATCTTCATCGAGAATCGTGTCTATAAGAAGATCGAAGACCAGAAAACCGCCGAAGGCGTGCGCCAGGCAGTGATGAAGGGCATGGACCCCTTCAAGCATCTGTTCATCCGTGAAATGACCGATGAAGATGTCGAACGCTTGCTGGAGATCCGCATTAGGCGCATCTCGCAGTACGACATCGACAAGAATCGCAAAGACATCGACGATATCGTGCGCGCGATCAAAGACTGCAGGGTCAAGCTGCGCAATCTGACCAAAACCACAGTCGCCTATATCAACGGCATCTACGACAAGTACGCCAAGGATCATCCTCGGCGCACTGAAATTGGGATCTTTGAACAGGTGGACGTCAAGGCGGTGGCGCGCGCCAACCTCAAGGTCAGCTATGACAAGGATACCGGCTTCTTCGGGTACGATGTCCGGGGTAAAGACTACCAGTTCAACCTTACCGAGTTCGATAAGCTGCTGATCATCAGTAAGGATGGCAGTTATCGCATTATGCCAGCGCCGGATAAGTTCTTGGTGCCGGGTAGGGCGATTCACATCCAGCTGTTTGACCCCGAGGTTGGCGTCGAATTCGTGGTGGTGTATCGCGACAAAAAGAAAATTTCCTACGCCAAGCGCATCAAGATTGAGAAGTTCATCAACGCTCGCGAGTATGAATTAATCAAGGGCCGAGACGGCACGCT
>JAQIBG010000205.1 GCA_027859175.1 Planctomycetota bacterium | reverse complement strand
GCACAATGGTGCCGCGCTTGGCCTCATTTTTTTTGCCGGGGTCAGCGCCCAACATCTCAGCCAGCAGGATGGTTTCGCTCTGGCGCTTCGCGGCCATCCGGAAGTAGTTGTATTGATTGGCAGTTTTGAAAACCCAACCACTGGCGTTGTAGCCATAGCTGAAGGCCGGCATGTAGCTGTTGCTGGCGCTGGGCTTACCAAAGGAGTTTTGGCACCAGAACACCAGGGCGAGGCCGCCGAGGTTGCCGTCTTTCCAGTCTTGATCGTTGATGAAGGGGTAGAGGCGTGGATGCCACCAACCCCACATCGGTTCATCGTTGGGGCTGCCGGGCATATTGCCGGCCGATGAGGGCGGCATGCGTTCGCCCCAGTCGTCGGCGTAGGCATTAAAGGCCAGGCCAATCTGGCGCATATTAGAGAAACAACGGGTCTGAATGGCACTCTGGCGGACCATGGTGATGGCCGGCAGCAGGAGCGCGGCCAGGATCGCGATAATCGTAATTACCACGAGTAGCTCAATCAGGGTGAATGCACGATGGGCCATATTGGTCCATAATATAAATAGTGGACCATCAATGCAAGCGGCGATGCAGGTCTTTCACATCACAGAGTTTGCGATTGGGTGCGGTGGACAGGGCGCTTGAATGGCGCCATGGGTAGCCTGTTCACCGACGCCAGCATCTTCTTCCACCGTTACGACCTCCGCTTGCCGGCCTGGGGCCCGTACAGCAAGACCTACAACGGGGTCAGCCATATCGCCGATGCGCAGCGCGGGATCCGCTTTGATTGCGGCGTGTCGCCGGGCATCTACCGACGGCGCACCGTGCCGGCCAACGTGCGCTGGGAGTCGGGCTACTACCCGCTCGAAGCCAGCGGTGATCTGCGCTATCACGCCTGGCGCTACGAGGTCGATCACGGTGTGACCATGGATCTGGCGGTGGTGGCCGAGGGCGACGATGGCTGCCTGCTGCGCTGTGCGTTCAGCAACCAGGGCTTGCTTGATTGTGGTGCGGTTTTGCACCTGACGGCCAACGTGGCTTTTCCGCCGGTGCGGACCTACTCCAACGAGTGGACCCGCGAATCTCGCGTTAGCCTGCCAGCCGGTGCGGTGTGGATCGGAGCCGAAGCGCATGATGGCATCGATTACGCGCAGCCAGGTCATCGTAATCACCTGCCCGGTGACGGTCATCGTCAGGGCCAGGTGCGGGGCCATGGTTATGTAGATGGCACCGGCGTGAGCGGGCGCGATGGCAATCATTGGGGGCGCGATGCTGGCGACCGGATCCGCTTCCGCGCGCGCGTGGCCGCGCCCGGCACCTACGCGGTGTTGCTGCGGTGCCGATTGGCAGATGCGGCGAATCTTGAGGTCCAGTTGGCGGGCGACGCGAGCGATACGTCGACAATCGCTGGCACCGGTGACTTTGCTGTGGCCCGCATTGGCACCTGTCATGCCGCCAGCGACGACGTGGTGATGTCGCTCAGTTCGCTCGGTGGGGCGCCGTGTGATCTCGATGGCATGGTGCTGGTGCGTGAGGACGCGATTGACCAGGTCGTATTCACCGAACATCGCTGGCAGCCCGAGCCCGAGATCCTTGCCGGACCAGATGCGCAGTCGCGCGTGTTGCGCTATGCCGATCTGGATCAGCGCTATGGGCTGGCGTGGCGCTGGCCAAATGCGGAGGTGCGCGAATTTGCGGCTGAAGACTTAGACATCATTGTGCAGGCAACCTGCCACAAGCACGGTCCCAAACGCTTCGAGGGGGTGGGCGAGGGGCATTACCTCGACGTGTTCCTGCGCCCGATCCCGGTGCCGGCTGGCGCAGAGGTAGTGGTGTATGCGCTGGTGGCCAGTGGCGACGAAGCTGCGTTGGACCAGCGTCTGGCTAATTTTGCTGCGGCCGATGCAACCGAGTTGGAGCAAACTTACACGGCGTCGCGCGCGCAGCGTTGGTGTGGAACCGGTGACGAACTGAGCGAGAGCCAGCAACGCATGGCGGCCACCACCTTAACCAATGTGGTGTTCCCGGTGGCGACGCGCGGCCAATGGATCCGGCATTTCACGCCTGGTCGCAATTGGGACTGTCTCTACACCTGGGATTCGGGCTTCATCGCCTTGGGTTTGGCTGAAATCGCGCCCGAGCGCGCTCTCGACTGTCTGTCGGCGTACCTGTGCGATCCCGATGAAACCGACTGCGCGTTCATTCACCACGGCTCCCCCTTGCCGGTGCAGGTGTTTGCCGCGCAAGAACTCTGGAACCGCAGCGGCGATCGCGACATGTTGGCCTGGGCCTATCCGCGCCTAGCGCGCATGCACCGTTTTCTGTGCGGCGAGGCCGAGTGCTCCAATACCAACACCCTGGGCTCGGGACTGCTGCGAACCTGGGATTATTTCTATAACTCCGGTGGATGGGACGATTACCCGCCGCAGGTGGCCGTGCACCAACAGAAGCTCAGCGAGAGCGTGACGCCGGTGATCAATACTGCGGTGGCGGTGCGCACGGCTCTGCAGTTATCGGCGATGGCCGAGCTGTTGGACCAAGACCCGCAGCCCTGGCGCGATCAGGCCGAGGCCCTGGCGCAGCGCATTGATGAGCACTGTTGGGATCCCGAGGCCGGTTATTACGGCTACCTGGTGCACAACGAGGCCAAGCAGCCGACGGGCTTGCTGCGGCATGAATCGGGTGCCAATCACAACATGGGGCTCGACGGCACCAGCCCCTTGATCGGTGGTTTACTGCCGGCCGAACGGGCCCAGCGCGTGATTGCGCATTTGGGCAATCCGGCCGAGATCTGGTCGGCGATTGGTTTGTCGACGGTGGATCAAAGCGCGCCGTATTACCGCGTTGACGGCTACTGGAACGGCGCCGTGTGGATGCCGCATCAGTGGTTCTGCTGGAAGGCCCTGCTCGACTTCGGTGAAAGCGAACTCGCGTGGCGCGTGGCCGATACCGCTCTGCAGCTGTGGCGCGACGAGGTGGGCCTGTCGGGGCAGTGCTTCGAGCACTTCATCGTTGCGACGCGGCGCGGCGCGGGCTGGCACCATTTCTCGGGCCTGTCGACACCGGTGCTGAGTTGGTACGCGGCGCACTATCGGGTGCAGCGCGTGACTGCGGGGCACGACTGCTGGATTGTGAGTGAGCAGTGGGACGGCGCCAATTGCACCGCCGAACTGCTGCTGACCGGACGGCGCGAGGGCGAGGCTACGCTGTTGGTAACCAGTGACAGCGCGGCGATCAGCGCACGTTGGAACGGCAAGCCGGTTGCGGTTGGTGCGCGCCAGGGCTTGGCCTGGCCGGTTGCCATCCCGCGTGGCTCGGCACGCGGGCGCCTGGAGATCACGGCTTAACGCGGCGGGGCCGACACCTCCAGCGTGGTCGCGCCGGCTGCGTCGTTGACGATCAGCAAGGCAACGCGCTTCACTTGGGTCCACTCGCGTGACAGGGTCAGGTAATCAAAGCGCCCGCGTAGATCGGTGTAGCCATCCTTATGGAAGCGAACATCGCCATCGGCGCTGATGGTATAGGCCTTGACGTAGGTGGCTGGCAGCGGCGCGCCGCTGCGCTTGTCCCGTACCAGCACTTGCCCGATGCGTGCCGCGACATGACAGTCGAGTTGATGGCCGCTGATGAGCGTTTGCGCTTCGCCGGTACCGGCCGCGGCAACGACCAAGGCGGTGTCGGCGAATTTATCTGGCATGCGCCACTCGCCGCGACCATCGCGTATCGGAACTACGATGCGGTCACGGGGTTCGATGATCGGTCGTTTGCTGTCGTCGCGGCCGAAGGCTTGTTCAGTGAAGCGCCGTTCCAAGTCGAGCGGGTAGATCAATATTTCGGCCGTTTCAACTGGAGCGCCCGCTGTGCTGATGCGCAGGCCGCGCTCAATGCCGTCAATGCTGACGGTGGTTTCGCCGCTGGCGTCGAGGTCGCTCGAGGCCACGAAGGCGTCCAGGTTGCCAAGGCCGGCGGTTTGTTCGAGAACCGTGGCAAAGCGCTGCCGCCAGAGCGGAACCGGGTGCTTGCTGTGGGTCTCGGCGAGGGCGCGTGCGGCTGCCGCATTGCCCAGGCCCATCTCGATATAGGCCAAGAGGTAATCACTCTGAATCGTGTGTGGGAGTGCGCTGCGATCGATCTCGGTCATAACCGCATGGGCCTCGGGGATGCGGTCTTGCAGGCTCAGCAGCAAGGCTGTGATCAGGCGGTCGCGATCGTCAGCGGTACCCTTTGCGGCGAGATAGCGCAGATGCTTGCTCCACATGTTACGTAGTTGGTACACATCAACCATATGGGCCTGTGCGCGATGCGCGCGATCATGAATCAGCGGGGCGAGGTCGAGGTGGAGGCGGGTGCGGTCGGCAAGCGCATCGATGGTAAACAGGGAACAGTTGAAATAGCTGCCGAGGCTAGTGCCGAGTTCGTCATGCAACCAGGTGGTGATGCGTGGCGCATCGGCGTGTAAGAAGGCGTAGCGCAGGACATCGCTGTCATACCAAGCGATGCTCTCCAGGTGGTCGCGGAGCGTGGCGTAGGCCGTGGCATCGCGCAGGCGCCAAGCAACATCGTCAAGATCGATGTCATAGTTCGCCAGTTTCTCAATGCTGACGGCGGCGATAACTTGCTCGAGGGAACCGGAATTGGCGACCTTAAGCCAGGGGTCGACTGGGGCCGGTGGCGTGGCATTGCTGACGGTCCATGTACCGGTGGTTGATACCGCAACGACCTGGCCTTTGTGGCACAGCGCCACGCGCGGTTGCGGATAGGTGCCTTCCTGCGGGAAGTAGAAATAGCGGCTGAGAGAATTTTCGCCCGACCACGCGCGTTCGACATAGACCGGATCCTCGAGGTCGAGACCAATGGACCCGTCGGGGAGGATGGCGATGAGTTCATAGGCTTCGTCATCATCATCTACGAAATCGGGGCATTGCGCGGTCACTAGCAACTCGAGAGCTACCCCAGGGCGGACCGACGCCGTGGCGTTCTGCATGTCATCAAGGAGTTCGATGGTAACCCTGAAGTTCTCGCTGGCCTTGGGTTCGGGTTGACCGACCAAGGATTCAGCAATCACGATTGCCGGACCAGTGACCTTCTTGTTGGCGCCGGCCTCGGGCGCTTCAGGTGCGCGCAGCGGTAGATCGGTCAACACCAGCGCTGCGAGGGCTTCATTGTGGCCGTCAACGGCGAGCAGGTAGGGGCTGCGGAAGCCGTCGAGTCCGTGTACGGCTAGGTCGCGCCAGAATGGTGACGGTGTGAGGTGCTTGTTCACGGCGTCAACCAGGTCCCACCGATTATCGGTTAGCAGCTCTGGGGCTTCGACAAAGGTTTGCATGCTCGGCGGCGGGCGAATTTGGCCTTCATCGGCGAGCTCGATTTCTTCGATTTCTGCTTCGACATCGGGTTCGATTTGCTCTGGCGCTTCTTCTGCGGCAAACAGGTCAAAGCCGCCGCCCGCGTTACCAAAGCCCGCGCCATTGCGCTGCAGCAAGGCGGCGTGCAGGAGTTCAACTTCTTCGTCGTGGTCGGAGATCCAGGCTGATGCAGTAAGGCCATTGATGCGCTGCGCTTGGTCGGGCGCTTGGCGTGACGCGAGCAGGGCGCGCTCGATGCCGTTGAGCTGCGCAAGGCGATTGCTCGTGAGCCACGCATCAAGGGGTTCGTCGAGCAAGAACTGGTCGACAAAATCTTTTTGCAAGCGTTGTGCAATAAATGGTTTGACCACGGTGGCAAAAAAGTCTGGGTCATGGCGTTGCAGGAAGAGGTGGAGTTCATGGCTGGCCAAGGTGCCGTAGGCGTTCTGCTTTTGGGCTTCGGTCAGGGTGTCCCAGCGCGTGAGAACAGCGAACTGCGCAAAGCGCTTGCCGGTGTCGGTGCCACGCAAGACCGGGAACAGTTGGTTGAGCCCGGTGTAGGATGTGGAACGGCCAGGGCCGGGTGGCTGCCACGTTTCGCCGCGGGCCAGGCCGGTGGCGGTTCGCACCAGCGCCCAAGGCGTCTGGGGATCAATGCTGAGGGCAACGCGTTGATCGCGCGTCTCGAGCGTGTCGTGCGGAGCGCGGGCGTGGTCATGTTGGAGCGACTGGTCGGTATCGATCACCAGAAAGCGAAGCTGTTCGCGCCCAGCCAATTGTTGCTCTGGAATGACCAGGGTGCCGTCGTCCTTGGGTTTGAGGTTGAGGAGAAGCGGCGCGCCGTCGGCAAGGAAGCCAAGGTCTTGATGCCAGGGGCCTGCTTCAGAAGCGAACGACCCGCCATACTTGCCGACCGCGCGTTTGCGCCCACCACCGCTTCGATTGCCAAAGGCGCCAGCAGCGCCGCCGCCACTGCCGATTGCAATAAAGTCTTGCAGAGGTCGGGGAATCAGCGCCAGAGTTGGCCGCTCGAGCATCACGCCCGGCAGGTGGTCCTGACTGCGGCGTAGCCGAATGTACGATTCGTCGCCTTGGATCGAACGCACCGAGCCATAGCTGCTGCGCGCTGCTTGCCGCGTTCGGGTGGTCGGATTACCGCGACCGCGATATAGCAATGGCGTGGGATTCAGGGGGCGTAATTGCGTTGCGATGACGTGGACGCGGGTGTTTGGCGTGGTGCCGCTGAGGCTAAGCGTGACGCCGTCGGCCTGGTCGCTCAGCGCTGCGATGCGCAGGGGATTGCGGGTCGAAGCCATGGTGGTCATCAGGGCGTTGTGTAATCGGTCGCCATCGCGAGTGGCCGCAAAAACCGTGATGTCGCTGTGGCGTCCAGAGCGGTGATGACGCAGGCGGTATTGCCCGGGTGCTAGGTCGGTTACGGTGATAGCGCCATCGCGCAATTCTAGGCGCTCGAAACGATAGTGGGTAATTGCGCTGCTGGTGAACTCCATGAAGGACCACTCGATGGGTGATAATATGGAGTCAGGCGGCACACCGATCCGCAGAAGCTCGCCCTGCGCGAGGTGAACCTGGGGCGGCAGTGTGGGCCGCGTGGGCCAAAGCTGCCAGGTCCGACTCGGGAACTGGTCGGTGTCTGAGCTAAGGCGAATGGTACATGGCCGCGGTACGGGGCCGATATGGATCTGACCCGTGGCATCGCTGGCTAGGCGCTGGTGCAAGCGGTTTCGGCCAGGAGCATCAATGCGCAGGTCTTGCACGATGCCGGCAAGGGCTTCGCCGTTGCGACCAAGGGTGCGAATGCGTAGGCCTTCGGCGCCGTCATCTTGAAGGAACACATCGGCGATGGTGTCGGTGTTCTCGCTGTCGCGGGTTACCGGAATGTCGCCTTGGGTCGTCAGGCTCTCGCCATTTTTGAGCTGCACCAAGAGGACGAAATGCCCGTCATCGGTGACCCCATCGGGAATCGTGAGGGTCACGCTTGGATCGGCTTCGGCGGTCCACGGTGCGAGGTCAACACTATGTGTCACATCGGTGTACTCGGTGGGCCAGGTCACCATGACCTGGGCCGAAGCGATGCGTTCGGGAGCAACCTTGTGCTGCCCAAGGCTGATATGAGGCAGCAGGCCTATCGTGACGGTCGAGCCCGGGCGACACTGTTCCGGATTGATAACGGCGCTTGCTCTGAGTTGGGTTTCGAGTTTCTGATGGGTGAAGGTGTAGCTGCTGGCGAGACGGCCGGCGCAGACGATTGCTGTGCGTTTGGTGTCGGTGTGGCTGAACGGCAAGATGATCTCGCCCTGGTCATTGCCTTGGTAGGGGGTGCCATCAATCCAGCAGCGTGAGCCGCTTGCGGCGGTGCCATCGGGATTTTTGACTGCAATGATGTGACCGCGCTTGTCGAGGTGGTTATCAATCCGTAGCACGCCGCGGCGTATCAGCGCCGACACGGTTTGTTGGCCGGCGATAATCGTGACGATGTAGCTGCCAGGTTCAGCGCAATCTGGCAAGGCGAGTTGGTAGTCGGTCCAGGTCATGCCGGTGGCCGCCACGCCAACGTGACGCGTGCTATTGGGGCTGAGCCCCGCGAGGTCGAAATGAGCGCTGAGGTGGGTGGTGCCGGCTCGCAGTGCATCGGTTTCATTGATACGTGTGACCTCAACCGTAATGCTCTCGAGATTGGCTAGACGCAGTGGGATGTGGGCTGGGGTGGCGAGGTCAAAGCGAGCGACCGTGGCATGACCGAGGGCCAAACGCGACTGTTCGCGGATTGTGGCTACCAATTCGGGATCGGCACTGGCGATCACTGCCTCCATGTCGCCCAGTCCGTTTTGTAGTGCGCAGGTAATCTGTAATTGCTTGAGGCGGGTATCGCTGACTAGGCCACTGAGTGCGGCGGTAGCTTGGGGGTTGGAGCCGAGGTGGTATTCAAGCAATTGCTCGCGGAGACTGCGCATAGCGTGGCTGCCGACTGGATGCAGGCCTGTGCTGGCGTAGAGTCCATCGGCCGGCTTGGTATCGCCGGCGCCAAGGTCATCGATCAGATCCTGCAATTGGGCTTTCCCTAAGGTGAGGTCGAGCGCCATGCGAACGCGGCGCAAGCTTGGCAGCCAGGTTTCCACGGGGAGTTGGTGTTCGCGAATCGCTTGTTCCCAGGCCAGGATGCTGGTCCGCGCCAATTCGGGTGTCTCTTGGTAGTTGCTGTCTAAGCGTGGCGCGATGCGGCGCACGATCTGTTGGGCGAGTTTGGGGCTCGACTCGTGTTTGCGAACCAGCAGCAGCAGGTCGAGATCCAGGTCTTGGTGCCAGTCACGTGTCCCAAATGAGAAGTATTTCAGGTCGGTCTCAAGCAGGGCGGCCATGTTGGGCAGGTCAGGTGTGATTCGCGACTTCAAGAGCTCCGTTGTCAGGGGGCTGCCTGGTTCCAGGGCCGTGAGGAGCCGTCGGCGCTGATCCATGGTCAGCGCAGTGGTTTTATCGATGGTGATCTGGCGCCACGCTTGGTCCCAGGTGAGGGATTTCGTGTCGACCTTACTGGGGAGCTGCGCGACGGCGGCTGCGTCCAGGATCCTGGGTTGGTCGTCAAAGCGAATCTTGAGATGGTCGATGAGGGCTTGGCGATAAGCGTCAGGCGTGGCGGCATAGCGCAGAACGAGCTGTCGCCTTTGGATCCGATTACGTCCGGTGGTGCCGGCCTTGCTATGGTTCCACCGTTCCAGCAGCGCGTCGACGGCATCGAGTTCACCGCGCTGCTGATGCCACAGGCATCGGTAGTAAAAGGCGTCACGGCTCCCAGGCAGGAGCTGGGCGAACGCCGCTTCGACGTCGTGGTCGAGGACCAGGGTTTCCAAGAACGGGACTTCACGCTCTGAGGCCACGAGGGCGAGGGTCAGGATCAGCAGCGGGATGCAGCGTAGCATAGGGTCTCCAGGGCCATGGGCGATGCCGAGCGTGGCCAACAGTATGGGGAACGCCAAGGCTTGCTTGTGGTTCGGTGGTTTGTCATGCACTGCCGCGATGCGTGTGGAGCACCCATTGTTGGCGCACAGGGCCTCGGCATGCTGCAGATATGCGCGCGTCTGGCCTTGCAGTTGTGGTGTTTGGGATGCTGTTGGTGGCCTGTGGGGATGCTGGCGAGATGCTGCCGAGCCCGCCGCAGAAAGGCGCCGTGGTGGGGCGCTGGCAGGAAGGGATCGGCGTGTCCGACCCGGTTCTGGTGCTGAACGACAACATGGCCTTTCAGGCCTTCAATTGGCCGGTGGCAGCATCGATTGTGCCGCGCGCAGATGACGACGAGCCTTCAGCATCGACGCAACAACCGACCGACACGCGCGTTATGGGCGAGGGCCGTTGGAGCCTACTGCGCACCGGCGAGCGCCGGCAGATTTTGCTGCGCTGGCAGCGTGTTGATGGCCCGCAGGATGTCTCGGCGGCAGCAACGGTGGGTATGCTGTCAGCAAGGGGTGATGAAATTCGCTTTGCTAACAGCAGCGATGAGTTGGTGCTGCATCAAGACAGCACAGCGCCCTAAGTCAAACAAGTCAGTCAGTGACAGCCCTTCGGCTGTTCAGTGAACGGTAATCGGCGTGGCCACGAAGCTGGTTTCGCCGTTCTTTGAGCCTTTGGTCATGCCCCCACTCCAGGCCGGATCACTCCAGGATTGCTCCGTCCAGCGGTGGGCTTCGGCGGTGTCGCGAATCTGCAGCCACAGGTCGCGGAGTACCGTGGCATCGGTGGCGGAATCGGTCCACGTGTTTGGTAGGGAGGTCCTGACTTTTTTGCCCACGGCACCAACGGTGAGGTAGAGCGCGCGGGTGTGACCGTACTGCTCTTTGGCGTTCTGAAGGAAGAAGTGGCGGCGTGGCGCATAATTTTGTGCCCAACCGATGCTACCACAGCGTTCAGGTTGATAGAGCGCGTAGGCTACCACCAAGGGATTGCCCCAGGCGTCGTTCCAGGTTTGGCTGGGCACTCGATCGCTCCGGTAGGCGTCAAGCCCGGCTTGGCCGGCTGGTAATACTTCGGCAGCCTGCAGGAGTGCTATTGTCCGCAGCGGTGATGCGTAACCGAGGTCGAATGGGAGCGGTTGGTTGGCGGGTGCTTGCTGCACCGCGCTATCGTGACTGCGACGGTAGCCGATTGGGCTGACGGTGCTGGCGGGGAGTTTGCCTCCTTGGATGTTTGGCTTCGCTTGGTTGCCGTTGATGCAATACGAGACTCCAGCGGCGCCGTTGTTGTCGCGGCAGCTATACTGCCATATCGAGCCTGCGCTGGCATCCATGGCGACCCAGGAGTTGTACACTTGGCGTGGCCGCATACTGGCATCCCGCCCTGCGTTATTGTAGTCGTTCTGGCCGGAATTGATGTGGTCAACCACTTCGTCTGGGCTCTTGCTGGCATCGGCCAAGCGCCCGTTGAGCAGCATTGGCTGCGCGCCCCAGGGAAAGCGGAGGATCGGCGGGTTGGCGCCAGGGGTGGTGCTGGTCCAGTCGGTTTCAGGCCACTGGAAGCGCCATGTGGTTTCGTACCAGGTAATCGAAACTGGTCCGGAGCCAGGTGGTACCACCTCAAACTCACTCAGGCTCGGGTCGGTGCGGTCCATGCGCCAGCCTGAGGAGTCGAAGATCGGGTCCCAGATGCGCGTCCAGGGTTTCGGCTTCGACCTCGTAGCGCCGCCTCCACCAGTATGAGTGTTGGTGGCGATATTGTTGACTTGGTTGAGGCGGGCAAAGCGCAGCGCACCCCCGAGTGAGCAAGCCTCTTGCAGGCTCAGGCAGCGTGACCCTGTTGATTCCTCATACGCACTCAGCGCCATTAAAATGTTTTGCATGCGGTTGGTGGTGTCGACTTCTCGTGCCTTCTGGCGGATCAGGGTGGTGGCACCAAATATCATACCGGCCAGCACCATGATGATGGCAATCACCACCAGCAATTCGATCAGCGTTACGGCGCGTTTCATCGATCGGTTCCTTCTACCAAGTTATCTTTGCTGCCGTCGCGGTCATCGCCGGCGAGGGCGCCGGTGCCTGGGCTTTGGTACACGCCATCGTTGCCAGGGTGCACCGCCAGCACGCCATCGGGGCCAGCGCTGATCACGATCACGACGCGACCGTCTGTGCTGGGACGGTAGAACAATTCGTTACCCCAAGCGTCGTATAGGGCGGTGCCTGCGAGATCGTATTGCTGCCAACGGCCGGCTTCTTGATAGCGGCCTGGTTCCCACCTCGCTCCATCGTCACCAGTCGCATTCAGCAAGCCGCCAGCGAGCGGGGCGCCTGAGCTGGTTTTCAGGGCACCGAGGGCGGCGATTTCACTTAATTGCTCACTCGGCAGCATGGCCTCAATGGCTTGCTTTGACGCCGCGATGCGGTCTGCGCTGGTGCCGCCGGCATCAATCAGGAACTCTGAAGCGGGATAGCGCGGTCCGTCTAGGGGCGTAAGCAGGGTGGAGCCGTTGCTAGAATAGGGGCGCACGGCCTGGGGCAGGCGGCGCCATTGGTCGATGCCGGTGCCGGTGCCAATGATGCCAAGGAGTTGGCGCTCGGCCCCGAACAGCAGTGGGAGCGGACAGCTACTCGGGCTACTGGCGCCGAGGTAGCGATCGCCGGGCAGTAGCACGGTGGAGCGTCCGGCGCTGGGAACCGCAGCGGGATCGCTTGCTCGATACGCCATGCCGGCGCTGGCTACCGCGGTGCCACTGGCGTAGCCCGCGGTGCTGCCATCGCGCACAAAGGGGGCGCGTGGCGCGCGCGTGCCAGCGAGTGGATGTGGCGCAGGTGTTGGTGCGCTGCCGCGGTCGGCAGCGCTGGTTTCGAGGCCGAGCGCGACGCCGGCCAGAATGGCCGAGGTTTGGGTTACAACACGCGTGCGCATCAACACCTTGCCGGCTGCGAGAATCGCGCCGGCGAGGAGGGCCATGATCGAGATCACCACGAGGAGTTCGATCAGGGTGAAGGCGGACCTCACCAATTTGGTGGTGCCCGGTCGAGTCGTTGAATCCATTTGAAGTTGCCGCCGTAGCTCATCACGTTGTAGCCGAGTGTGTTGTCGTTCGGGAGGTTTTGTTTATTGTAGGTCCACGCTGGGTTGAGCGTGCCACCGAGGTCGCTGGTCCATTCGACGCGGAAGAACAGAATGCGTTCGGCGCGGCGCATGGCGTGAAAGCTCGCTTCATCGGGAAAGATGCCCGATTCTGCGGCCGTGACGGGTTCAGTGGCGCGACTGAATCCGGGGTCGCTGATGTCCCAGAATCGATAGCCGCGGGTCGGTCCGGCGCCACATGTGATAATAAACACATTCCAGTTTTTGTGATCCGGTGCTGGGTCGTTAGGGTCATACAGTGCTACGGTATCATGGACCCATCCGACCTTGGTTGCACTGACGTTGGCGCCGGGGTGGACGAGACCGTCACCGTCATGATCGGTCAGTAACTCGCGGTAGATTCGGAACCAAGCGCGGTCACCAGTGCCAGCCTTGGTGCGGAGGTCGCCAGCACGGAAGGCAGCCCAGGTGTCGCTAACCGGTTGTGGATCGAGCATGCCGAGGGCACCGCTGTCTTTGCCGAAGGCAAAGTGAGGGTCTGCGGGATTAGCGTAGGCGCTCTGCCAATTGCTGACGGTGGACGTGTACGGGGTGTCCCAGTTGGGATCGTCGTGGCGATATGTTTGTGGCGGGCGAATCGGATTCGGCGCTTGGATTCCCTGAACCGCCGATGGTGGGCGCTCCCATACGGCCATGTGGCCGCGCAAGCTTGAACCTGGGCACGGCCAATGGCGCTCAGTCACTTTGGGTAATTGACTGTCGCTGGGAAAGGGAAGGTAGCCGCCTGGCCACCAACTTGGGTTGGCGATTGCGTTTGATGCACTGCTCGCTCCAGCGGCGCGCGGTCCGCGCGGGCCGAGTGAACCATCGCGCACGTCGGTCCAGCCGAAGGTGGCAAAGGAGTCGCCCGTGGTTGGGGCCCAACCGAGTAGGCTGCCTTCTTGGATATAAGCCAGGCCGGCGTGGAGCATGGCGCGCGATTGCGCTTCCATCACCGTGAGTTGTGACTCGCGTGCGTCTTGTTGCATCCACATGAAGAATGAGGTGACCAGGGCCACCAGCATCGCCGCAATGCCGGCAACGATAATCAGCAAGACGCCGGACCGGGCGTGAGCAGTGCTACTCATACCAGTCTCCCATGTCGTAACCGAGTGCTTCACCGGCAACGCGGTAATGCTGGCGCGCGCCGCGATAGGTGGTGCCGAGGGCCGAGAAAGTGATCATGATTAGCTGGCCGGTTTCAACGTTATCGACCATGACGCGTTGCAGGGCCAAGTCGCTCCCCTTAAGTTTATTAAAGCGCAGGCTGGTGGTGCTGAGGATCGGCGCATCGTCTGGCTTGGTGAGGTAGTCGAGGCTGCGTGCCTGGCTGTTGAGGCTGGCCCGATCCATGCCGCTGCTGGCGAATCCGCCCATGCGGGTCGAACGGTTGAAGGGCAGATGCACCGTCAGGCCGGCCTGCTTGTACCAGGCCCGGTCGCCGCGTTCATTGTTGTGAACGGCGGTGTACGGTTCATTAATTACTTCACGGCTGGGATAGTCGGTTGGGTCGAAGAACAAGGTTTGGGCCCGGGTTTCCCATCCACTTGATTCGGGGGCGAACCCGAGCAGACAAGTGTACTGTTCGGCGTCCATCAAACCACTGGCCCAGCGTGCACCATAGGTCGAGTTGGCATAGCGACTCGTGGTGCGCAGTTGGTAGCCAACGCGGTAGTTTTTGAGATCGGTCGTTTGCCGCGGGTGGGTTGGCACGGAGTTGAAATCGGGTGGGTAACCGTTGCGATCTGAGGTGCTAATTGGCGTGCCTTTGGGCATGTACATGAGCATGCCAAATTCGCCGAGACGTTGGAATAGCCGGTGTTGAAGGTTGGGACGTGCCATTGCGATCTGACGCTGTTGAACGCTCGTCGGTGCGTGGTCGCTGTCACTCATATCGGTATTCGCGACGAGATGGTAGGGCCCCCAGAGTTGTCCAGGCCCCCACGGTGTTGCTTGGTAGGGGGACGACCCTCTGAGCTTGGAAAAGGGCCATGCGACTGGTCCGGCGCTGCTTTTGTCATCGACAAAGGCAAAGTTGGGATCGGCATCGTTATAGTGATGGCCGCGATACCAGGCACGTGGGTCATGGATGAGGAGGGCATTGGGGTTGACCAATTTGCCATAGGCAGCCTCCGTGGTGCGCGAGCCCGGTGTCAGCCGGGCGGTGTTGTCGTAGCCTGTGGTGGACACGTCATTAACTGCCGTGCTCTTGGAAAAAGTGACGCGCCGCATCGGCGCAATGCGCGGCGCGTTGCCCGACACCAAGCTGGGGTTCTGCTCCTGCATGAAGGCCTTGTCATAAGGCAAGCGAGGATCGCCGTAGGAACGCCAATAGTCGGCGTCATCAATCGCCAGGGTCATGCCGAGGCGCAACATGCGATTCTCAACGCTCATCGCGCGGGCGCGGGCAATGGCTTGCGAGGCCATGCGGAAGGTGGCCGCCGTGATCAGGATCACCATCATCGCGAGTGCGAGTGAGATCATGACCTCGATCAGGGTAAAGCCGCGGGTCTGCATGTCAGTTCCTCGCGTGCAGTCGAAGGATGGGGTCGTAGACGGTTATGCGGCTGACCTGCCGCGCGCGGAGGCGCGTTGCCGGCGTGATACTGCCCACGTCTAACAGCGTGTTGTTGTTGCGGTCGGCTCCAAAATGGATGCCCATGCGATCAAGGTCGGTGGTGCTGCTGCCGTCACCGCTGGCATAGCCCCAGCTGCGACGATTTGCGTCTTGCCAGCCATAGCGTTGTTCGGGATGACCGTAGAGCCATGGGTCGTTGCGGTATTTGCCACCGGCGCGCGGGGTCATGATCAAACGGTTGTTGTTATCATCGCCAACGGTCCAACCCAAGCTGGCGATATCGCGTTCGGCACCAGGGGCACTTTCGGCATCTTGATAATCTTGCCAGGCAACGGCCCAAAACACGATTTCGCGTCCGCGGTCGCGCTGGTCAAAGGGCCGAGCGGGCCAGAAGCGGGCCGAGTCGGTGGCGCTGGTGGCTTGGAGGCGCGTATGACCGGTGACGGTGTTGAGTTCGTTGAGTTTGCGGCCATTCAAGGTGACATGGCTGATGCTGTGGGTGTTTGCAATTGCGCTGCTCGGGTAACGCAAGCTTGCGCTGACTTCGCTGGCCCCAGCGTTCACTGGGCTCAGGAAGCGATAGAATATTTCACTGACGGTAAAAAAGTTACTGTCACTGCTGGTTTCGGGTCGCAGTGCGTTGCCGCTGGGGAAGAGGTCATACATGGCTAACGGCCGGTCGAGACTGCTGGCGCGATTGGCGGGGCGAGGGGCGCCCCAATCGTAGGGGCGTTCGCGCCCATAACACATCGCCCAGCGCAGACTCATCTCGTGGGCGGTTGCGGCAAAAGCTAGGTCGGTGGCGTTGGCAACGCGCATCGCGTAGCCGCTGGGATCGACTTGAATGTTCACCGCTTCGGCTGGGCCATAGCGCAGGCCGTTGCCACGACCGAGGACGGGGTACGCCGCCAGTAATTCAACTGTTGCTGTGGCGCCACCAGCCGCCACCGAGATCATACCGTTGATATTGGTCACCTTGACCTCGAATACGTAGTCGGGCACTTTCTCGAGCCACAGGTAGTCGCCAGCATACAGCACCAGGTCGGTATGGGCATCGCTGGTGATGGTGACGGTGGTGGCGGAGAAACCGGCCGGGTTTGTTCCGGGGATGCCGGTAATCACCTTGGCGTCTTTGAGGTAAGCATTGCTGACGCCGTATTCAAAGTCGTCGTCCCAGCCATCGCCGTTGGTGTCGGTACCGCGCGAGGTGCTGTCCCAGAATAATTCGTTTTTAGCGCCATTGCTGAATGGGGGGCGGTAACCCGCGCACATCATTGCGGCATGCGCCAAGTAGCTGAGGGCCAGTACCTGTGCTGGATGGGGTGGGAAGTCGCTTGCTGCGAGCGATTGTGGATTAACGCCAGGAAAGCTGGCGAGTGCCGACGGCGGGTATTCATAGCGATCGCAGTCGCTACGCAGATCGTCGGTGAGGGTTGATAAGCTTGGCGTCAAACTCGGAAGCCCGCTGTTTGCGGGCATAACCGCCTGCCACAGAGCGATCGCACGGTCGCGGTAGTTGGCGCGCATCTCGTAGGTGGGCAAGCGGTATCGGAATGCCGGAAGATCGCCGCGTTCAAGGCTTGTTGCGTTTTTGCGCTTCATTTGACCAGCCCTCAGGATGCCGGCGATGGGCAAGTAGCCGCTGCGGAAATCGGCGGCCAAGTCGATCCATTTGTTAAACCCAAGTGCCCAAGGTGAGCCGGGATCGGCCGAGGCAAAGTGAACCCAGTTGCGGGCGCGATGTCGATAGACTGCATTGCTGTTATAATTGAGGTCGAGCAGGCGGTCGGTGCCGTCAGCCCGATTGGGATCTCCATTTTTGGGATTGAAGTCAAAGTCGCCGACAGAGCTGTTTGCGGGACAGGTGGCAGTGGCCGTTGTGTAGTAGCCGGGGAGCGTGACTTGAATGCGCTCATCCGGGTTGGCGGCGAGGATCAGCTCCCATGAGAGATAGCTGCCCGAGGGCTCTGCGACTGGGTCGTCGAGGATGAGGCGTGTAGCGCTATTGCGTGAGGCTACCGGGTAGTCACTGCCGTTGACTCGGAGAAAGGCGCGGGAGGCCCAGCCCGGCCATTGAAGCGTTAGGATGTCTGGTGCCGTTACGCCGAGGTCGACCTGCGTTGAGCCATTGGTGAGGGACACGTGGTGCGTGGCAGTGATGTCACCAAAAATGGTATCCTCGAAGCGGAAGGCATAGCGGGCACCATTCCGGTCGCTGCCCGCACTGACGGTGGCCGGCGGAAAGGGGTAGGTTTCGTAGCGCGGTTGATTGTCGAGTGGGTGCGCAATCAGCAGGTTCTGCTGGGGGTTGCCGATGACGGCGAACACCAGTTCTTGCATTTCTTGAGGCGGCGTGACGCGCATGATGTTGCCGTAATTCGACGAGTTGCCGAGGTGGCGGGTGCTGGTGGGATTGAGATAAAACAGTTGGCCGCCGGCGTCGAGATGGCGGCCGATTTCATCACCGTCGCTATCGAGGCGTCGGGCGATGACGGTTGGCACCGGCGTGGCTCCCATGTCGGGTGCGGTGATCAGGTGCTCAAGGTCAGGCCCCATCGCGCTTGAGTAAACCCGCGCATCACGCAGGCCGCTGGCCACGGGATAGCTCATGTCGATCGCGGTGTCGCTATGGAAGGAACTGTAGCCGGGGTAAGTTCCAGTCGCGAGGACCGGGTTGTGGGCGTTATCCAGCAAAGTCATGGTGGCGGCCGAGGCGTAGATCTCGTGCCGTGCTTGTTGCTGGGCCTTGATGCCGATTGGTAGAATCAAGACCACGCCGAGGACGGTCATCGATACAATCAGCAGGCTGATCGCGACTTCAAACAGGGTGAAACCGGAGCGTTGCATCAGGGCTGATCCATGAACGCCATGCCGGCATGATAAATGGCGACGGCGGCGGCGTGCCCGTTGTCACCATTGTAGTCGTGGGTTTGGACCCGCAGGCCGCGGCATAAAACCGGGGCTGAAACGCCAGCTGCGGCAGCAATCTCTGGCGGTTCGGCAACACCGACGCCGAACGGGGCGGCAATGGCGCCGTTACCGGCGGCCACATCCATCGGATTCACCGGCAGCCCGGTGCGGTATTGCGCGTACCAAGCCCAGACACCATCTTGAACGCGCCACGTGCCGCCGGCATCTTGTTCGGCGATCACGACGCTGGCCGGCAACTCATATTTGAGCACATAGTCGCGGCTGGTATCGGTGCCGATACTGCCGTCAGCGGCTACATGCTGGGCCGCGGCAGTGGGGGTCGCGATCAGTGCGGCACTGTCTTTATTATCATAAATCATCGAGACCCAAGCGCGCCCGCCGCGTTGCACGAGGATAACGCCGTAGTGGGCATGCGTGCTGCTGCTGGTATCGGGGTTCTCACGTTGGGCCCGGGTTTGGGCCTGGCGCCACACATCAATCACGGAGGTGGCGCCGTCGCGAACCGCGTTGCGACGCAGGGCGCTGAGGGTGCCTGGAACCACCATGGCGCTCAGGAGCAGGGCGACCGACAGAACCACGATGAGTTCTATCGCACTCATGCCGTGGCGGGTCATTGTGCTGCCTCCCAGCTGCGGATGTCGTCGGAGCCCGGATCATTGGGGGCGTCAATGCCATCGGGGCCGGCTGACCACAGGCCGAAATCGGCTGCGCCAAAGCCACCTGGCAGCCACGTAATGCGAATCGGGCGGCCCCAGGCGTCAATCGGCTGCAGCCGCTCGTTGAGTTGGTTTTGCCGCAAGTTGGTGCCGGTGTCAGCGACGAGGCCCCGGTAGCCACTGGGGGCGCGGCTGGTCAGGAGGGCGGGGGCCTGGGCATGGCCGGGGTCACCATCGACTTCGTTGTTCTCGTCTAAGTCCCACGGGCGACGCACTTTATCGTCGGAGCAGGTGATCCCGGGACGACCATCTTTGGCCACTGCGGTTGCCAAGGCGCCGAGCAGTGTGCGCGTTTGTTGGACTTGGCCGCGCGCCCGCAGGGCGGTGAAGGCCGGAAAGGAGATCGCGGCCATGGCCACTATTACTGAGATCACCACCAGGAT
>JAQIBG010000190.1 GCA_027859175.1 Planctomycetota bacterium | reverse complement strand
TACTAGGACCCAGGACCCACCAGAGCGCTGGTCCTATAGGTCATGGGACGCCTGCAAGCAGGCTTAGACGCGGGGCTAACCGCCCCGATACCCCGCCCGACTAGAGCCGGTTGTTCCTACGACCTAAGCGCCGCCAGGCGCGTCCTAGGACCCAGGACCGGGGCGCCGCAAGGCGCCCCCCCCTACTCCTTAAACTCGGCAACCATCGCCTCAATCGTAGCCTTGGCATCTCCGAAGATCATCGAGGTATTGTCCTTAAAGAAGAGCGGGTTCTCAATGCCGGCAAAGCCGGAGCGCATGGAGCGCTTGAGCACAAACACGGTGCGCGCTTCGTCAACATTGATCACCGGCATGCCGTAAATCGGACTGCTCTCTTCTTCACGCGCGGCGGGGTTCACCACGTCGTTGGCGCCGAGCACGATGGCCACGTCCATAGTTGCCATCACCGGGTTGATGTCGTCCATCTCAACCAGCTGCTCGTAAGGCACGTTGGCCTCGGCCAGCAACACGTTCATGTGACCAGGCATGCGCCCCGCCACCGGGTGAATCGCAAACTTCACCTCACAGCCATTGGCTTCGAGCTGCTCAGCCAGTTCGCGCACCGCGTGCTGCGCTTGCGCCACTGCCATGCCGTAGCCAGGCACAATCACCACCGACTGGGCCGCCTCGAGAATATAGTAGGCGTCTTCCGGGGTCATGCTCTTGGCCGTACCCTGGCTGCCACCAGCGGCGGCGGCGCCAGAACCACCAGAACCCGAACCGAAGCCCGAGAACAAGACATTGGCCAGCGAGCGGTTCATCGCTTTGCACATGATCCGCGTCAGAATGATGCCCGAGGCGCCAACCAGGCCGCCGGTAATAATCAGCAGGGTATTGTTGACTGCAAAGCCAGCCGCGCAGGCGGCAAGGCCCGAGTAGCTATTGAGCAGCGAAATCACCACTGGCATATCAGCGCCACCAATCGGGATCACCACGGCCACACCGAAGTAGAGCGAGATCAGCGATACCACCAGGAAGATCCACCACTGGTCGGGCCAGATGGTGTAGCAAACGCCAGCCACCACCACGAGCAGCATTACCAGAGCGTTCACGACATTCTGTCCGGAATACAGGATCGGTTTCGACGGCAACTTTTCGGCCAACTTACCAAAGGCGACCAAAGAACCGGTGAAGGTGATGCCACCAATCAGCATCGCAAGGAACAGCGTGGCCGCACTAAAATGGCCGCCGGCATTGCCGCCCAACCACACCACGGTTGCCGCCGCCACCAGCAATGATGCGATACCGCCAAAGCCGTTGAACAACGCAACCATCTCGGGCATCGCCGTCATCTTGACCATGCGCGCGGTTACGGCGCCAATCACGCCACCGAGCACCACGCCCACAACAATCCACACCACGTTGCCAAAGCTGAATTCAGCGCCGGAATCGCGCACGATGGCCAAGAAAGCACCTAGCACAGCGGCCAGCATACCCAGCGCTGAAACCCAGTTGCCCTTACGAGCGCTCTGGGTTTTGCCAAGCATGCGCAGACCAACGATGAAGCCGATGCCGGCCAATAAATAGCAGATGGTAATGGCGGCATTCATCATGCACCGCCCTTCTTGCTCTTCGACTTGAACATCTCCAGCATGCGGTCGGTCACGAGGTAACCACCCACCACATTAATCGATGCAAACCCAACCGCGAGCGCACCGAGGAAGATCGACCAACCGGTGCCATAGGCCGCGAGGCTCATCGCGCCAATCAAGGTAATACCTGAAATTGCGTTCGAGCCCGACATCAAAGGCGTATGCAAGGTGGCCGGCACCTTGGCAATCAGCTCAAGGCCCAAAAACATCGCCAACATGAACAGAAAGCCCAAGGCTTCGTAGGGAACGTGCCCACTCATGACTCACCTCCGTGCTGCGGTAATTCCGGCAGCTCGTAGTGCTTGCGCACCGTGGGATGGACGATCTCACCCGCGCGGGTGATGATCAGGCCATCAACGATCTCGTCGCCCTCAGACAGCTTCAGCTCTTTGGCCTCAGCGTCCCAGAACTCGAGAACAAAATTGCCCAGGTTCGCGGCGTACATGCGGGCCGCATCTTTGGCCACCTGGCCCGGGTAGTTGCGCAGGCCGATCACGCGCACGCCATCGATCGTGACCTCTTCGCCCGGTTTGCTGCCAGCCACGTTGCCGCCCGACTCAACCGCGTAGTCGATCACCACTGATCCGGGTTTCATCGCAGCGAGCATCTCTTGATGCACCACCACCGGCGCCGGGCGCCCAAACAGCTGAGCCGTGGTGATCACGATGTCAGCGATTGCGCAGGCCGCGGCCATGCCTTCGCGCTGCTTGGCCTTCTGCTCGTCGGTCAGCTCTTTAGCGTAGCCCTGATCGGTTTGACCGGTCTCGCCCAAGTCTACCTCTACGAACTTGGCACCCAAGGAGCGCACCTGCTCGGCGGTATCGGGCCGGGTGTCGAACGCTTCCACCCGCGCGCCCAAGCGCTTGGCAGTGGCAATCGCCTGCAAACCGGCCACGCCGGCGCCAATCACAAACACCCGCGCTGGCTGAATCGTGCCGGCTGGCGTCATCATCATCGGCAGGGCCTTGCCCAAGCGCTCGGCGGCCAACAGCACCATGTAGTAGCCGGCCAAGGAATGCTGGCTCGACAGGGCATCCATCTTCTGGGCCCGCGTCGAACGCGGAATCATCTCCATCGAGCCGCAGGTCAGTTTGGCGGCCGCCATCGCCTCCACCACGTCACGACGATTGAACACATCCAAGTAGGACACATGCAAAGCGCCCTCCTTGATCGGTCCAATCGCATCGGGCTCGGGGGCCCGCACCCGCAGCACCAGATCGGCGTTGCCGAGCAGCTCGTCGCGATCGTCGATGATCTCGGCGCCGGCCTCAACATAGGCCTCATCAGGAAAGCCAATCGCGGCACCGAGGCCGCTCTCGCAGCGCAGCTCCAGCCCAGCTTTAACCAGCTTGGTGGCCACATCCGGCGTCATCGCCACCCGGGTTTCAACCGGATCGGTTTCCTTTGGTACGGCAATCTGCATGGCAGCTCCTCCCCACCGGTCACGTAAAACACGCGCGGTGTGTGTTGCGGTATTGATGAAAGCTGTTCCACCGCAATTGAAATGCTGACGTGGCCGCAGCCAGAACCCACCAAAACCATGGTTCGGCATGTTGCACCGTTATGTAACAGCCGCCGAACCAAGGCTGAACCCGCGCCCTGGAGCTGGTAGCGTCCGGCCAGATACGCTCTAGACTTGTGCGCTTTCGCCTCATCCCCCAGGGCCCGAGCATGCGCATCCTGATCGCCGGCGCCGGTACCATCGGCACCAACCTCGCCGCCGCCCTCGCCACCGAAGGGCAGGAGGTTGTGGTCATTGACAGCAGCGAAGCTGCCCTGGCCCGGCTCGAAGCCTCGGTTGACTGCCAAACCATCCACGGCAACGCCCTGAGCGCGCAAACCCTCGAAGACCTGGGCATCCGCCACACCGACCTGCTGGTCACCGTTACCCAAGACGACGCCACCAACATGGCGGTGTGCCGCCTGGCCGACTTCTACAACGTGCCACGCAAACTGGCTCGGGTTCGCAACCCGGAGTTCAGCGACCCCAACTGCCCGGTCCCCAGCGAGCATTTCGGCATCGACCACATCATCTCACCCGAAGGCATCGCGGTAGAGCACATCCGCCGCTTGGTGCGGTGCCCGGGCGTGCTCGAAGCGGTTGACTTCGAAGGCGGCCGCATTGCCCTGCGCGCCCTGCTGGTCAGCGAAGACTCGACCATCGCCGGTGAGCGCGTCATTGATGTGCGTCAGCACTTGCCCGGCTCCTTTCTCGTTGCCGCCATTCGCCGCGGCAGCCGCGTGATCATCCCCGGCGGCAGCGAGCAGGTGCGTATCGGCGACACGGTGTACCTGGTCAGCGCGCCCGATGCGGTCGACGGCCTGGTCAAAGCCTTCAACCCGATGGCCCACGAAGCCCGCCAGGTGTTGATTTTCGGCGCCGGCGTCACCGGTATGCAACTGGCTCGCCGGCTCGCCGGTGAACTCGACCGCGTGCTGCTGATCGAGAAAGACCACGCGCGCGCCCACCGCGCCGCCGACGAGCTCGACGAACTCGGCGTTGAAGTGCTGCATGGCAGCGCGCTTGACGTTGATCTGCTCGGCCGCTGCAACCTCGACCGCATCGATTTCTTCATCGCCCTATCTGACGACGACGAAGAAAACTTCATGAGCGCGCTGCTGTTCCGCAAGTTCGGCCACGGCACGCCCATCGTGCTCACCAACGAGCTCCACTACATCGATATCATGGAGTCGGTGGGCCTGGATATCGTAATCAATCCACGCATCTTGGCCTCGTCAGCGCTCTTGCGCCACATCCGTGGCAGCACCGTGTTGTCGGTGGCGCGTCTGCATGGCGAAGAAGCCGAGATGCTCGAATTCAAGGCCAGCGCCAAGAGCGCCGTCACCAAACTGCCGCTCAAAGATCAGCGCCTGCCGGCCGGTATGTTG
>JAQIBG010000174.1 GCA_027859175.1 Planctomycetota bacterium | reverse complement strand
GGTCTGGGTGGGGCCGTCTACCATAGCAATCGCTCAGTCTACGCGCTGACGGCACGCAATGACAGCGCCGGATTCCGACGTTTTCGTCATAAGTTTTCCACGATCGCGCGCGCCGCATGCACCACCTGATCCCAGGCCTGGTCGGTCGACAGCTCGTGATCGGCCACCTCGCGGTACCAGGGCTCACGCCGCGCCAGCATCGCGGCCACCTCGTCGGCCACCGTGGCCCCGGTGAGACTGGGGCGATCGCCCTGATTGGCCTGCAAACGGGCGCTGAGCACTGCGGCCGGCGCCGCCAGATACAAGACCGGGCGCGCCGATTGCTGCAGCAAGACACGGTTGTCGGCGCGCTCCACGATACCGCCACCGGTGGCGATGATCAGGTCGTCGGCGCTGGCCAACATCGCCTGCAAAGTCTCCGCCTCCAGGTCACGAAACCGCTGTTCGCCATCTTCCGCGAAAATGGTGGGGATATCGCGCCCGGCGCGCTCAACCAAAGCCACGTCAAGATCCACCGCGCGCCAACCCGTCAGACGGGCCAAGTCGTGGGCCAGCGTGGTTTTGCCACTAGCCCGATAGCCAACCAAGGTGAGACGACGCGCTGCCATGCTGCGGGATGGTGTCGGCCCGGGCCGGGGCGCAAGGGCGGGTCACGCGGCTCACCTGCCGGGCCCGCAGGGATGTGGAATTCCACCACACCGGGTTACGAGTCACACAGCGCAAGCCCATTTCTTGGCGAGACTTGCGTCTACTTGGCCACCGCCATCATCGCTCGCGATGGCTACCATCCGCCCCGACATGCAACTCGGCGGATACACGATCTTGTCGTTCATCGGCAAGGGCGGTATGGGCGAGATTTGGCTCGCACGGCAGACCTCCATTGGTCGTGACGTGGCGCTCAAAATCCTGTCACCGAAGCTGGTTGCAAAGAATCCGAAGTTCGCTGAGCGCTTCATTGCTGAAGCGCAGGCGGCTGGTCGTTTGAATCACCCGCACATCATCGGCGTGCACGATGTGGGCAAGGTGGAGTTCGACGGTGAGTTCATCCACTACTTCTCGATGGAGTACGTGGACGGCGAAAACTTCCGTCAAATCGTTGACCGCGACGGCCCCGCCGACGTTGAGATGATCGCCAAGGTCATGGCCGCGATGGCTGACGCGCTGTCGTACGCGCATGGCATCGGGATGATCCATCGCGATATCAAGCCTGAGAACATCATGATCACCAAAGACGGCCGCGTGAAGCTCGCCGACTTTGGCCTCGCGATGCTGGTTGATTCCGAAGAGGCAACCGAAGTCGAGCGTGATCAATCGGGCCGGATCAAGGTCATGGGCACGCCGTTGTACATGAGCCCCGAACAGGCCCGCGGCCGCCCGCTGGATTTCCGCAGCGACCTGTACTCCCTCGGCGCCACTCTGTTCCAATTCCTGACCGGCCGTGCGCCCTATCGTCGCAACAACTCCAAAGAGGTGATGCGCGCCCACGTCCACGACGACGTGCCCGACCCCGCAGACATCGTTGATTGCCCCGAGAGCTGGCGCCAGCTGTGCATGCAGTTGCTGGCCAAGAAGCCCGAGGATCGCTGCGCCGATCCAGCCAGTTTCCGTGACTTGGTGCAAGCCGCCATCGCCGGCGTGAACGATGCCCCCGGCCGTCGTCGGCGTGTTGGCGGCCGCAGCCGCAAGGGCCCCGGTGGGGCAGTTCAGGCCGTTGGCCTGCTCGGCTTGGTCCTCGTGATTGGCGCCGTGGTGGTGTTTGCCTTCACGGGCGGCGATGCCCCCCCCAGCACCGACCCAATCGCGACCGACACCGGCACCGGCACCGGCACCGGCACCGATCAACCAGCCGACCTCAGCAAGCGGGTCAAGGCCGCCGAACGCTTCTTGGCCGGCCTGCCCAAAGAGCCCAACAAGGCGCTCACGGCGCTGCGTGGCAGCGATGGTCTGCGTAACGCCTACTTCTTGCCAGCCGACGACGCGATGACGCTCCTACGGAATCGCGAAACCGAACTGGTAGCAGCAATCAAGGCCGCCGACGCCAAGCTGCTCACTGCGATCAAGGCCAAGCTGAACCAAGCCGAAGACGCGCTGCGCCTTGGCGACCTGATTGCCGGGCGGACCGCGCTTGATGCCGTCGATAAAGCGCATCGCGACCGCGTTCGCAGCACCTGGGACGGACTCAACACGCGGGTGGAACGTGAATTCGATTACCTGGCACAAAATGCCATCACCGCGATCATGCGCAGCCCGACACCCGATGTCATCCCCACCAAGGTTGAGGAGACCAAGGGCAAGGGCTTGTCTGGGGAGCGTTTAGCCAAGGTTGAAAAAGCAGCGGCCGATCGCATCAAGCAACTTGAGAATGAAGACAAGGCCCGCGCCGACGACGAACGCCGCCGCCGTAGCCAGCAGTGGACCGAAATGCGGCGCCTGATTCTGGCCGAACGCCGCAGTGACGAGCAAACCGAGCCCGACTACCGCGCCTTCGTCAATCATCTGCGCAGTTTCCGCAGCCGTTTCGCCGGTGATAAGTGGCGCGAAGTCATTATCGACCGACTAATCGTGGTGGCCGAGCAATCGGAAGCGGTTGACCAGGCCGTGGTGGCAATGCTACGTAAAGCCCCCTACCGGATTGAGCTACCACTGGGCGAAAGCACCACGCGCGGCAGCATCATCGACTTCGACCGTGGCCGCTTCACCATCGCCATCGACTACCCCAAGGGCAAAATGGTACGCCCGGTAGACTCGGCCGACATTCCGGTTGATGCCCTGATCCGCCAAGCCTGTCAGCACGCTTCGTTAGATGCCGTGGCCGAACACAACGCCGCCTTCGCTTGGATGTGGGGCCTTGATGAAGGTCCAGACTTGTTGCTGACAGAGCCCCTCGCCGGCAGCCACATGACCAAGGCCATTGCCGCCATAGACGACGACATCGCCCAAGCCATCAACACGGTGCGCGCGCGCTACCGCTTTGCTCGCCCCAATCAGGCCTGGCTCAAAGAATTTACCAGCAAGCACCTGTCGCTCAAAGAAGGCGTGCTGCGCTTCGAACCAGTGGCCCTGGTGCCCTTCACCGTTATCGACTTCCGCCGCAATGGAGCAGAGGTACTTGGAGCGCTCCGCGAAGAACACCTTGATTCTGCCCATTGGAATACGCCCCTGCGGGCCCCGGTCGACATCAAGATGCGCGTGGTGTTACATGATCACGCCAAGGCCCTGTTCGGCTTCCGCCAGAACGGGCGCTGCATCCGCCTCTACGGCGACAAACGCTACGAGCGCACCGCACTGTTGCTGACCACCAAGAATAACGGCATCCGTTTTGCCCAGGCCCACAGCGAGGATGACCGGGTGCTCGAAGCGATGGACTTAGCCCTACAGGTTGACGATAAGGGCCAAGTTGCGTTCAAGATCAACGGCGCTGATTTTGGCAACATGGACAAGCTCACTTTCGATCCGCGCCAGCCAATCGACCTCGTACTGCAAGGTCTGTACCTGCAAGATGAACCGATCGGTGCCATCGATGTGCTTGAGCTCGACATCACCGCCCAACGCGGCAAGTAGCCAAATGGCCAAATGGCCAAATGGCGCAGCTTTCAGGCCGCGCAGCTAGCCCGCCAAACGAGCAAGGGCCTTATCGAGACTGCGCTGCAATTCGGCGTCTAGATCAGCGTGGGCACCGAGCTCCGGGGCGTTCTTGAACACCACCACGCAATCAATGCCGTGCAGGCGCTCCTTCCAGTCACGGCGGAACAACTCGCGCACCCAGCGCTTGCAGCGATGCCTATGCACCGCGCGCTTGTGCACCTTGGTCGACACCACCACACCGAGGCGAGCCCGTCGCGCTGCCCGCTTCGGACGCGGCGCCAACACCAGCATGCAATGCTGGCCATGAACGCGCACCCCGCGGTGAAACGCACGGCCGTAATCACGCTTGTCATGAAAGCGGCTCGCAGCTGGGAAACCCTGATCCATCGCTGGGCAGAATGCCACTCGCCGCGCCCAGGCCAAGGCCGCACCTGATCAGCCCCGGTGCGCGCAATCGAATCAGCCATGTTGGCACGCGCTTGATCCATGGCACTGAGCCAACGGCGCCGGCATACTGCCGCTATGCGCGACCGAATTCTCGCCCTCAACAGCGCCTGGTGCCATGCCATGCGCGATCGCCAACTGCCTGCCCGTTATGGCTCCGGCCTCGACGGCGGCTTACTGTGCCCCGCGTGCAGCCGCATTCATGGCCGCAGCGCCGACGCAGCCTATCCCTTTCTGCGCATGGCCAGCGACACCGGCGACGCCAGTTGGATCGACGCCGCCACGGCGGTGGTCGAGTGGAGTGAGTGCCTGAGCTGCCCCGATGGCGCCTGGGTCAACGACCAGTGGAACCTCTGGAAAGGCACCACCGTGTTTACCGTCACGGCGCTCGCCGAAGCACTGCGCCACTACCGCCACTTGCTCAGCGATAGCGTTGCCAGCCAATGGCGCGAACGTATCCGGCAGGCGTGCTCGTGGTTGATGAGCGGGATCCGGGTGGGCGTGAGCAACATCAATTACCCGCTGACCTGTCCGGCCGCGCTGCAGGCAGCGAGCATGGTGTGCAACGAACCACGCTTTGCAGCCCATGCGGCCGAACTCATGGAGCAGGCCGCGACCTTTATCGATGATCAAGGGCTTGTTGTTGGCGAAGGCCGCCCCCTCTATGAAACCACCAAGCGGGGCTGTCGCCCTGTCGACGTGGGCTATAACTTTGAAGAGTCGATTCCCGGCATGCTGCACTACGCCGAACTCGCTGGAAACCATCAGATCGCCGACGTCGCACGCCGCGCCGCGCGGGCCCACCTCGCACTGATGCTGCCCGACGGCGGCCTGGACAACAGCTTCGGCACCCGCAACTACAAGTGGACTTGGTGGGGCAGCCGTACCGCCGACGGAGCCCTGCCGGCCCTGCTCGCGCTTGGCGCCACGGAGGGCATCTTCGCCACCGCCGCTGAACGACAACTCGGCCTGCTTGAACGATGCACCCACCAGGGCCTGCTGCATGGCGGCGTACACCATCACGCGAGCGGTGAACGGCCGTGCCTGCACCACAGCTTTTGCCACGCGAAAGCCTTCACTGCCGCTTTAGATCAGGATCTATGGCCCGAACCCGACGCCGCGCCGCTACCGATGGAGCAGGGCGACCAGCACCTGCACCTGCACGCGCCCGATACCCACCTGATCAGCCGCGGGCCGTGGCGCGCCACGGTCACCGGCAACGATGTGGTGTACAACGGCTGCGGCGACGGGCACGCCTCAGGCGGCGCCCTCAGCCTGCTCTACCATCGCGAGCACGGGCCAGTGCTGTGCGCGAGCATGGCCACGTTCCGGCTGATTGAAGGCCACAACATGCAGCGCGACCGCCACGATGAGGACCGCTGCCTCACGCCGCGTCTGTGCGCCAACGCACATCCGCAGTTTCGCAGCGATCTCGACCGCCACGCCCAGATTGCCGTTGCGCATGGACCGGAAACAACCGAGGTCCGCGTCACTGGGCACTTGGTGAACGCGAGCGGCGAGCATCCGCCCGGCGGCCCGCAGCCATTTGCGTGGCATATTGCGCTCGGCGCGGCGGTATCCATCACCGCCACCTGCAGCGACGCCACCCTGCACTGCCCCATCATCACCGCGCCCAACGCGCGGGTAGAGGAGGCGGGCCCGCAGCAGCTTGCCGTCAATGGGGTGACCGTGCAGTGCTCGGTGCCGATTGACGGCGGCCAGGAACGCTGCTTCAACCAGGTGCCCGGCTTTGCCGCCACACCGGTGTCGATGCCGTGTGCCGACTCGGTTTCGCTAAACATTCGTGGCTAAGCGCGCGCCACCGCGCGGTAAAACACGAAAACCCGGCGTAAAACGCCGGGTTTCTGTGCATCATGATCGTCAAGCGATCACGATCGAAAACTCACTCAGCAGGAGAAGCTTCTTCTTCCTTAGCGGGAGCAGCAGCTTCTTCAGCAGCCGGAGCGGCAGCGTCAGCAGCCGGAGCGGCAGGGGCAGCGGGCTTGTCGCCGGTGCAGCCAGCCAACATGGCGAAAAGGGAAGCGGCAGCGAGGAGCTTGAGCAGGGTCGACATCGGGTGTCCTCCAGAAGGAGATCGGGTGAGCACCAGGAAGGGTTTCCGGTGACATGAAGCGCGCCACAATA
>JAQIBG010000148.1 GCA_027859175.1 Planctomycetota bacterium | reverse complement strand
GTTGAGACCGGGATGGTGCGCGAGGTAGACGCGGCCCATGCCGCCCTTGCCGAGCCGAGACACAATCCGGCAGCTGGCGATTTCGCGGCCAACCCAGGTGCCCTCGGCGTCATCGGCGTCAGGGTCGGGGGCTAGGCTGAGGGTGGTGGCGCCTTTGCCGGCGGCGGCGGGCTCAATCGGGCCCTCGCAATGCGGACAGGCGCCACCGGCGTCATCGACGGTGATGTCTTCATGGCAGTGCGGGCAGGCGACGCGCATCGCCACGTAGCATCGCCACCGGGCGTGGAGGCGCAAGCTAGCCAGTGTCTGGCTCGTAAGTGGTTCGGAGACGGCGCGTAACAGGCTGTTGAAATACGCCAGCCTGCTAGCCTCAAGGAAACCTTGGGCGACCTGCAGTCGCCATTTTCCAAGGTTTTCTTGAGGCGACTCTTTACCCAGGAGAGTCTGCGACCCCCCTTCAACCCCCCGCAGGCTGTATTTCAACAGCCTGCTAGCGGCCCAATCGGCGCCTTGGTGACCATGTGCCATCATTTGCCGATGCAGAATCGGCCAAAAATCTCGCCCAGGACCTCGTCTGGCGTCGTAGCACCCAGCAGATCACCCAGGCAAGCCGCCGCCCGCGCCAGGTCATCAGCCAACAGGAGGTCGTCTCCCGGCAGGGCTTGCGCCAACGTGGCCAGCACACCGGCGGCCTCATGCAACAGCGCCTGCTGGCGTGGATCGGCATCGCCGCTGGCTGCCAAACGACGCGCCACCAAGCCGGCTAAGGGCTCCAGGCCGGTCCTACCGCTGGCGCTAACCGCCAGCACCGCGCGCGGATCACTGGCGCCGAGGTCACTCTTGGTTGCCACCACCAAGTCACCACGCTCTTCAGCACCAGCCGGCAAGGGCGCGTCTGGTGCCGAGCATAAGAGCACCAGATCAGCCGCTTCAACGCGCGCGGTGCCGGCGGCCAAGGCCTGGGCATCCAGGCCTGCAGCGTCATCCAGCCAGCCCGCGGTATCAATCAGTTGGACGCGGCGCCCAGCACAATCCCAGTCAGCACTGAGCCAATCGCGCGTGGTGCCGGCCTGCGCCGAAACCAAAGCATCACTACCGGTCAGCGCGGCAAACAGGGCGCTTTTGCCAGCATTGGCCGGCCCGGCCAAGCACACCGTCGGCACCAGGTCCAGGCTGCCTGCGGCGCGAAACCAACGCCGAATCTGGGCCGCCAGCTGGGCCAGCTCGGCCTGGAGGGCGTCTGGGTCGTAGGCACGCACATCTTCTTCTTCGATGAAATCGAGCCCCGCTTCAACCACGGCGCGCAAATGCAGCAAACGCTGCCGCAGTGGTGCTAGCTCAGCCCCAAGCCCCCCCTGCAAGCGCTGCACCGCGGCACGGGCCTGGGCCGCGTCGGCAGCCTGCGCCACCGCCAGCACGGCCTCGGCCCGATCAAGGGTCAAGCGGCCCGTGGCCAAGGCCTGCCGGGTAAAGGCACCGGCGCCTGCTGGCTCAGCACCGGCCTGACATAAACACGCCAGCGCCAGCTCAACCAGATCACGGCTGCCAGGAACAAACACCTCAACCAAATCATAGCCGGTGTAGCTACGCGGCCCCGGCGCAAACAAGACGCCACAGGGCGCAGCGCCGGCAACGCCCGCGAATTGCCAATCCTGTTCGCTGCGCCACCAGGCTTGCAGTTGCAAGCCGCAGCGCTCGGCCACCGCGCGCGCGCGTGGCCCACTCAAGCGCAGCACGGCGGTATGCGCCGGCAGCGCAGTCGCGCAGGCGCATACCGTGTCCATGAGTGCGCTAGGCCACCATCATGTTGCCGACGGCGCTGGCGCCGTATTTCTTGCGAATCCAGCGCATTTCCAGGCTACCGATCAAGGCCGAGCAGCACATGTACAGCAGCAGACCAGCCGGGAAGTTGTAGCAGATGACGCCGAAGATTATCGGCAGCCAGCGCATCATCTTGGCCATCGACTTCTGCTGGTCGGGCGCGTCGTCGGGGATCTTGGTAGAGAAGCTCGACCACGTCATGATGCCGATGTACAGCAGCGGCAGCAGGTTCAGCGTCACCGGGAAACCGGCCACGGTGAACAGATGCATCAGCTGATCGGGCATGGTCAGGTCATTGATCCACAAGAAGCCATGCTCGCGCATCGGCGCGTAATGCCGGAAGGTCTGGAACATCGCGAAGAAGATCGGCATCTGAATCAGCAGCGGCATGCAGCCGCCCATCGGGTTGACGCCTTCCTCGCGCATCATCTCCATCTGCTTGCGGGCCAGGGTCTGGCGATCGGCCTTATAGCGCTCCTGCAGCGCCTTGAGCTTGGGCGCCATGCGCTGCATGTTAGCCATGCCCTTCTGCTGCTTGACGTTGAGACGATGCAAGGCCGCCTTCACCAAGACCACAAAGATGATCACCGCCACGCCGTAGTTGCTGACCACAAACACCACGGCGTTGAGCACCAAGGTCAGCACCTGCACCAGCAGCTTGAAGAAGTTGTAGAAGCCGTCGGCGTATTCGATGCGCGCTTCGGCCGGGGTCAGCACCGCCAAGTCAGACTTGCGCATGCCGGTGGCAGTCAGCGACCAACTAGCCTCAAGCGCCTCACCCGGAGCCACGGCAAAAGCGTCGCCCTCGTTGGTGAACATGCGCACCCCGATCCAGGCCTGACGCGCAGTATTATCATTCGGCAAACGCTGCAGGTAGCCGCAGGCGGCGAGTTGAATCAGGTGGTCGTTGCTGGGCACCACGAGCTGCTCGGTAGCTGAAGCATCGTCGAACATCGCCCCCATGTCGCCGCCAGTGGGCGCGGGCGCGACAGGCTCCTCGGTAGCATTTGGATCAACCACTTGCACCGAACCAGGGCTCCAGAACGCAGTAAAGAAGCGGCTCTTCAAGCCGATGTAGTCGATGCGGCCAGCCGGAATAACCGGAGTACCCAAATCGGGATGGGTCAGACGCACGCGCTTGAGCGGCTCGGGCATGCCCCACTTTTCGAAGGTGGCACCTTTGCCTTCGGCGTCGCCGTCAAAGCTGCCGAGCACGGTCAGATCATAATTCTCATTGCCGGGGTCGTCTTGATGAATGCCGTTCACGGCAATCAAGGTCGGCTGCCAGGCCTTGTGGACCTCGGTCCCATTGACCACGCGCAGGGCGGCGTGCACCGTGGGCCGCACCGGGTCCATGGTATAGGTGATGCTGTAGGCGATACCCGACTCGCTGGTGTAGCCCAGGCTGACTTCGTTGTCACTGTGCGCGATCAACTCCCACGGGCCTTCACTCGGGCCGAGGTTGGTGTCGTGCAGATCCAAGCTGCCAACATAGCTGTGCATGTCGGTGGCAAAGCCGAACGCGCGCTCGAGCTGTTGATCAGCCGGATTATAGAGATCCAGCACTGACAGAGGCGCCACTTTGCCGTCTTCGGCTTTCTCCAGTTCGCCGGTGCCACCACGCCATTCGGGCAGCACAATCGGATGGGCATCGAGCAACCAGATGCGTCGCACCGAGGCACGCCACGAGGAGATCTCGACCGCGGCCTTCTCATTGCGGATCACCCAGCGCGGAATCTCGCTCAGCGAGCCCCAGTCAAACTGCTGGTAATCCACCACCGGGGCCTCGGCCCCTGGCAAGGTCTCAGTGGCCGTGCCTGGCAAGGTGCTTGGGGCCACATCGGCCGCCATCAACCCACCACACAGCACACTCAATACAACCGCAACCGCTACGCGCATGACGCCTCCCGTCTCAGAAGAGCGGCGCATCATGGGGCGGGGGCGCCATGGGCAAGGGGGGTCACAGCCTCCCGGCCACGCACAATTCAGCCGTCGCCGAGGGCCTGGGCCAAACGAGCCTCGAGATCGCCGAGCATGGTGTCGAGGTAACTATCCTCTTCCGCGCTACGATTGCCCTCGGTCTTCTCCTTCAGGATCTTGAGCAACTGCACCGTATAAGCCGCGAAACCCAGGTTGGCTTCGCGCTGGCCGGTATGCGGATTGGGGATCTCGCCGAACTGCATCAGGGCCTGCGAGCCAAGACCACTGAGGAAGTTGATGAAGGTTGCTTCGGGCAGTTCGTTGCTCATGGCGGCCCTTCTAGCAGCCCAAGCAGCGGCGCAAGCAGCAGCACGAGGGCCCCCGTGGCGTGGGGTTCAGCCCGCGATGCACCGCCCGAACACCACCAGAGCTCCCTGGTCAGGGCAAACCAAATGCCCTAACCATCAAGCAACCCCGATAACCAAAGCCAAACCGCGGGCTAAAGCCCACGCCACGCCAAGCACCAAACGCGACCGCCACCAACGCCTACCGCGGGCGCAGCTTGCAACGAATTCGCAATGCAGAGCAGGCACAGCCCACTAGACTGCCAGCCATGCATGACGGCTTGATGCCTCTGTTGTGGCGCCTGCAGCAAACAGGCCGAAACAGCCTTCGCCGGCTGTGCCTCGAGCAGCCAGTTCGCGCTGCGGCCGTGGTGTTCGTGATCGGCACGGTGTGGCTGCTGATCTTCGGGCTCGCCGAGGGCGTGCTGATCTTCCTAGAGCAAGACAAGTACGCCTCCTTGAAGACCCCGCTGATGCGGAGCCTGCTGAATCTGTTCTTCTTTGTGCTGTTCTTCTTGGTGGTGCTGTCCAACTCCCTGGTGGTGTGGAGCGCGCTGTTCCGCACCCACGCTGCAACATTCCAGGCCCAACTTCCCGTCACCAATCGCTCGCTGTATTGGGCCGCTGCGGTTGAAGGCGGCCTGTGGGCTGGCTGGGCGGTATTGGTCCTCGCGGTTCCGCTGGTGCTGGCCCTGAGCACCGAGGCCCTGCAGCCCTGGCTGTTCATCCCGGCGGCCTTCGCCACTTTGCTGGCCTTTTTGACCGTGTGCATGGCCGGAGGCGCCCTGGGCGCCGTGCTCCTGGCGCGGGTGATTCCGATTCTACGCCGCGGCTGGCGCGGCTTCATCTTGGGGGCTGCCGGCGTGGTCATGGTGCTGACCATGGTGGTGCTTGGCTCGATCGAAACGGGTGACGAACCGGCCAACTTCCTCAATGAAGTGATGGACCGGATCAGCTTCATCAAAAACCCCTACCTACCGCCTCTGTGGGCCCAAAGCGCGATCGAAAGCGCCACGCTCTCGGTCTGGAGCGACTGGCTCTACTTCCTGACCCTGCTGGTGCTCACCGGCTGCACCCTCGCGATTATCGGCGAGTGGATTGGCATGCGCCGTCTGCGCACCGATATGGACCGCCTGTGCGGCCGCAGCGACGGGGCCCGCCGCAGCCGCAGCCGGCCCTGGCACCCGATCCCCTTGCTGCCGGGCGACCTTGGTTTGCTGGTCGCCAAAGACCTGCGCCTGTTCCTGCGCGATCCGGCGCAACTGCTCCAGTTCGCGCTGTTCTTTGGCATGCTCGGTTTCTACATCTTGCTGCTGCCGCGCATCGGCCAGGCCTTCTTACTGGAAGACTGGTGGCGCAAGGCGGTGAGCCTGTTGAACCTGACCGCAGTCAGCATGGCCCTGGCCACCTTTACCGGGCGCTTTGTCTACCCTCTGCTCAGCCTCGAAGGGCGCCGGCTATGGGTGCTGATCTTGGCGCCGTGGGATCGCACGCGTGTGGTCACGGCCAAACTTGCATTCGCGCTTTTAGTTGGGGTGCCAATCAGCGTGGTGCTGGTCTCCTTGTCCGGCGCGCTACTCAAACTCGAGCCCAGCGTGGTGGCCTACCAGGCCCTGGTCACGCTGTGCATGGGCCTGGGCCTGTCGGCCGGCGCGTTGGGTTTGGGCGCCCGCTTGGCCGACTATAACGAAGACAACCCGGCCAAATTGGTGTCGGGCTATGGCGGCACGGTCAACCTCCTTGCCAGCCTGCTCTACGCCACCCTGCTGCTGACCGGGGCCGCGATTCCGCTGGTGATTCCCTACGGCCCCTGGGGTTGGACCGCCGGCCTGTGCTGGGTTGGGATCGTGACCGCGCTGTGGACCACCGCCGGCATGAAAGTTGCCTGGGCCTGGTTCGGCCGCGAACTGTAAGCCAGCTAGGCACAAGCCACTGAGCTCAGCCTGCCGGGCCTGTTACGCGCGTCGCGATGCCGCCCAGCCAGGCTGCGAGCGCATCAGTCATCACGAAGCGGGCATGGCAATCGACCAAGGACTCGCTAGGCTGGCTCCATGGTTCTCCGGCTGCTCGGTTTGCTGTTTGTCTGTTGCAGTGTCGCAAGCGCGGCCACTGGCCTCGCCGACACCCTGCTGGCGGTTCCGGCTGAACAGCGTGAAGGTGCCTTGCGCCAAGTCCTCACGCGCGAACACCGCGTCAGCTGGGATGCTGGCCGCGCCTCGCTAGCCGAGACCATCGCCCTGATTCAAAGCCCGCACAATCGCGTCTTACTCCAACTGGGCGCCGACGAACTGCGCCCCTACCCGCGCGCCAGCCACACCGGCTCGTGGTGGTCGGCCGTGGCTGACATCAGCCAAACCTACCGCCTCGACTTGGCCGCAGCCGCAGACCCCACCGGCAGCCAACCCGACACTGCCATCCAAACGCTCCACAACGGTCATAGCACCGGCATCCCCGTCAGTGGTGGCCCCGTTCTGCTGACCCCACGCGCACGGCGCGGCACACCGGCCCTACACTGCCCCAACGGCAACGCCCTGATCAGCATTAGCCATCGCCAACTGACCACCTTGCGCGGCCTGCGCCACACCGAGCGCTGGCTCGACATCGGGTTCCGCGTGCGCCTAGCGCCCAGCATCCCCGTTGCCCTGATTGAATCGGCCGACCTCCAGTGGACCGCCGGGCAGGCTGATGGCCACCCGCTCACACTCGAACTGGGCGCGCGCGAGGGCGTGTTGACGCAAACCCTGGCCGAGCTCGACCGCAGTGTGCCGAGTGAACTCGGCCAACTGCGCATCGCCGATATCCCGGCCAGTGCACGCACGATTCAACTCAGCGGAGAACTGCGCCTCCTCGCCGTAACCAAGGCCGTTGGCGCGATAATCCTCGAACCCGGCAATCACGGCACCCTAGCCCTCGACGGGCTCGGCTACGGCCTCGAGCTGCAAGCCGAGACCGATCGCTCGCTTGGCCAACTCATCGTCACCGGGCTTGCAACCGGCGAGGTGCCACGCCCGCGCATCAGTCTGTTCGATGGCAAGGGCGCGCCACTGCGCGCGGTCGACCGCGATACCGAGCGCAGCGACGATCACATGCGCTGGGTCTACCACTACCGCAGCCTGCCTCCGGGGCGCTATAGCGCACGCTTGCAGCGCCGGATTGAGCTCGGCACCGGCATCATTCCGATCCAGTGCGACATCCCGCTCCCATGACCTGGCGCTGCCTGAGCGTGATGATGCTCACGCTGAGTCTCGGCGCGGCCGAGATCAGCTGGCCCGGTGGTGAGATCAGTCTCGCTGAAGCCTGTGCCCTGCTTAATGACGCCGGCTATCCAACCGAACTGGCCATAGAACTCGATGCCAGCCAGCGCGCCGATCTGCCACTGCTCAGCGGCAGCTACTGGCACGCGCTCAGCGCCATGGGCACCGCCTTCGGGTGCGCCCCGAGCGCGCCCGCCACCTACCTGCGCTTCCGCGATACCAAGAGCGCCCATGGCAGCACCGCCGTGGAGATTGAAGGCGGGCCGGTCCAACTGAGCCCTGGCCAGTGGGACCACGACCTGTGGCAGATCAACGGCCCGATGCTGGTGCAGATCGAAGATGCCGGCGTGGCCACCACGCGCGGCCCCAGTGGCACCCACCGCGCCAATGCGGCGGCGGTGGTGCGGCTCCGGCTGAGCCCAAACATCGATCTCGACAGCCTCGGGCCCGCCAGCTTGGCCTGGACCCGGATACGCGCTGGCGATGGCAGCGAACTCCAAGCGGCGCTGACCCCGAGCGACCACGACAGCGCCCTACCAACACGACAGCGCAGTCCGCGCCGCGGCGCCCCGCTGAGCGTTCTCATTGGGCGCGTTGACCCTCTCACCACCACCCTGGTACTCGAAGGCCACGTCACGGTAACCACCGCCACTTGGTACCGCCAAGAGCACGACATCAGCCCAGGGCGGCCGTGCCCGCTCGAATTCGGCGGCCATCGCGCCAGCGCCATGCTCTACAACGCCGACCTGGCCCAGAACAGCCACTGGCAACGACCCGGCCTCGCGCTGACCCTGCCCAAGGCCGCGCATTTGGTCGCCGAACCAACTATCACCGTCACAACCCGCACCGGCGAGGCCGTGCGCGGCTTCGGCACCCGCATGATCAGTGGCGACAGCACCACTTGCTTCGCCTATCTGCACCAGGTCGACAACGCCGGCTACCGATTGCTGCTGAGCCTGGGGCTCGAATCGGGCCAGCTCACGATACCGCTGCGGGTCCAGGTAACGCTCCCGCCCTGACACCGCATTTGACCCGCCGTGCTCTGCCCCAAGCTGAGCCGCCCCACGGAGAGGGCCTCATGGCGATCACGGTCTACAACACGCTCACCCGCAGCAAAGACAGCCTCGAACCAATCGAGCCTGGCCGCATCAGCATGTATGTGTGCGGACCGACGGTCTACGACGACTGTCATATCGGCCACCTCATGGGGCCGGTCTTGTTCGACGCCGTTGGCCGCTGGCTCCAAGCCCGCGGGCATGAGTTGCGTTTCGTCAACAACATCACCGACATCGACGACAAGATCATCAATCGCAGTCTCAGCACCGGCGAAGAGTGGCAGTCGGTCACGGCGCGCTACACTCAGCAGTATTTCGACTTCTTGGCTGAGCTGCACGTCACCACCATCACCGACCACCCGCGCTGCTCCGATTACATCCCGCAGATGATCGCCTTCATCCAGAAGCTGGTTGATAACGATCGCGCCTACCCGGCCGCCGACGGCGTGTACTTCGACGTCACCCGCCAACCCGGCTACGGCAAGCTCTCGGGCCGCAAACTCGAAGACACGCTTTCGGGCGCACGCATCGATGCCCAAGACGGCCTGCGCAATCCGGCCGACTTCGCCCTGTGGAAAGCGGTTAAACCGGGTGAACCCAATTGGGACAGCCCGTGGGGCGCCGGTCGCCCGGGCTGGCACCTCGAGTGCAGCGTCATGTCGACCGAGATTCTCGGCCAGCGCTTCGACATTCATGGCGGCGGCGACGACCTCAAATTCCCGCACCACGAGAACGAGATCGCGCAAGCCGAAGGCTGCGGCTGCCACTATGCGGCCGTGTGGATGCATAACGGCCTGATCCAATACGGCGGCGTCAAGATCGCCAAATCTGACCCGCGGATGAAAGACCCGGCCTTCGCCCAACAGTTCAAGGCCCGCTTCCTGCTCGACACCTACGGCGCGCCAGCGGTGCGCTTCTTCCTGCTGCAAGGCCACTACCGTCGCCCCTTCGATTTCGACCCCAGCAACATCGAAGCAGCCCGCACCGCGCTCGCGCGTCTGCACAAACAACTCGGCCCCCTGCTCGAGGCCGATGGCGCCACCGATCTCGACACGATCTGCGCGCGCGCTCTACCGGATGACTGCGCCAAGCGCCGCGAGTATTTCCTCGCCGCGATGGACGACGACTTCAACACCGGCAAAGCCCTCGGCCACCTGTTCGCGATTGCCAGCGCGGCCAAGAAACTCAGCGGTGCCGAGCAGCAGGCCTGCCTGGAAACCGTGCGCGATCTCGGCCGCCTGCTTGGCTTGTTCATTGCGGGCGACGCCGTTGAAGCCGCTGACAGCGCTGCCGGCAGCGAGCACCTGGCCGGGCTGATGGACTTGGTCATCGAACTGCGGGCCAATGCCCGAGCCAATCGCGACTTCGCGACCGCCGATACCATCCGCGATCGCCTGACCGCGCTTGGCATCAGCCTGACCGACGGCGCCGACGGCACCGCCTGGGCTATCGATTGACGATGAGTGACAACGCGATCGAGGCACACGGCCTAACCAAAGTGTTCAAGGTGTTCGATCGCCGCCCCGGTTTTTGGGGCAGCCTGCGTGACCTCGTTAATCGGCAAAATCGCGAACTACGTGCGGTGGATGGCGTTGACCTCGTGGTGCCACGCGGCGAATTTGTTGGTTATATCGGCCCGAACGGCGCCGGCAAATCTACCACCATCAAGATGCTGACCGGCATCCTCGAGCCCACTGCCGGCGAACTCTTGGTTAATGGCTTTCAGCCGCAGCGCGAGCGCTCACGTTACGTGCGCACCGTGGGCGCCGTATTCGGCCAACGCACCCAATTGTGGTGGGACCTAGCAGTCAACGAGAGCCTTGAGCTGTTACGCCAACTCTACGACGTCTCGCGTGAAGACTTCACCGCGCGCATGGCCGAGTTCGATCAAGTGTTGGGCCTGTCGGAATTTCTTGCCACGCCGGTACGGAAATTATCGCTCGGCCAGCGCATGAAGGCCGACCTCGCCGCCGCCCTGGTCCACCGTCCGCCGGTGCTGTTTCTCGACGAGCCGACCGTGGGCGTTGACGTGGTCACCAAGGGCCTGCTACGCAGCTTTTTGCGCCACCTCAACGAAGAGCACGGCACCACCGTGCTGCTGACCACCCACGACATGCAAGACATCGAGGCCTTGTGCAGCCGCGTGGTCGTGATTGACCACGGCAAGATCATGCACGAGGGCAGCCTCGACACCTTCAAGAGTCGCTACGGTGGCCACAAGCGCCTGCGCATCCGTCTGCAAGACGAACGCGACTTGGCGCAACTCCAGGGCATCCAGCAAGTCGGCGTCACCTGGAGCCAAACCAGCCCGGTTGAACTGCAGGCCGATGTCGACGTCGAACGCATCGCGACCGGTGAAGTGCTCCGCCACCTGCTGCCACAACTTGATGTGGTGGACGTAGCGATTGAAGAGCCGTCGATCGAAGACCTGGTGAAAAAACTGTACGGTGGCCGCGCCGGCTAGCGCACAGCGCCCATGCCGCTACTCCCACAATGCACCAAGCCGCGACGATCGTCGCGGCTTGGTGCATGAACCGGGGTGCTAAAGCAAATCAGCCGCCTTCGGTTTCCAGGCCGGTGCTGTAACGACGCAGGATCTGACCGATGGTGTAGGGGCCATAGTTCTGGCCGTTCACCGTCAGGCGAATGTCAAACAGGTTGCGCACGTCCCACACGACATCCCAGGTGTTGCCACTCGGCGCGGTCCACACAGCGTGGCGGGTGCCACTCATGGAGAAGCTGCCGTTCCAAGTCCCGTTCACCACGTTAACAGCGCGCGTCGCCGCGTGGCTCACGTCAACCACAGCGGTATAGGCGCTGCCGCCACTCGGGGTGACCGTTACTGAGCGGTTTGCTAGGTTCTTGGTGATATCAGCAGAGTACGACCAATTGCTGGCATCGGTCACCGACCACTCAACTGCCATGGTCCAAGTCGAACTGGAGCCGCTCGGCCACACCGCCACCGCTCCATTGTTGGGATTGGTATGCGTGACGTCGCCATCGGCAGTAATGGTGAGGCTGAAGTCTGCCGAACCAACCTGATCGTTCCCGGTCACACTAGACGCCGTGAACTCAATGTCCAAAAGCCCCGTACTGTTAGGATAGCGATCCGCCGAATTGAGCGTTTGATCCAGATCCCAATTCGCGATCGAAAGGGTGCCATTGGCATAGGTGAAACTCGGATTGGCCGGCACGCCAGTGGCCTGCTCGGCGAGCGCAAAGGGCCACATGCTTGCCAGCATCGAATCACCAGCGCCGGTGCGGAGCATCGCACTCGCGGGTGCGCCACCGTGCTCAAGGACGCCATCCAAGGCTGCCGTCTCGGTCGCATTCAGCACTTGTTGGCTCGCAGCTGATTGGGTGACGGCCTCATCGGCGGGGAACGCCACCTCAGTGGTTTCTTCCTTACCACAGCCACCAAGCGACAAAGCAAGGCCAGCACCAAGGATGCAGAGAGGGAGAGTCAGTCGGGTCATAAGAAGGGGTCTCCTGAACGGGGCGGGCTCGTGACCCGTCGTTGCGTGGCAATGACCTTTGTACACGCTTGTATGCGCTCAGTTACACGGGGAATATCCCACACCTGGTCGCAACCGGCAATCCATTGACAAAACAGAACTTATGACATCAATCTACTTTGCTGCCCCCCTGTTCACCGCCGCCGAACGAGCCTGGAATGCCGACTGCGCCGAGCAATTGCGCGCGGCCCTCAGCGCCACCATTCTGGTGCCTCAAGAGTTCTGTGCCCCCTGCGACCAAGCCGAGGGCGGCCCTGACTTCGGCGGGATTTTCACCGCCTGCGTTGAACACCTCGACCGCTGCAGCCACGTACTCGCGGTGCTCGATGGCGCCGACCCCGACAGCGGCACCTGCTGGGAAGCCGGCTACGCCTATGCCAAAGGCCTGCCGGTTATCGGCCTGCGCACCGATTGGCGCCCGGCTGAAGACGGCAGCGCCAACTGCATGCTCTCTCGCAGCTGCGCGAGCGTGGTCACCGATCTAGCCGCCGCCATCGCCTGGTTTCACCAGCACAGCTAAGCCCAGGCAGCCGCTTGCTCCAGACCGGTCAAGGCCACCATGGCCGCCCCATGAATGATGCCGCCGTTTCCGATCTGTCTGCCCACGTCGACCAACTGTGCGCCCGCGCCAAGCCGGCCGGCATCGCCATCGCCGGTGCCAGCGACGCACAACGCGTAGCTGGCCTTGAAGCCGCAGCCCTGGCCATTGAGGCCGCCAGCGACTCGATCATCGCCGCCAACGCCCAAGATCTCGCCGCTGCCGACAGCGCCGGCCTCAGCGCGGCTATGCTCGATCGCCTGCGTCTCGACGCCACGCGCCTTGCCGGCGTCGTCGGCGACCTGCGCGCCGTGGCCGCCCAGACCGACCCGGTTGGACGCGTCCTCGATGAACGCGGCATCGCGCAGGGCCTGCAGCTGCAAAAGATCTCGGTGCCCCTAGGCGTGGTCTGCATCATTTTTGAATCGCGCCCCAACGTCACCGTCGACGCCGCCGCCCTGTGCGTGCGCTCGGGCAATGCCTGCATTTTGCGCGGCGGCAAAGAAGCGGTGCATTCCAACCGCGCGTTTGCCGCGGCCTTCCGCCACGGGCTTGAAACCGCTGGCCTCAATCCCGATGCGGTGCAATTGGTGCAAGAACAGGATCGCGCCCTGGTGCCGCTGCTCTTGGCCCGCAGCGATGCCATCGACATCGTCGTCCCGCGCGGCGGCGAAGGTCTGATCAAGGCCGTGTGCGAGGTCTCCAAGATCCCCGTGGTCAAGCACGACAAGGGCGTGTGTTCGCTCTATATCCACGCCAAGGCCAACCTGGCGATGGCAGTGGAACTGGTGCTCAATGCCAAATGCCAACGCCCCGGCGTATGCAATGCGATTGAAAACCTCTTGGTCGACGCCGCCATCGCACCCACCGCCTTGCCCCTTCTGAGCACCGCGCTCACCCAAGCCGGTGTTACCGTGCGTGCCTGCGAGCGCGCCCTGCCGCTATTGCCCGGGGCCGAAGCGGCCACCGCAGCCGACTGGGACGAAGAATACCTCAACCTGACCCTGGCCGTCAAAGTGGTTGACGATCTCGACGACGCGCTGGCCTTCACCGCCGCGCATTCGAGCCAGCATTCAGACGGGATCATCACCGACGACACCGAAGCCGCCGAGCGCTACCTGCGCACGGTCGACTCCTCGGCGGTGTACCACAATGCCTCGACTCGTTTTACCGACGGCGCGCAATTTGGCCTAGGCGCCGAGGTCGGCATCTCCACCAACCGCCTGCACGCACGCGGGCCGATGGGGATCAGCGAGCTGTGTACCTATAAGTATGTTGTGCGTGGCACGGGTCAGGCCCGAGCCTAGCTTGCCTCGGCCAAGAACGCGCCACGCTGGCTGAGGTATGCAACTGACTCGGTTTACCGACTACGCCTTGCGCACGTTGATCCTTCTGGGCAGCAGTGAGCGCGAGCGTTGGTCGATCGATGAAGTAGCCACCGCCTTCGCCATGAACCACCAACACCTCAGCAAAGTGGTGCATCGCCTCGGGCAACTGGGCTATGTCACCACGATTCGCGGCAAAGGCGGCGGCATTTGCTTGGCGATGGACCCGCTGACGATTTCAGTGGGCGCCGTGATTCGCGACGTCGAGCCCGACTTCAAGCTGCTCGAATGCTTCGACCCCGCGAGCAACACCTGCCCAGCCGGTGGCTGCTGCGCGCTCGAGCAGTTGATGCGCCAAGCGCGCAACGCCTTCCTGAAAACCCTCGATGACGCCACCCTCGCCGACGTCATGGGTTCAGGCGAAGACCTCCGCAAACTGTTGGGCATTCACTGATCGATCTTGCGCGTGGCATCACGCGTTCCGGCCCCGAGACTGACCCTCGCCAGGATGAAGGAGCCAGCCATGAGCGAAGCGCCGCCGCGCCCAAGCGCGGAGCAGATTGCCATCGTGCAAAACAGTTGGGATTTGATTATCCCATTGGTCCAGAACGCGTCTGAGTTTTTCTACACCACGCTGTTCACACTCGACCCCGAATTGCGCAAGCTGTTTCCTGAGGACATGGCTGGGCAAAAGGCCAAGCTGATGGCGATGCTGTCGCTCGCCGTACGCGGACTCGATGAAATCGATATCATCGCCCCCGCTCTCGGCGATCTCGGCCAGCGCCACCACGGCTACCACGTCACGACCAGCATGTACGACACCATGCTGCAGGCCCTGCTGGCCACGCTCGAATACGGCATGGACGAAGACTTCACGTCCGAGGTCCGCGAAGCCTGGATCGCCACCTACGGCATGCTCGCCAAGACCATGCAGGCCGGCGGCCCGCCGCACTGATCCGCCCTCAGCCGGTGATCGAATAGCCACCGTCCACGTTCAGCACCTGGCCCGTAATCCCACCAGCTGCGGGTGACAGCAGGAAGGCAGCAGCAGCAGCTACTTCCTCAGCCGTGATGTTGCGCCGCAGCGGACTACGCTCGGCGTGCATCGCGAGGCGATCGCGAAAGCCGGGCACCCCCGACGAGGCCAGCGTGCGCACGGGGCCGGCGCTCACCGCGTTAACCCGCACCCCCTGCGGCCCAAGTTCGCTCGCCAGATAGCGCACCTCCGCTTCGAGCGCAGCCTTGGCCACACCCATAAGGTTGTACCCCGTGCTCGCTCGCACCGCGCCCTGATAGCTGAGCGCCACCACGCCGGCATCGGCGCTGAAGTGGGTCTCGGCCGCCGCGCATAACACTTGCAGGCTGCGCGCGGATATTTCCAAGGCCTCGGCAAAGCGCGCGCGATCAACATCGAGCACGCGTTGCGGACTGCCGTCTTCAGTGGCCAAACGGCCAAAGGCGATGGCGTGCACAAGGCCATCAATACGTCCGTGTTGTGCCACCACCGCTTCGAACGCAACGCTCACCGTAGCGGGCTCGGTGACATCCAGACGGCCGCACAGGCAGCCCGGCTGCAAGCGCTTGGCCACCTTGACCACCCGAGCCTCGGTACGTTGATCCAGCCAGGTACAGCAGATGGTCCAACCCTGGGCCACCAAAGCCTCAGCTATCGCGGCCGCCAAACTCCGCTCATTGGCGATACCACAGACCAGGGCCACGCGTTGGGTGCTCATGGGGCCAGCCTCGCGCACCAAGCGCAAACACAAGAGCCGCGCCTGAATCAGGCGCGGCTCTTGTTGACAAACAGAACATGCGAAGGCGGTGAAAGCCTAGACCAGTTCGCGCATAACCTCGGTCGGCTTGCTGTAATCAACCCCAGGCACCTCGAAGCCAAACAGACGGCGGAAGCCAGTCCGGAAGGCCGAGAACTCGCACAGATCTTCCAGGTTCTCGGTCGACGCTTGCGGCCACAGCTCTTCGATCTGAGCCTGAATCTCAGGCAACATTTCCCAGTCGTCGACGCGAATCCGACCCTTGTCGTCCAGCGTCGGGGTCTGGCCCGGGCCGATGTGATCGCGGAACAGACGCACAATCTGCTCCATGGTCTCCTCGTGATTGCCCGCCGCCTTCATGACCTTGTACAGAATTGAAATGTACAGGGGCACAACCGGAATCGCCGACGAGGCCTGGGTAACCAGGGCCTTATTGACGCTAACCCAGGCTTCGCCCTTGCAGTGCTCGGCCATGAGCGCGCTGAGATCCTTGGCCGTGGCCTCGAGATGCTCCTTGGCGCCACCAATAGTGCCGCTGCGGTAGATCGGATAGGTCACCTGGGGGCCGATGTAGCTGTAGGCCACGCTGCGGCAGCCTTCAGCCAGCAGATCGGCGTCGCGCAGGGCTTCGATCCACATCTTCCAGTCGTCGCCGCCCATCACGCGTTCGGTCTCGAACACTTCCTGCTCGCTGGCCGGCGGGATGGTGATCTCTTCCACCACTTCGTGGCGTAGGTCTACCGTTTTGCTGACATGCAACTTGTCGACCGGCTTGAGCACGCTGGACCACAGGGTGTCAGAGTTGGGGTCCTTACGCTTGGGCGAGGCCAGCGAGTAGACCACCATGTCGATCTTGCCATAACGCTCCTTGAGCGCGGCAATCGCCTGAGCTTTAACCTCGTGCGAGAAGGCATCGGCATTGATGGTTTCAAGGCGACGACCCGCCTCCTTGGCCATCACGTGGGCCTCGGCCAGGTTGTAGTAACCGGGCGAAGCGGGCTTGTTGTCGGCCGGGGGCTTCTCGAAGCAGATGCCCAGCACGTCGGCGCCATAGCCAAACATGCTGGTCAGCAGGCTCGACAGGCCGAAGCCGGTCGACGAACCGATCACCAACACGTTCTTCAGCCCGGTGCCTGGGCCCGCCTTGGCCAGCTCGGCCTGGGCCCGCACATTGGCGGCGCAGCCTTCAGGGTGACTGGTCAGACAGAGAAAACCCCGGATCCGGGGTTCGATCACCATTTCGGCCATGCGTGCTCCTCGCGCCCTAGCGGCGACTGCAAGGGGCGGATACTGGGCACCTACGCGCCACGCTCAAGTCCTGTCCCTATCTGGATCTGGCGGCTGGTTGCTGAGTCGTTAGTCTCACGTCCAGGCCGAGGCCGCAGATGGACCCACCGGAACCCGCTACTCGTGAACCAAACTCCCGCCAACGATCCTGACGCCACGATCCCGCTATCGGCCGCTGCTGCGGCCGGCCAAGCGCCCGCTCAGGTCGGCAAGTACCGTCTGGACAAGAAGATCGGTGAAGGCGGTATGGGCACCGTGTATCGCGCCACCGACCCCGAGGGGCGTCTGGTAGCGCTCAAACTGCTGCGCGCGGTGTTGGTTTCCGAGCCCGGCTTTGCGGAACGCTTTCAACGCGAAGCGCAGGTCGCGGCAAGCGTCAAACATGAGAACGTGGTTCAACTCTACGATCACGGAATCGCCGATGGTCACCACTTCATGGCCTTTGAGCTCTTAACCGGCGGCGATGTCTCAGACCTGATCAAGCGCCGTGGCGCCCTGACCGAAGCCAAGGCGCTGACGATCACCCGCGACGCCGCGCGGGGGCTCCAAGCGGTCAGTGATGCCGGGCTCGTCCACCGTGACATCAAACCGGGCAATATCTTCCTCGACACCGGCGATCAGGTGCGACTGGGCGACCTCGGCTTGGCGCGGCATAGCGACGGTGACGATCGCATGACCATGACCGGCGTGGCCATGGGAACCCCAGCCTACATGTCACCCGAGCACGTGCAGGGCGTGGCCGACATCGACATCCGAACCGACGTCTACGCCCTCGGCGCCAGTCTCTACAAAATGCTCACCGGGCAGGACCCCTACATCGGCGACACCCTGTACATGGTCACTAGCCAGGTGCTCAATGAGCCCGTGCCTGATCCGCGTCGATTAGAACCGGGGATCTCCCCCGAAACCGCCGCGATCGTCCGCCATGCAATGGCAAAAAATCGTGACCAACGCTACGCCTCGCCAACCCAATTAGCGCAAGACATCGAACGCGCCATGACCGGCAAACCGCTCTTATTCGCGCAGGTGGATGTGGTCGCGCCCACGATCACGCGCCCAGGCACCCGACTCGCCAAACGCGCAACGGCACGGCTACGACACCGAACATCCCGCATTAACCCGAAGCTCATCCGCTATGGCTTTCTGGCCCTGGCCGTAGCCCTGTTCTTGTATGTCCTGCAACGCATCCCCGATGCCCTGGCCATTCCTGAGCAAATCGAAGCCAAGCCGCCGAGCCAGCCCGATTGGTCGTCTGATTTCGGGACCGACCAATTCGGTTACTGGGCTGACTTCCCCCTGAGCGCAACCAGCCTGCGCCTGCGCTATTGCCCGCCGGGCAGCTTCACCATGGGCAGCCCAGCTACCGAGCCGGCGCGCGGGCCAAACGAAACCGCTCACAAAGTCACGCTGAGCCAGGGCTTCTGGATCAGCGATACGGAAATTCCACAAGACGCCTACCGCATGGTGATGAACGAAAGCCCAAGCCATTTCGAGCATCCAATGTACCCGGTCGAATCAGTTACCTGGTACGACGCCACCGCGTTCTGCCAGGAGCTCAGCGCCAGCTGGCCCGGCCTGTACGCGCGCCTCCCCACTGAGGCCGAATGGGAATACGCGGCCCGCGCCGGCACTCCCCACCCCTTCAGTCGCGAAGACACCCCACCAGAGCAGATGGGCCGCTTCGCGCCCGGCCCGCTGGCCGAAGCCTGGGGTGACGGCGCCATGAATACCGCCACCCTCGGGCGCGTGGCCGCCGTCTACGAAACCCACGCCAACGACGAACGCTTCCGCCCCCTCGCAGTCAAACAGCGTCGCGCCAATGCCTGGGGCCTGTTCGACTGCAACGGCAACATTGCCGAATGGTGCCTCGATGGCTGGGACCAGAAAGACTACACCAGCGAAACGAGCACCGACCCAGGCGGGCTTGGCGACACCGCCCCGCTACGTATCGCACGCGGCGGCTCGTGGTACGAACCCGAAACCCGCGCACGCGTCGCCGCACGCGCCGGCTTCAAGCCCGAACACAGCGACTTTGCGATTGGCTTCCGCGTGGTCATCGAACTCCCCGCGCCGGCCGCAGACCCAGACGCTTCCGACCAGCCCTAATCGGCCGCCAACGGAATACACATATTCCAGGTATTGTCGGCGTTCCAGAACCCACCAGGGCCATCGGCCGTGGCGGCAAATAGATGCGTCGGGCGCCCATCTTGAATCAGCAAGAACGGCCGCTCGAAGCTCCCCATGGTTTCGGTAGCACCGTCATCCCACACAACGTCGCGTGAGTAGGCCAGCGGGTCGTCGGCCACGGTCCAGTCTTCCCCATTGGCACTCCAGGCGTGAATGCCGCCGTGGTGCGCGCCGCAAACGCCACCGGTCATGTCTTTCATGATCACCTGGTAGACCCCGTCTTCATGCCACAGGTAGGGATCTTCGACGTGCTGCTCGGGATCATCGAAGCTAAAGGCCGGATGATCGGCCACCGCCGCATAGGGGCCACGAATGGCCGGCGCGCGCGCCATACCAATCTGCAGCGGACCACGGTCCACGGTGCGCGATTTATAAAACAGCAACACCGATCCATCGTCATGAATCCACGGCGAGGGATTGGTGGTCGCAAAGCTATCCCAGTTGCCGGGCCGCGGCTCCAAGATCGGTGCGTCCATGCGCTCCCACGGGCCGCACACTGAATCGCTGATCGCCAAGCCAACGCGCTTCCGGTTCCAGGTCCGTTGATACCAGGCATCGTGCTCGGGGTTATCGCGCTCAACTGGGCACTCCGGCGTTGGCGGATCTTCCGGATAGCTCACACCCAGATAATACAGCAAGTACGTATCACCGTGTTTGCGGACCTGCGGATTATGCGTACTGCGGGCATCAAAGAAGCGCGGGTCGCGGCACGGCAGCACCACTTCCTCAAAGCTATAGGGGCCTTCTGGGGTATCGCTCGAGGCGCGCACCACCTCCGACATGAACAGCCAATGCGGACTAAAGCGAACCCGCTTATCAACGCGTGAAGCGAACATGTGGTAGCGCCCGTCTTCGCCCTGCACCACCGAACCACACCAGATCCAGTAGCCGTCCATGCGAAAGCCACCATCGCGCGGGGCCGGCAACAAGCGGTTTCGAAACGGACGGATTGCAGGCATGACGCTCACACAAAAACCCTAATCCAATGGCCCTCCATCGCTATATCCGATCCCGACCTGTTCATGCCTTTCCCAGCCCGCCTGCAGCCAGAATGGCCTGATGCCCAGCCGTTTCACCGACCACGCGGCTGGGCCCGGAACCAAATGCAAGTGCACGCTGGCCTGGCACGCGAATCACCGCACGTGGCACCAAGGGCCGAATCACCAGCCATTGGTCCCCGCCTGGGCAATGCGGCAGCAGGCCGAGCGCCGCGCACAGCCACCACGCCGACATCTCGCCATTATCCTCGTCACCGCAGTACCCATCCGGCTGCAGGCGATAGCTGTCACGCGCGACACGAGCCACCCACTCGCTGCACAGATCAGGCAAACCGCAATGCGCCAAGTACGGCAGGGTGAAATGGCTCGGTTGGTTGGAGTGCGCATATTGGCCATGATTCTCGGCCACCATCTCGCGCATTTCATGAATGGTTTTGCGATAGCTACCAGGCTGAAAACGCGGCGGTTCGGCCAGCAAGCGCTGTAAAAATGCCCCAGCCGTATCTGCCCCGCCGCGCTCCGCCACCAACTCAGGCCCAGCATGCGGCACGTGCCAGGCAAACTGCCAGGCCGAGCCCTCCACATAGGGCCCGCCCCACTCGTAGGGGTCGAAAGGCTGCAGCCACGAGCCATCGGCATGACGCCCGCGAAAGAAGCCGGTTTCGGGGCATAACACCTGGCGCCAATTGCCCGCTCGCTTGCGACACGCCTGCGCCAAGGCTTGGTCGCCCACCGCTTCGGCCACGCCGGCAATGCACCAATCGCCGTAGGCATAATCCAAGGTGCGGGCCACCGACTTGTTGATCCGCTCACAGGGCACATAGCCATGCTCGAGATAATCGTTCAGCGCAATGCGGCCGTACGGCGCGTCATCGGCCACCGGCTGTTCAACATGCTTGCGCAAGTAGTGCAGGGCCTCGGCCGGGTCAAAACCACCAATGCCCTTGGCGACTGCTTCGGCGAATACGGCGTCGACGTAACTACCGGTCATGCAACTACGATGCCCAGGACTGGCCCAACTCGGCAACCACCCGCTGCTGCGCGCGCCCCCCAGCCAGCCTGCTAAAATGCGCGGCAGATGGTCCGGACACAGCAGGCTGTACCAGGAGTACACGCTGCGCGCGGTATCCCAGAACCCGTTGTCGGTCACGCGGCCACCAGCGCACACCTGACCCGTATCCGGGCATCGGTGCCGTGGGTTGCCGTCGGCACCGGGCTCATCAAGGCGACGCGGAAACAGTAAGGTCCGGTAGCACAGGGTCGCGGCCAGATCTTTGCTGCGTTCATCAGATTCCGGCAGTTCCAGCCGACCCAACAGCTCATCCCAGGCGTCGGCCGCCTCGGCACTGATCACGCTCGCATTGCGTCCGGCCACTTCGCGCTCCAACAGGGCCCAAGCAGCTTCCTCGTCGACAAAAGATCCGGCCATTTCCAGATTCACCGTGCCGGCGCCTGGTGGCAGTTCGAGCCAACAGCCAAGGGCAAAGCCATCCGCCTCCCATTGACCTTCGCGTTCGCCCTCAGCGTCAAAGATCCCGCTGCCGATCGCCGCCACCGAACAGCGCAGCACTAGGTGCAGGGCAAAGTCTTGATGCATCCCGGTGCCACCGGCAGTGCGGACCACCACCGCGCCACGCGCCGGGTCGAGACGAATCTGAACCTGATGCGCACCGGGTTGATCGCCAATACGCGCGGTATCGATAAGCACGCGACGACGGCCATCCTGATGCCAGGTGATTGCCATCGCGGCGCCGTGCTCAGTGGGTGCCGCCTGCCACGCAATCGCTTCCTGCGAAAGATCGCAGGAAAAGCGATGCGGACGCAGATCAAGGGCCTTGGATGGCACCTCCTGAGCGCGCTCGCGCGCCGAACAGCGCCGCGCACCAGCCTGCGGCATAAGCGTTGCCCAACACCAATCGCTCATCCACGGACTCGGCTGATGAGTCAAACGCAGGCCGGCAAAGGCACGTTCGCGATAGTTGAAAAACCAGGCGTCCTGGCTCCCATTCACCGGCGCAAAATGGTGCGTGCCCCAAGGCCGCGCCATCAGTGGCAGGGTATTGCCATTGCTGAAGTCATGGGCCGAGTCGGTCCCCATCATTGGCTGCACACGGTCAACTGGTCGCATACCTTCAGTCTGGCCCAAGGGGCCGGACGTCTATGCCCCAGGAACAGCATTTTGCCTTATATTGACTCTCTGATAGAGTGCGGCATGTCTCGTCTGCGCTGGTCAACCGGCCTGGCCGCCCAGGCCTGGGTCCGCTTTTCGCTCTCCGCCGGCACCGACCTCGAACATGACCACGATTTCCCTGAGTGGTTCTGGATCGAGTCGGGGCGCATGCGCCACGACTGCGATGGCCACAGCGAGATTCTCAGCCTTGGCGACCTAGTGCTCCTGCACCCGCGACATCGCCACCGCATCGTGCCGCTTGACGGCCCCGCCAGCCACGCCGTGTGCTCGGTTGAACCAGCCTGCTTTAACCGCATCGCGGCGCGCCATCGTGATCACCTATGGCCGTGGCCGCTGGCTGGAGCCGGCCCGGTGCGCCGCCACCTTGGCCCGCGCGCCCTAGGCCGCATGCGCGCCTTGTTTGACTTATTGCCGGTGCGTGACCAGAGCCCGGCCGATGCCGAACTCGCCGTCACCGGCACCCTGCGCGTGCTGCGTGACGCGCCAGCCGAGCATCACGATGGCCCGCCAGCGTGGCTCGCCACGGCCGTTGCCGAACTCGATGACCCCCAGCGCGCCGCGCTCGGCGTCACCGCATTCATCGCAGCCTGTCAACGCGCCCCGGCCACGGTGTGCCGCGCCTGCCGCCGTCACTACCACCTGCGCCCCGGTGAACTGGTTACCGCGGCCCGCCTCGACCACTGCGCCCGCGCCTTACGCTGCACTGACACCAGCATCGAAGCTTTGGCCGAAGCTGCTGGCTACGCTTCGCTCAGTCATTTTTACCGCAGCTTTCAGGCGCGCTTTGGCTGTCCACCAGGTCGCTATCGCACCAGCCCATGACTTAGGGTCATCGCTGGAATCGGGAGCCGCGCACCTAGTCTAAAGCCATGCTTCGTGCCCTGACCCTTCTTGTGCTAACGGTTCTTTGCGTGGCCAACGCCGCTGAAGACCTGATCTACCAACATGTCGGCAATGGACGCTTCCGCCGCAGTAGCGTCGCAACCGATCAAGCCGACCCGGCTGGCCAAGCGAACTCAGCCCTGCTCGCCATGCCAAAGCGCATCAGCACCAAGCAGATCGACCCCCTGGTTGATGACCTGGTCACGCGCATTGCCGCCGGCTATGCCAGTACCACCCCTCCGGCCCTGAGCACTTGGCTCGACGCGCACCCAGACATCCGCAAGGCCTTCTGGCTCGCCATCGACCCCGTGTTCGACGATCCCACCGCTGCCATCGCCGTGATGGACGAACTGGTACGCCACGACAGCGAGCGCGCCGAGAAGTTCTACCATCTGGCCATTGCGATGGCCGTTGTCCATGACACCCCTGACGCCGTGCTGAGCTCGCGCCTCGCGATGATCTGGGCGGTGGAAGCCACGCAGTTTCCAAGCATGCCAGACAAGCTTGAGATCTTTGACTACCTGACCAGCCCGGCCGCCATCAAGCGCATGCCGTATCCGCCAGACAAGCTGGTATGGCCGCTGCTCGTGCACGTGGTTGACCTCGATCTGCCCGATTCCGAGCGCGCCTGGGTCGTCGGCAAATTTCTAAACGGCAAGAGCGACCTGTCACAAACCTACAGCATGGTGCCCTACGATTACGGCAAGCTGAACCAGCAGCCCAAGCTCGGCAACAGCCCCTACCTGCTCGGCAACGTGCTCGCCAAGGGCGGAGTCTGCGTCGACCAGGCTCACTTCTCCTCGCGGGTCATGAAAACCTTTGGCATCCCAGCGATCAAGGTGTCGGGCGAGAGCCGTTATGGCGGCATGGGCCATGCGTGGACCGGTTTCCTGCAAGCCAATCGCAAAGGCGCCAGCTTCGCCTTCACCGGTCGTTACAATTTCGATTATTATTATACCGGCGATGTGTTCGACCCCCACACCCGGCGCAGTGTGCTCGACCGCGAGATGGCGATGGAACTCGACGGCGCACTGCACAACTACGCTAGCTACGTAGACGCCGGCGCCCTGGTGCGCATCGCCACCAGTATCGCCAGCAGCGACCCCAGCACCTCACTGCGCCTGACTGAAGCCGCGCTCGACCTCAACCCCTTCCGCGCCGACGCCTGGCGCCTGCTCGCCAAGCACCTGAGCACCGGCACCCTCGATCTCAAGGCCGGCACCAAGTGGCTCAACACCATGGCCAAGAAGTGCTACGCCCACCCCGACCTGACCCTCGAGGTCCTCAACACCACCCTCGACACCATGCCCGCCAACGACCTCAAAAAACGCGGCAAGCTCTACGCCAGCATTTACACGCTCTACAAGGAACGGCCCGACCTCCAGATCGCCCTGCGTCGCCGCCAATGCGCCGAACTCTACGCCGCCAACGAAGCCGACATGGCCACCTCGCTCGCCGTCCACACCCTGCTCGCCAACGCCAAGGAAGGCAGCCTCGTGTTGCCCTTGGTTGAGGTGGTGGTGGCCGACTGCCAAAAGCGCCCGGCTGATCAGCGTAATAAAGTGCACGCGGTGCTAGTTGGGATGAATAAAGACTTTCCCAAGAGCCGGGGCGATGAGGTCAGCCAGGCCTGGCTCGCTCTCCAAGAACAGTTGGCACTTCTAAAGGGCGCTGCCCCTTAGGATCCCCGATTCGCCGGCGCTGCGCTGGGCTCGCGGCCTTGGTCGGACCTGGCCAGCAAGCTGGCCTGCGCGGCGGCGCTACGCGCCATTTTCGCCGCGCACCGGTCCTCGGTCGGCCGGCGCTCGCGTTGCTCGCTGGGGGTGGGTTCTGTCAGTCAGGCTCGTTGGTGGGGGAAACGCATCGCTTCGCTCGCTCGCTTGCGAATGTGTACCGCATGTTCCGTGGCGATGATCAACGCGGCGGTGCCTGGGAGTGTCGCTGCCCTCAGCGACATACGCCCGGAGCGAGTGGATGCGCAGAAACGGCAATGCCGTGCGCGATTCCCGCCACGCAAGCCAACTCTGCCAACTCCACGCGCGGAACCAAACCCAAC
>JAQIBG010000081.1 GCA_027859175.1 Planctomycetota bacterium | reverse complement strand
GGAGTGGGGTTGGTGGGGCGGTGGCTGTCGCCGCAAGCTCGGTGGTCTCGGGCTGGGTCTGCCCCATGCGTGTCTTGAGCTGCGGGCGTTCCGGACCGCTGCGCTTGAGCGTGTCCTCGAGCTCGCGCAAACGGCTCTCAAGCTGGCTGCTGCGAATCAAGGCAATGATCGCGATGATCAGGCTGATAAAGCCGAGTGCCGGCATGCTGTCGACAAGGTCAAAGAGAGACATGGCTAGATCCCATAAGTATACAAACGTTAGCTTAAGTGATTGCGGGCGCTACGCAAGCACTCATTGATCACCCACGCTTAGCTGCTCGCAGCTTGCCACGTGCACCGACGGAATGCGGCCAACAATCCTGGCAATGCCCCTGGTCTGTCATGCCAGCAACCAGCTCGACGCGCTTGGTGATCGTCTCATAGCCGCTCTGGCGGGCGACTTACGCGTCAGTGACAGCGCTGCTCTATTCCGTAGCGAACTGGTGTTGGTGCCTACCGCCGGTCTGCGCGATTGGCTGCGACAGCGTATCGCGCAGGGCCTGGGTATCTGTGCCGGGGTAGAACTGTGCTTCCCGGGCCGCTTGCACGGCCACCTCAGTCAGCTGCTCTCCTTGCCAGACACGGCCTGGGATCCGCAGCAGGCCTTGTGGGTGTGTTTGGCGTGCTTGGACGAAATCCCAGAGCTGACGGCGTATCTCGGCAGCGCGGGTGCCCTGAGTCGTCGCGGCTACCAACTGGCGGTTAGCATCATCGACTGCTTCGAGCGTTATGCGCTGTATCGACCCGAGGAGACTTTGATCCCGTGGGAGCAGGGTCGCGCCGGGCCGCACGATGCCGACGCGCCTTGGCAGCCTGAGTTGTGGCGTTTGTTGCGCGCGCGCGGCGCTGGTGACCCGCTTGGGGCCCATCAGGCCTTGCTGGCCGCGCTCCAGCTGGCTTCGTCGCGCTTGCCGGCCCGGATCCATGCTTTTGGTTTTAATAGTTTGGCGCCGCGCCAACTCGAGGTTTTTGCAGCCCTCGGCGCTCAGTGTGAAGTCGACGTCTACAGTTTGCAGCCAAGCTGGGGCTACTGGGGTGACGACCAGGGCCGTTTGCGTGACCTGGTGCGCAAGGGCGTGCCGAGCAGCGAGTGGGGCAACCGTTTGCTGGGCGATTGGGGCGCGGTGGGGCGTGACTTCCTGCGCGCTCTCGATCAAGCAGGCGCCGATTACTTGGCCGATTTCGATGACTTCACCGAGCCCGGCGAGGCCTGTTTGTTGCATCGCATCCAGAGTGATCTGTGCGCCGCGCGGCTGAGCACCGAGTTGCCGGCACACGCCTTGGTCGCAGATGACCCGTCGCTGCAGGTCCACGCCTGCCACGGTCTGCGTCGCCAGTTGGAAGTGGCCAAGGCCGCGATTCATCAGGCCTTTGTCGATCAGCCCGATCTGCAGCCGCAGCAGGTGGCGCTGATGTGTCCAGACCCCGCCTTGGTTGCGCCGATGGCGGCAGCGGTGTTTGCCGGCACCAGTTACGGCCCACCGATCGCGGTGGCGGTGGCTGATCGGCGCGAGCGCGTAGTAAACCCGGTGGCCGACGTGTTGTTACGCCTGCTGGCTTTGCTGCCGGGCCGATTTGAGATTCACACGGTTATCGATTTTATCAGCTGTGATGCGGTGGCCCAGGCCTGGGGCCTCGGCAGCGATGAGCTGGCGCGTCTGCGCGAGTGGGTAGACGCTGCCGACCTCCGTTGGGGCGTTGATGCCCAGCATCGCCAAGACGAGTTGGGCTACGCCTACGCCGCAGGCTCGTGGCGGCATGGTCTGCAGCGCTTGATGCTCGCTTGGTGGCATGGCGCCGATGCCGATAGCGCGCGGCTGTTCGCTGACCCGGCGGCCGATCCGGCCGACGCGGTGGTGCCCGTGCATGATTTCCAGGGCGAAGATTATGATGCGCTGCAGCGCATCAGCGCCTTGTTGTTGCCGCTGCTCGACGTGGCATCGGCGGCGCGCGCCACTCAGCCGCCGCACTGGTGGCGCGAGACGCTGCTGCGCGTGGTCAGCCACGTGGTGCGCTGTCGAGATGGTGAAGCCGACTTTGCCGATGTGGCGTCGGCGGTGTCCTCGTGGGCGGCGCAACTCGAGTCCTTGCCGGCACTCGATGCCGTGCCCGCCGAGGTCGTAGCGGCGCATTTCGGAACCGTGTTTGAGCAGGGTCGCGGCGGCGATTTCGGCCGCGGTGCGGTCACCATCTGCGGCATGCAACCGATGCGCAGCGTCCCGTTCCGAGTTCTGTGTCTGGTGGGCTTAGACGACGGTGCGTTCCCGCGTGTGCAGCGTTCGATGGATTTCGATCTGCTGCGGCGCCATCCCCGCGCCGGCGACCGCGATCTGCGCGGTGAAGACCGCTACCTGCTGCTCGAGTTGTTGGTGTCGGTGCGCGATCGGCTGATCATCACCTATCAAGGGTATGACGCGCGCGATAAGAGCGAGTTGCCACCGGCGGTGCCAGTCGGCGAGTTGTTGGAGACGGCGGCGCAGAGCTGTGGCTGCAGCGCTGAGGATCTGCGCGCAAGCGTGGTGCGCACGCATCGTCTGCATGGCAGCCTGGAGCAGTTGGCGGCGTGGCCGAGCGCCGAGTTGCGTGCTGAAAGCGAGGCCCTGCTAGGGCCACGTCAGCAAGCCCGTTTCGAGGCCCTGGAGCTGCCGGCGCTGGAAACGCCCCTGAGCGTGAGCGACGAAGAATTGATTCGCTGTTGGCGCCGACCGGCGGCCGCCTATTTGCGCCGGCTTGGCGTTCAGCTGCTGCATCTAGACGATCTGCCGCGTGGGCACGAGCGCTTTAGTGCGGCTACCGGTCTTGACCGCTATCGTTTGGCCGAGCGTTTGATCAGCGCGGATACTGATGACAACGCCTTGCGTGGCCGTTTGCTTGCTGAGGCTTGGTTGCCGCCTGGGGCGCTGGCAGAACCGGCCTGGCAAACGCTCGAGGCGCACGTCGCTGCGGTCCGCACCTGGTATCAGCGGGTCATGCCGGCTTTGGAGAATCGCGAGGCGCGCGTCAGCCACGGCGGGCTCGACTTGGGCCTGTCTATTGCCGCCTTGCATCCCACGCGTGGCGTGGTGCTGGTGCATCCGGGCAGCCGACGCCCGGCGCAAGAACTTGCACTGTATATTCGTGTGGTGCTGGCCGCCGCGGCTGGTGTGACTACATGTGGTGTGTTGGCGAGTATCAACAAGGGCGCGGTTGAGGAGTGGGCGATCGCGATTCCCAATGATCCCACACCGCATCTCGACGCCTTGGTGCGGGGCTATTTGGCCGCACAGTGCGAGCCGCTACCTTTTGCGCCCGACACCAGCCGCTTTTTCGTCGCCAAGATGCGGCAGAAGCGCTCGCCCTGGTCGCGTGAGCGGGCCCGGGCTGGTGCGGTCAAAACCTGGTCGCAGCGGGCCTTTCGCAGCACGGTGCCCTGTGAGGCCGAAGACGCCGCCCATCGCGTGGTGTACCCAGAGCCAAGCAACCCGCTCGATCATCCCGACTTTGAGTATTGGGCCGAGACCATTTGGGATGGCGTGATCGCCGCCGAACGCGGAGGCGCCGAATGACGCTGCCGCGTTTTGTGTTGCATGGCGCGGGCGCCGCCGACTTGACACCCGGCACCTGGTTGTTGGAGGCCAGCGCCGGTACCGGCAAGACCTACACCATCGTTGGCATCGTGCTGCGTTTGATCGTTGAGCAGGGCGTGCCGATTGAGCGCATGGTGTTGATGACCTTCACCCGCGCGGCCACGGCCGAGTTGCGCGAGCGCCTGCGGCGTGGTTTGCACGATGCCTTGGCCGCCCTGAATGGCCAGCCGGTTAGCGATCCGTTTTTACAAGCGCTGGCAGCTCAGCATCAGGGCGATGAGCTCGTCTATCAGCGCCTGCTGTTGGCGGTGGCTGGGCTCGACCAGGCCTTGGTGGTTACAATCCACGGCGTGTGCAATCGTCTGCTGGGTGACCACGCCTTGCATGCAGGAGCGCCGCTGGGTGCCGACTTGGATGGCGACCTGGGCCCGTGGCGTGAAGCCACCGTGTACGACTTGCTCCGCGACTGGGCGCATCGCCTTGAACCCGATGCTGCCAGCTTGGCTGGTCCGCATCTTGATCCGGACACGCTGATTGCGCTGTGTCGGAATTTGGAACGGCATCCTCTGGCCAAGTTTACCGGTGCGGGTGCGGTCGATGGTGACGAGTTGACGGAGCGAATCGCCGCCGCGCGGGCATCGTGGCCAGACTGGCGTCGGGGTATCGAGGCCTTCTACGCTGCGCGCTCTGATCAGATTGGTACTGACCCCGAACTCGGCCTGCGGCATCTGCCCAAGGCCCTGGGTCGCGTTGGGGCCATGCTGGATGGCTCGATTGTGGGGGCGGAAATGACCGCCCTGCTGACGCCAATTTTAAATCCGAACCAAAACCCCAAGAAACCGCGCCTGCCGAATAAGGCCCATCTCAAGGCCTTGGCCCAGGAAGACTGGCACCAGGGCCTGCTGAAGCTGGTGCAGATTGGGCCGGGGATTCAGCGCCAGATCCTCGAGTCGTATCGGCATCATCTGCTGGCGCGGCCGCGCACGGCGCAGCATCTGCACTATAATGATTTATTGGTCGCGCTTGACGACGCGATTGATGGTCCGAGTGCCGAGGCCCTGCGCAGCGCGGTCAGCGAGCGTTACGACGTGGTGTTGGTTGATGAGTTCCAGGATACCGACCCCTTGCAGTGGCGGATTCTCGACGGTTTGTTCCGTGGCCCAGGCAAGCGGCTGTTCTTGATTGGTGATCCCAAGCAGGCGATCTACGCTTTCCGTGGCGCCGACGTGCATGCCTATCTCGCGGTGGCCAGCGACCCAGTGCTGACAGCGGCCACGCTGTCGACCAACTTTCGGAGCGACGAGGCGCTGGTGGCAGCGGTCAACGGTCTGTTTGATCGGCCTCAGGCTTTTGTTGATCCGGCGATTGGCTTTGCCCCGGTTGATGCCGCCAAGCCGGTACGGTTCCGGGGCGTGGGCTTTGATTCGCGGCCGTGCCAGTTGTGGTGGCAGGAGCCGGTTGGTTCCAGAGACGCGACCAGCGCGGCCATAGAAGCCGCCGTAGCGCAAGAAATTGTACGCTTGCTGGCCCAGGGTGAGATCGCCCAAGGCGAGGGCTGGCGTCCGGTTGATCCGCGTGATATCGCGATCTTGGTGCGTTCGCATGGCGAGGGCGATCGCTTGGCGGCGGCCCTGGCGGCCCTAGCTACGCCGGTGCCGAGTGTGCGGAACCTGCGCCATGGCGTATTTGATGGTGCGTTGGCCTTGGAGCTCCTCAGCGTTTTGACGGCGATATTGGCGCCGCATCGCAATCGCTTGGTGCGGGCGGCCGCGCTGACCCGCATGTGTGGGCTCACACCGGCAGACTTGGCCGGCCCCGCGATTGACGCGCTGAGCTCGCGCCTGCGGGCCTTGCGACAGGCGTGGCTTGAGCGTGGTTTCGTGACCATGTGGCAAGCCTGGCTTGATCAGGGCTGGGCCGACACCACGCCGCGTTTGGCGCTCGCACGCTGCGCTGATGGTGAGCGCGCCTTGACCGACTTGCTGCATCTTGGCGACTTGCTGGCCGAAGTGGCCGATGCTGACCGTCTTAGCCCCGAGGCTGTCGTTGAATGGCTGCAGGCGCGCATCGTTGATCCGGCCGAGGCCGGTGAAGATCAATTATTGCGCCTCGATCGCGATGACGACGCGGTGCGCATCGTTACGATCCACACCAGCAAAGGTCTGCAGTTCCCGGTGGTGTTTGTGCCCTCACTGTGGGCCGGTCGCGGCTCTGGCGATTCCGGGCTTTACCACGAGGGCCATCAGGCTTGTTGGTTCTTTGGCAACCACAAGCCGCACAAGGTTGAGCAGGCCCAGGCCACGGCGGCCTTGGCTGAAGACATGCGTCTGGCCTATGTGGCTCTGACCCGGGCCGAGCACCGATGTTATCTTGCCTATGCGCCGCATCCGGCGCGGTCGGGCCCCGGTTGTAAGACCGCCGCCTTAACGTGGCTGGCGGCCTGCGCGGAAGCTTGTACGCCGGAAACCCTGGTCAGTTGGGCCAAGCCTGGCGATGCAGCCTGGGAGCATCGGGTGCGGCAGGCCCTGGCCAGTCCACAGGTGGCGGTGGTGGAGACGCCCGCTGCGGCGGACGTGGATTGGCAACCACGAGCGATAAGCGGGCCGGCCGCAAGTGCAGTGGCCCCGTGGCAGGCGCGGCGGCGCGAGCGTTGGTTCAGCAGTTACTCGGGCTTGGTGCGCAATCGACCGGTTGATGAGCCTGATCATGATCAGCAGCGAATCGAACAGGACGACGCGGAACAGGCCGAGGAGCGCAGCACAGAGTTGGTCGACGATCTGTTGCCACGCGGCGCCCGCTTCGGCACCGCGCTGCACGCGGTGTTCGAGTACCTTCCGTTTGATGCCGACCGCCAGGCGATCCACATCATGTGCGCGCAGCAATTGCGTGAGCAAGGCTTCGACGACGGCCATGCCGCGCGCTTGGCCTTGCTGGTTGAGCGCACCCTGGCCGCCGAGGTGCCGGGCTTGGATCTGCCGCTGCGCAGCGTGGCCACGCAGCGGCAAGCTGAGTTGGAAGTATTATTGCCGGTCACGCGGCCGCATGGTTTGGCCCAGGCCTTTGCCGATCATGGTGGCGAGTGGCAAAGCTATGCGTCTGACATTGTTGATCTAGAATTGCCCGGCGGTTTTTTCACCGCCATCATCGATCTCTTGTTCAGCTACCAGGGGCGCGTGCATATTCTTGACTGGAAGAGCAATGATCTGTCCCGCAAGGGGGGCTATGGCCAGGCTGCGCTGCGTGCTGAAATGCGGCACCACCATTATGTCCTTCAGTACCATCTCTATCTGGTTGCGGTGCATCGTTTGCTGCGACTGCGCTTGCCGGATTATGATTATGAGCGGCATGTTGGATCGGCGCATTACGTGTTTGCCCGCGGTATCGACGGCACTGGCGCCGGTTGGTATGCTCAGCGCCCGAGCGGGGCGATGATCGAGGCCCTCGATGCCTGCTTTGGAGATGGTCATGCCTGAGCCAACGCTTGGTGTCGATCTCTTGTTGACCTTGCCCGGCGTAGACGCCGACGCTGCCACAGCCAGCGCCTTGCGCTTGCTTGAGGCTGCGATGGCGAACGGCGATACCTGCCTGCGCTTGTCAGAAAATCTAGATCAGGCCCCGGTTGCCAATGTGGCGGCGTGGCGTGCGAGTCTGCTCGCATCGGGTTTGGTGAGCGAGGGCGACGGCGATGTGCCCTTGGTTTTGGACGGCGATGGTTTGGCGAGTCGGCGTTACTGGCGCTATGAGCATTTCCTTGCCAGCGAACTGCAGCGGCGCGCGGCCGACTGCACGCGCCTGCCGGATTTGGTGCAAGACAGCGCGACCTGTGATGAAATCCGCTCCTTGTTCCCGCACTCTGACGCGGCCTTGGTGGCCGGTGTCGACTGGCAGCGCTTGGCCGCCTGCGTGGCTCTCAGTCATGGCTTGGCGGTTGTGACGGGTGGACCGGGCACCGGCAAAACCACCGTGGCTGGGCGCGTGATCGCGATTGCCGAGCGCCGCGCGCAGCGGCGCGGATCGGCCTTGCGGGTGGTGATTGCCGCGCCTACCGGCAAGGCGGCGCAACGTCTGCGCGAGAGTTTGGTTGCGACCGGTCAGGGCTTGGTCGCGAGTGGTTTTATCAATGACGAGCAATTGTCGCGCTTGACCGCCGGCGTTGCGACGCTGCATCGCTTGGTGCATGGGTCGGGTTTGCTCGGCGCCGACTTGGTGGTGATCGACGAGGTGTCGATGGCGGATGCGGCGATCCTGGCGCGCATGCTCGAGCGCGTGCCGGCTAGCACGCAGGTGCTGCTGTTAGGCGATCCGCAGCAGTTGGCCTCGGTTGACGCGGGCCACGTGCTCGGCGAGATCGCGCGGTGCCATAGCGACCAGGTCGACCCGGCGGTGGCTGCCTGGTATCAGCAGTGCGCGCCGCAGGCTGAAGCCGTGCAGGCCGCCGAGGCTTTGCATCCCCTGGCCGCGGCCCAGGTGTGTCTGCGTAAAAACTGGCGCAGCGCGGCCTCGCCGGCGGTAAGCGCTCTGAGTGCAGCGATTCAACATGCGCCCGAGCAGGTGATGGCCTGTTTGGCTGATGCCAGCCTGGCGCCCGCCGCCGGCGCGCACGCCCAGGGTGCTAACGCAGCGCAAGCGGTGTGGATTGAACGCCGTGATTGCGCGGGGCCGCAGGCAGCCGGCGAGTTGTGTCATGTGATGGACGCCTGGGTGCAATCTGTGGTGACGGCGCCCGATCCGGCCGAGGCCTTGGCACGGCTCGGGCGCCAGCGCATCTTATGCGCGCGGCGCAGTGGTGACTTGGGTGTGGCCGGCATCAACCGCCGCATTGAGCACAGCCTGGCAGCGCGCGGCGTGATTGCGCCGTGGGACGATGAGCACTATCCTGGGCGCCCCTTGCTGGTGACGCGTAACGATTACGACCTCAACCTGTTCAACGGTGATATTGGCATCGTGCACGGCACGCGTGGTGATGCCGCGTGCTCTTTCCCCGATAGCGATGGAAGTTTGCGCGCGGTGCCGCTGCATCGACTCAACGAACTCGAGCCGGTGTTCGCGATGAGCATCCACAAGAGTCAGGGCTCGCAGTTTGATCACATCGAAGTGATGACGGCTGATAGCGATGCTGCTGAATTGGGTCAGTTGCTGACGCGTGAGTTGATCTATACCGCGGTAACGCGTGCGGCGTATTCGGCACGCATATGGGCTAATGCCGACGTATTGCAGCGCGCCTTGGGGCGTATCAAGTCACGCCAGACGGGCCTTGGCCCCTTGCTGCGTCCAGGTCTTAAACAATAAAAACGCGGCTCCGGGCAAGCCTGCCCGGAGCCGCGCGATCCTCCCTCCAAGGCGGATCAGATATCGCGAACCCAAATGTTGCGGAACTGCACCAGGTCGCCGTGATCTTGCAGCATGATCGGACCGGTTTCCGGATGCGGATCATAGCGCGTGGTGTCGCGGTGCTCGGTGGGGCCCTGCAGGATGCGGTGATTGTGCGTGACCACACCGTTGTGCAGCACGGTGACGGTGGCCGGTGCCACCAGCTGGCCGCAGCTGAACCGCGGCGCGGTCCAGATAATATCGTAGATGTGCCATTCGCCGGGCTTGCAGCAGGCGTTGACCAGCGGCGGGTACTGGCCGTAAACGGCGGTGGCGAGGCCATCGGCGTAGCTCGGGTTGTCGTAGCTGTCGAGCACCTGGATCTCGTAGCGACCCATCAGGAACACACCGCTGTTGCCGCGACCTTGGCCTTCGCCTTTGATCTCGGTGGGGGCGGCCCATTCGACATGCAGCTGCACGTCGCCGAACTGGCGCTTGGTGCGGATGTTGCCGGTTTTGGGCACCACGCGCATGGCCTTGTCGCTGGTTAGTTCCCAGGGGCTGGCGCTGCTGTCTTTGATCGATTCCCACTCGTCCATGTTGCTGCCGTCAAACAACACCACGGCATCAGACGGTGGACTGACCGCGGCCTTGGTGGAGGCGTCACCGGGCGTGATGATGCGCGGCTGCGGGCGTTCGGCGTCGTGGACGCGCCAGACTTGGTCGTGGATGAAGGGGGTGTCAGTGTAGCCGAGGGACATGCGTGTCTCCGTGTGGGGGTGGCTTGAGAGTGGTGCTGGTGCTATTTGATTCGAACGCTGCGGCCGGTTTCAGAGCTCTTGCGTAAGGCGTCGAGCATTTGCATCAGGTGCAGGGCCTGTTCGGCGGTGTTGAGCGGTTGCGCGCCGGTGCGGATTGCGTCGGTAAAGTTGGCGAGCTGACCGCCGATCTGGGTCCGCATTTTCTTGAGCTTGGCAGGCACTGGGATGGCTCCCACCTTGGCGCCCTTGGGGTTATCGCTAACCATGCGGTTGCGGACCACGTCGATGCCGGCTTTCGATCCGAGGACTTTGAGCTCGAACCATTCGGTGTTGCCGATCACGCCGTCTTCGGTGTCGGGCTTAACCTCGTTGAGGGCGAAGGTGACCGTTACCATCAAGGTGGCGCCGGTATCGAAGCGCACCATGCCCACCGTGCAGTCGTCGGCATTGTAGGGCATGCTGAGCTTCTGGCCCTTGGCCAAGTGCGGCATGCCGCAATGCAGGCCGGCGAACACTTCAACCGGTTTGGGTGAGCCCATGCAGAACCAGGCGTCGTCGAGCTGGTGGATGCCGAGGTCGAGCAGCACGCCGCCGCCGCTGTCTTTGTTGACGCCCCAGCCGCCGCGGAACGGTACGCCGCGGGTCCGCATCCATTTCGATTCAGCGTGGTAGATGGTGCCGAGCTTGCCGGCCAAGGCCAAATCGCGGGTCGCAAACTTCTTGGGGTCGAAGCGCTGTTGCCGGCAGAACATGTAGGTCAGGTTTTGGTCTTCAGCCAGCTTCTTGACCGCGGCCATCTCGCTGGCCTTCACTGTGGGCGGCTTCTCGCACAGCACGTGCACACCCTGCTTGAGGCAGTAGCGCGAGGCGGCGGCGTGCATGTCGGTGGGCAGCGCCAGAATCATGCCGTCAACCGCGCCATCGCGGGCCATGGCCTTGTAGTCGTCATAGAGACGCGCCTGCTTGGCCTTGGCAGCGGCCTTGGCGCCGTGCTGCTTGGCGATGTTGTTGTGCAGTTGCTCGAGGCGCGAACTGTCTGGCTCGGCGATGGCGGCAATTTCTACGCCGGGTAGGCCGGCGGCTGCCATCGCATGGGCCTTCCCCATGCCGAGGCCAACGATGCCGATGCGGATAGGTTTGCTGCGTGCCATGTTGGCTCCTTGCGGAAAATTCCGCGCCCCGGAATTAGGTGCTCTGCCGTGTTTGCGGCGGCGGCTGGCATCGGGGTCTGTGAGAATGAGGCAACAAGGGTTGGTTTCCGGCCAATTTTCCCTCGTGGCGGCGAGTATCAAAGAGCGGGCGCGGGCGGCAAATTAGATTTGCAGGTCGATACTTGGAAAACTTGGACAAATCTTAGGATGGTTCCGTGGCTGATGTTGAAGTGATCATGAGCGCTGCGCGCACCGAGGCCGGGGTCCGCCAGCTCGGCATCAAGGCTCTGGCCGGTTTGGTGGAGTCGCAGCGGATTCGTATCGCGCCGCCGCTGGCCTTGTTTCGTGACCCGGGGCATGGCCATTTTCACCCGCGCCCAGAGCTGTTTGTGCAGGTGCTCGGGTGTTGTGACATGCAATTGGAGCCTGGTTGGATTCGCTCGGAGGCAGGCGATCTGCTGGTGATTCCGCGCGGCGTGGCACACGATGAGCATCCCAAGCCGGGCCCATTCCTGAACCTGGTATTCTCGTATAGCGACCATGGTTTTGCCTTTCACGCAGCCCAGGGCCAGCCGGTGCGGGGCACCCGAATCCTGCATCGCTACGGCATGGGCATGAGCGGCATTCCGCGCCTGTATGGCTACCTCAACGACGCTGCGGCATGCATGATCGAGGGCGCCCCCACCACCCACGTGGCGGTGCAGGCTTTGGTGCGGGCCCATCTGGCCTTGTTGCTTGATGCGCTGCGCGCTGGTCCGGCGGTCGGACAGGAGGATGACCAGCTGGTGCTCCAGGCGCGGCATAGCGTGGCCGTCCACTTAACCGACGCGCAGCTCTCGGTGGCCTGGCTGGCGCGGCGGCTGCGGTGCAGCGCCGATTACCTCTCGCACCGTTTCCACACCGTGACCGGCCAGCGCCTGGTTGACTTCATCACCACCGAACGCTGCTCCCTGGCGCGCCGCCTTCTGGCCGACGTCTCGCTCTCGATCAAAGAGGTCGCCGTCGCCTGCGGCTACCGCGACCCCGCCTACTTCAGCCGCGTGTTCCGCAAACAAGTCGGCGTCAACCCCCGCGCCTGGCGCAAAACCCAGCGCTGATCTGGGTTGTTTGGTTTGTTTGGTTTGGGGTAACGCGAGGGCGCGAGGGCGCGA
>JAQIBG010000080.1 GCA_027859175.1 Planctomycetota bacterium | reverse complement strand
GCTACTCGCGCGTGGGATGCACCATCACCGCCCCGGCCCTAGCGGGCATGCGCTTCCGCATGCGCGATTGGCACTGGGCGATCATCAGCGAGGGCACCGTCCCCGCCGATGGCACCATCACCATCGGCAGCGACCAAGCAGCGTTCCTCATCGAACTGGACCGCTGAGCCAATCTGCAAGCACGTCGGACCGCGGCCTGCGCTGGGGCTCGATCGCAAGCGATCGGCGCTGGGGACCTGCTCCCCAGCGCCGATGTCGTATTAGCACAGCCGACATCGGCACCACGATCCCAGGCCCGCGTCCAGCTAGGCGAGAACGTCGTAGATCCAAACGTATGCGGCGTCCTGACGTCCTGACGCAATGGCGTTCTCCCCGTCCCAACCCGTAGAATGATCATACCGGCTCCAAGACCCCCTGCGCCCGCAGCGCTTAGGCGCGATTGTGCAGGCGCATCAGATGATCGTAATGCTCGCTCGACAGTTCGTGATGGCGCTCAATTGACCTGAGCAGGCGCAGGCCGGCCTGCGGTCGCCGGCGGACTTCGATCAGCAACTGGGCCCGCGCCAGCTCGATTTCAGCTCGTGCGTTCGGGTCGCAGCGCTCTAAACGGAAGGCCCAGGTCTCGAAGTCATTCCAGCGCTTCTGATTCCACAGAGCTTCGGCCATCGCCCGGGTCACGGGTGTCGGCGGATTCCAGACACCGTGGTTGCGCTCGTACACGGCGTGGGCGAGCAGAGCGCCCTCGACGTCGTCGTCGGCGAGCATCTCGCGCATGCTCTGCGCGGTCGAGGTGCGGATCGCCGTCAATTCCTCCTCCCGGCGCTTGCGATCGTGCTCCTTGGCCAGTCGGCGGCCATCGTTGGGCGCACGCCGGCCACCGCGTTTGCCGCCCGAGAAGATGTCCCAGCCCTCGCAGTCGACGCGATTTGAAAACAGCAACCAGATCGCCAGCGGCGCACCAAGGATGACGCCGTTGAGATGCAGCACCGGCGTCGACATCTCAAAATCGATCACCATGGCGTGGATGAAGTCCCAACCGATGTAGTAGATCGTCACCACCCAGACCGCCCAATCGAAGTGGAAGGCGCGGAAATAGATCACCAACAGCATGTCCATGCGGTTGTGCGGGGCCCAGACCAGAGCCATCGCCATCAAGCCGGCAATCGCGGTCGACGCGCCGAGGCTGCCGCCGTCTGAGCCCATCATCACCAACTGCTCGCCGATATTCGGCACGATCGCCAAGGCGGCATAGACCGCCAGGAAGCGTCCGGTGCCGAGCTTGCGCTCAACAATCAAGCCGAAGCACCACAAAAACACCATGTTGCCGACGAGATGAGAAATGCCGGCATGGGCAAAAGCAGAAGCCAAACATTCCCATAGGCTGAAGCCGTCATAGCGCAGGACCCACTCCTGCACCTCGAACACGCCGGCGACATGCGCGATGAAGATGAGGACATTAGCCGCAATCAAGCCCACCGTGCCAAAGGGCCGGTGATAGATCGGCGCATCGGAAGCGTACGGGATGAGTATGGTGCCCAGTATCGCCCGCCGCCGACCGCATAGGTGACAGTTCCTGGGATGTTCTGCGGCATTGTTGCGGCACCGGGCTCGGCCTGCTTGGGCGCGCGCACGGATTTGAGAGCTGGACTACGCGGGCTGAGCCAAACTGCGACCAGGTCGGCCCGCAGCCTAAGCTGCGGCTCGATCGCAAGTGATCGGCAATGGGGCGATCACCCTAGCGCCCCAGCGCCGCATGGGCATGCTCTCATTCCATAGCCAAAACGGTACGCCCGAAACGACTGCGTATGGGCCCAATCATCAAACACCACCGGGTAGCTCCTGGGGCAGGCAGGGTCGCCAAATCGGGCTCAATGCTCGCCCCTCCCGGTGGAAACGCCGCGCCATATAGATGACCGCATTAACAAGGAGCAGACATCTCTGAGCTACTAACTGATTATCCGTACCTGTTGGTACCACTGATATTCATCGCTCGCGTCTCTGACGTTTCACTGGGAACGTTCCGAACGATAGTCGTCTTCCGCGGTCAAAAGCTCCTAGCCTCAATCATTGGTTTCTTTGAAATATTGATCTGGCTCATTGCAGCATCCCAGGTCCTGACCAACCTCGATCAGTGGTATCTCGCACTCGCCTACGCCGGCGGCTTTGCAGTCGGGACCTACGTCGGCATCGTGATCGAAAGCAGCTTCGCCATTGGCAGCGAACTCATCCGCTGCATCTCATTCAACCATGATGTTTTAGCGACGAAGCTGCGCGATGAGGGGTTTCAGGTCATCTCCTTCGACGGGGATATGGGGGAATCGCATCCGATCGAGCTCCTGCTCATCATCGAAAGACGGCGCAACATACCTGCGCTGATACAACGGATACTGTCCCTTGACCACAGCGCGGTCTATTCCGTGTCAGACGTGAAGACCGTTTACGAAGGGCCGCAACCCGCGGCCCGGCGTAATCCAGTGCGAAGCGTGCTGATGCACATGGTCAAGCGCTGACATCCGCGACCACACACCGCCGAAGCGACACGCACCACACGCTCAACGCTCGATGACCCAGTCATCCAACTCACCGATGGTCACGGCTCGATGCGCTTGACTGCCGCGCGCTGCTCTGGGGTTGCTATGCTCAGTTGATCCACAGCCCACGTCCTCACGTCCTGGGTCTCCCCATTCCGCGTCGAAGACACGAAGACATTCCATCCGCCATCAACGAACCCCAACCCGATAGACGACTTCGCCCACGTTGTCATGGGGCTTGGCGTCCCGCATCCGGAGCCGGTACTCACCCGCCTCCTTGATGGCCACAACGAATGGCAACGAGGCCGTCCCCGTACCTATCGGCGTCACCGTCCCCGACGGATACACTAAAGCGACCTGCAGGGCATCCGGAGCACTTGGGTCATCCGGGCTCTTCACCGTCGAGCCCATGGAACCACCGAAGCCCCATAAGCCAGAGTCGTAAGCGATGGAGAGCTTGACCCCCGCGGGCAGTTCTCCGAGTGAGGACTCACCGGCAGCTGGGATGGAGACCCTGGACTGCCGAACTCGGCCCTTCCCGCCCCCGGCCAAATCAGCCCCATCCTCAGGCACTGGCGTGAGCTCATCGATCTTAGCACGGATCGCGAGCGCGAGGTCGAGGCTCCCGGCCTTGGTCGCCTTCTCCTGTTCCTTGGTGAGGTCTTTGACCGCTTCAGCCACGGCGTCAGCCATGGCCTCGTCGTAGGCCTCCTGGGCCTTCGCTGCGGCCTTTTCGTAAGAGCTCAGAGCACGCTCGACGCCTCGAGGAAGTTGCGGACCCTCGGCGGCAGCCAAGGCCAGCACAGCACCGGCGATGAGCAGACAACTTCGGATCATAGATCCTCCTCTTGGTCAGAGCTTGGATGTCGCCCCCCCCCTATTCAGCCAAGGCGCCGCCAAAATGCCAACGCAATTCGCCCTTATGAAAACATCAAGGCAGGATTCAGACTGTAATCAGCACAAGGAAATGGCACATTTTGAGTAGACGGATAGGCACCAATGCAATCACCCCGGCCATCGATCCGGGGCGATTGTATGTCCTTAATGCCGAGTATCACCCGCCGCCGGCCGCATGGGTGAGGCTCCTTCGGATGTTCTGCGGCATAGTTGCGGCACCGGGCCCGGCCGCCTTGGGTGCGCGTAAGGATTTGGACGCACCGCTACGTGGAGCGAGGGAGCGCTCTGCATACTATTTTTCGGGCTTATTCCCTTTTCGCCAAAGGAAACATGGTCCCAACAAGGGTGGCTGATGGAATTCGCCAAAAAACGAGAAGGCAGACCCCAGTGAGTAATGGCGCGAAAATAAACACGAGAGCACAAAAGATTGCCCAGAACACAAAGGACTGAGGCCGCAACACCACAGAATCCCCACTGCCCCAAAGGCCATAGGTGCCGTGACTTCCCACCGCGATGCTCCGCCTGCTCGCATAGCCAATGGCAACACTCAGCGTGGTTTCTGTGCCATCGCCCCCTGCGTAGCGAACAACAGGATAGAAGTGTATATGCCCTGTGCTTGAAGGCTTCTCCTCCACAGCGACGACCTCGCCCCGTACTTCGCCCTGATATTCAGTCTGAGAATACAGGAACGCAAATATCACCACTTTGATGAGGCAGAAGGCAATGAAAACCAATGCCACCAATTTTAAAATGCCCTCTGCCACCATGACCCGCACCCTTCCTCACCAGCATTCTGGACGCGAGCCACATTAACCAATTTTGGCATCCAATTCACCCGCTGCGGCGCCCATACTTGACGTCTGACAGCAATGGGTTTCCCGATCATCCTGCCAAGCCGATGGCATAGCAGTGGACCATGGGCAGATCGTCGCCGCAATCCCTCGTTATCCTGGGTTCGGTGGCTGTTAGGCTGAAGGCCGACAAGGACACATCACCACGGCCCGCCCGCGGGATGTGGGCCGTCGTCCTGGTCGTAGCGGACGCTGCCATCCGAGTTCCAGTGGGTCCACGGCTGGGAGTGGTCGAGCGCGTCGTCAACGAACTCGCCCTCGAACAAAAGTTGGCCATCGAAGGCGAAAACCTGCCAAGCACCTTGGCGCTGACCCTCGGCATCAAGGGTGCCGGTGGTCTCAACCTGGCCGTTATCGAAATGGGTGATGACCGGAAGCAGATCCGATCCGGCGACGGGGGCGCCATCAGCGGCGCCACCGCTACCACCGCTACCACCGCAGGCGGTGGTGAGGGCGATGAGCAGGGCCCCACAGGGGGCGAGGATAGCGTTGATGTGCGTCATGGTTGGTGTCCTCAGTTGCTGGCGGTAGCGGCAGTAATTTCGATGAAGTTGATCTTGGCATTCACAGCGTCGTTGGCTGGAGCCAGGGTCAGGCGGCCGTCGGTGACCGACACCTCAACGGTGCGGTCGTCGAAGTGGTCCATCCCGTCCTGGTCGGCCACCTTCACCCCTTCCAGATCGAAGTGGTTGCGCTGATCGGTGTAGGCCGGATCGCCGGCCACGATGCGCACTCGGTAAATGCCAGGCGGCACCGCAATTTCCCACACCCGATCAACGCCACCCTTCTGGAGATGGTTGAGAGTATCCCAGCGTTGATCGTTGGCCCCGCCGTGGTTGCGATCGCGGGTATCATCGAAACGGCTGGTCCAACCGTAGCTGTGCTCACCGCGATCGGCGAAGGGTTGACTCCGGTCAGCGAGGTAGCCATTGGGAACCGCGGCCCCGCCCGGCTGGAAGTTGATGAAGGCCGCAAAACCGGCGTTGGAGTTGGCCACATTGACCACAAGGCTGTCGCTCACGCGGTCGAGTCCGTCACTAGCGCTTAGGGTCAGCGTGTAGCTGCCGGCTGCCGTGAAGCTGACGCTAGTGCTTGCCGATCCGGCGTCGGCGAAGGTCACGCCGGCCGGCGGCTGGGCACTCCAGGCGAGGCTCAGGGTATCGCCGTCGGCGTCTGTCGCGGCGCCTGACAGCGCCAGGTTCTCCCCGAGGGTAATATCGGCATCGGCGCCGGCCGTTACCACCGGCGCATGCCGGCTCCCGATGCCACGCGGGCTCGATGCCGGGCCGCGTCCGCTGGGCCGCCACAATGGATCTGTGGTCAGCACCAGCTGATCAACGCGGAAGCCGTCTTCACGCATCCACAGATCAACCGCGTGCGTGCCGGCACTGTCGACCTCGATGGTCACGCGCTCGGGAGCGTCGCGGAAGCCGATCCCTTCATACCAAGCCCAGCCCCCAGCGGCCGAAGCTGGCAGGCTGACCATTCAGACCAACGTGGCACGAGTTGTTGGACTCGCTGGTGCCCCACGCGCGTAGCCACAGGTACCAGGTACCGGCGGTGGCGAACTCGACGTGGTAAACGAGGTGCGGACCCGCGATGCTATCGCCGAGGTTGGCACCAAGGTTCGGCGCGGCCACCAGGGCTTCGCCCGCGGTGTCAGCCAGGCCGATGATCGGCTCCCAGGCGTGTTCACTGGTGGCCTCGTGACGGTCGTAGTCGGCGAGTTCTATCGCCACCAAACCGTTCTGCTCCTGAATCGGCCCGTTCAGCCCTGCAACGGCAACCGGAGTCAGGCTCAACCAGTTGAAATTGATGCCACCACCCAGATACACGGGCAAGGACTGGGGTCCGGCTGACAGTTCGACGCGGGTCGAGACCGTGGTCCAACTCTGCCAACCACCGGTGCTGGGCACCGTGGCCACACCGCTCTCGTTGTCGCTGGTCACCACGCGCAGCCACGAGCCGCCGTTAGATCCGCGCGCAACGCGCAGCTCCACATCGTAGGTGCCAGCAGCGGCAACATTGATGGCGTATTCCATCCACTCACCGTTGGCGATCCAACCCACGTTGTGACCGCCCCCGGCGTCGCGGGTGGTTTCAATGTCAACCGCATCGGTGCGGTAGGCGCCGCCGTTGTTGGTGCTATCAACGTCGTGGTAAGCGATGCCTTCACCGCCGAGGTCGTACTCTTCGGCCTCGATCCGGGTGGTACCGGTAGCCGCGATAAGCAAGGGGCTGCCGTGGAAGCCCTGCTGCTGGACTGGCTCCGGCTCGGTTTGGCCGGGATTGGTATCGCCGGTTTCGAGCTGACGCAGAAAGGCCACCAGGTCGGCTCGGTCGTCGGCGGTGATGCCGCGCGCCACGCCGTGGTCGCCGTTGCTGGGCCCGGTGGCGAAGACCGCCTCCAGGTTCGCGGCGCTGCCGTCGTGGAGGTAGGGCGCGGTCGCCCAGACACCGAGCAAGGTTGGGGTATCGATCCCGGTAAGTTCGGCGCCAAGACGATTGCCCGAGTTCGGACCGATGGTGCCCACGTCGTGGGTCGCGCCCGTGGCGCTGTCGGTGAAGTCGCTCCCGCTGTGGCAGCTTGCGCAGTCGAGGCGCTTGAACACCTCCGCACCACGCACGGCGACTGCCGTCATGCTGCCGTCACCGGCGCGATACGGGCTGCGCGGCGTGGCGTCAAGCGAGGTCACGTAGGCCGCCAAGGCGTCGAGTGCGGCGCTCTTGCCAGCCTTCTTCGCACCCAGCGAGGTGTTGGCCCGCGCGAAATCGGCATCGCTCATGAAGCCAGTGCCGCCAAAGGCTGCTCGGATATCGTGTTCGAAATCCTGGATCTCATCGAAGTTCGCCGTCCAGTGCACGCGGCCATGGCCGGTGCCGCGACGCCCGCGCAGATCGGTGGTATTGCGGAAGCCTTCGCCACGGCCGTGGAAGTCTAAGGTGCGGCCGTCGTGGCCGCCATCGAGGTGGCAGGAGGCACAGGAGATGTAGGACTCGAGTGCCATGCGCTCATCGCTCGCGTTATAGAAGATTTGCTTACCAGTCAGCACCTCAGCCGCGAGCTGCTCGTTGGCCACCGTCCGCAAGGTCTGGGCCGGGCCCTCGGGCAGACGCCCGCTGCGCAGGAAGGCTGCAATCTCATAAACAGTAACGGATCGATCCAAGAAATTGTGGATGAACAGGCGCCCGCTGGTTGGGTCGTAGGCCTGCCCCTGGGCGGCAGCGCCAACGCCGATGCGGCTCATGATCTCGCCCTTGATCAGGTCGATAATGACCACCTGCTTGTTGCCCTGCAGCGTCACGAAGGCGTAGTCATCAAGCGGGCTGATCCACACCGAAGACGGCGAATCGCTGTTATCGATATCAAAACGCAGACGCCTCATCGTACTGCGCCTACGTCGGCGGCCTGACCCACGACGAGTCACACGAGCGCTACCCCTGGTGCAGCGGCCTGGAGCAACCGCCGCGCATCTGCCTGGATGTGCCGTGGCTCGA
>JAQIBG010000054.1 GCA_027859175.1 Planctomycetota bacterium | reverse complement strand
CCTGCAGGCGGAGCAGGGTAATCTATGAGTTATTTACGGGACACAGCACTAGGTACCATGCGCCTGCTCCTAGCCCTTGCCTGGCTGCTGGTGGCGTCTGGTGCCACAGCTGGTCATTGGTGGCTTCAACGCACACCAGATCCAGACCCTGTGACCGAGGACACGCTTGGCACATCCGCCAGCAGCGACGAGCTCAAGGCTGGGGCCGGCAGCCAATTGCACTTCTCCAGCCTGAGCGCCTGGGCCTTTGATCCCGCACTCGCGCCCACCCAGCAGATTGAGGCGCCGCCTGCACTGGCCGCGCTATCGGGCCACGAGGTGCAGGTGATGGGTTTCATGTACCCCCTTCAACAAGGCGCGGCGATTGAGCATTTCATGTTGATGCAAAGCACCCAGACCTGCTGCTACGGACCGGCCCCTGAGTATAATCGGTATGTTCTGGTCACCATGGATGGCACCGCGGTCCCGTACGACCCACAACAGCCTGTCATTATTCACGGCCGGTTTCACATCGACCCGCAGCCCGATGACGGCTATATTTATCGACTTGAGGGCGCGCGTTTCGAGACCGTGCTACAAGACGACAGCAACGAGGGTGAACGCGATCCCAGTCAGACCGAGGTACCGCTGATTGATCTCGCAATTCTGACCGGTCTGAAGGAGGGCGCCAGCATTCCACCGGCGATTGCTGCCCTGCACGACACCGAGGCCAGCGTGCGTGGATTCAACATGCTGTCTGCGTCACAGAAACGGCGCGTTGTGATCGGCCGCGACTGGTTCGATGGCTGCTGCCAAGGCACGCCGCCCAGCATCGACAATTCGGTCGTCGTGCGCTTGGGCAGGGGCCAAGCGCCGCCCCAACCCTGGGAGGGTCGGTGCGCGTATACCGGCAAGATCAGCGTACCCGGTATCGCCAGCGGCACCCTCACCGGGCCGATAACCCTCAACGCGGCCGTGCGGGGATGGACGTCGGATCCAAACCAGACGCCGCAGGCCAAACGTCGTCGCCTGCTACTGTGGACTGACATCGCGGTAGCGTTGCTTGGGTTTGCTTGGCTGGCCGTGCCCGAACTACGCGTGAATCATCTGCGACGATGCGTCGTGCGCGGTCACCAGTACGCCCAGGAGCGAGCGCTGGCGGGGCTGATGCGGCGCTGTCGAACCGGCATGCGTGAGCGACGCGTTCTCCAACTCCTAGCCGGTCTTGGCGAGCGCCTGGTGGATGATGAGCAGGGCACGGTGCTGGCACTGCGCTTTCGCCAGGAGGCTCAGTTCCTTTTTTCGGATACGCCGCATGATTTGGCACGTCATGGTCTCAAACAATTTTTCGGCACTGGGGTCTGCGGATTGGTTTGCCAATTCAACAATGGTCGTCTCATCCGCAAAGATCACTGGGGGCTGTCTCTATCGCCGTCGCTCCAAGGTCCAGCCACAAGCGATTATTGAGGCATCGCCGGCACTGGTTCCGACTCACTTCGAGCCAATGCGCGACCGTTTAGCACCCAACGCTCGACGCCGCGTAGCGGGGCAAACTGGCACAAGGCTTCGCGTGCCAGCAAGGCCTCTGCCGACGCCCCGGTACAATGGCCGGCCACCACCTGGCCAACACCATAACGCTGCAAGGCAGCAAGATGCATGCGTTGAGCCGCCGGATCACAGCCCCTGAGGTGCAAACCGCCAACCAATGCAGCGATCCGCGCGTTGGGTCGCAGCGCGTGCACGACACGCAGCGTTGGTTCGATGCCTGCATGACAGCATCCGGTAATCACTACGAGGCCACCCTCGGTTTCAATCACCAGAGCTTGGTCGTCTAGCAAGGGGTCTGGTCGCATTCCGGTGGCATCGCGAAACAGGCCCGGATCACTGGGGTGCTGACCTGGACAGCGAGGGATCGTGCCGGTGCAGACTATGCCCGGACACACCGACTGCGGCAAACCTGACGAGCGAGCCCGCGGTGGGCGCAACTGCGCCGCGGCCTCGACCGGCATCCCAATCGAACGTGGTTCATCTCCGCGAATACTAAAGCGCGGAAACAAGGCTTCGGGGTGAAAGAACACCGGTGCCTCGGGGCACAAACGCAGAGCCTGCGCCAGACCACCGGTGTGATCGCGATGTCCATGACTCAGCACGATGGCATCGGCCGAGCCAAGATCGATCCCGAGACGCGCTGCATTGCCAAGCAGGCACGCACCCCCACCGGTATCAAACAGGATGCGAAAACCATCCGCACAGATCCACAAGGCGAGACCATGTTCGCTGCACAGTTCTGGGTGCGAACTTTGATTCTCCACCACAACTGTCATCTGCACGTCGCTGATCATGTCTCTTCCTTCGATGCCAAGAACACCGCTTGGGCCGCAATAACGCGCGCCCCCTGAACGATCTCTGCCCGCAATTGCCAGCCAGAACCATAGCGTCCAAGATAATCGGCGGTGACCACTGCCGTCGCGCCAAGACGCAGTGGGCTGCGATACCGCAATTCTAAACGGGCGGTATAGGCCTGGATGCCCTGGGCGAACAAGGCGTTACACATGGCTGCGTCACAGATCGCTGCCGCAATACCACCGTGCACCAAGCCCTGGTAGCCCGTTGCTGCGCTCCCACAGCTGAACTCAGCGCACAAACGCGTGGCAGAAACCAAACTAAAATCGAGCTGTGGCAGCCCGGCTTCTGCCTGCCCACACAGGCGACATGAACCATGAACCCGGTTCCGGGTTTCATGGTATCGCTGCGTTTGCGCCATGCGTTCGGAGTCAGGCCACTCTGCCACTTCAAGCATGTGAGCAGTCATGGCCATCATCATGGGTACACACAACGAGGCCCGTCTGCAGCGAACCGGTCCTGAAACCCGCCACCACCTCGTCAACACTGATCGCCGGCACTCCAAGTATGCAGCGCAAACCCCGCTGGTGCAGGATTTCCACTGCCTTGCCCCCCATGCCACCGGCAACCACATGGGTGGCACCTTGGTCGGCAAGCCAGCGCGGAAGTGCACCCGGCACATGCTGCGGCGGTGTACACGATCGACGCTCTTCGTGGTCGCCATTAATGGTGACAAATACAAACTCGCGAGCATGGCCAAAATGGGCATCAACACGACCATCGGCAACAGGGATAGCAATACAGTCAGTCATCGTTTTCCTTTCAAACGGATGCGGTTCTCAATTCACGGGTGATCGCGCTGGCTAAGGCTTCAAGGCCTGGGCCCACACTGATGTCACCCAAATCGATGACATCAGTGCCACGGATCTGAGCTTCGGTCATCGCCGGGGCATAGGGCAGATTGGCCACCACGCCCACCATGCGTGCGTCCAGTTCGCTGCGCAAAATACGTGCTTGGTCACTATCGATATCGGCCTTGTTAATCACCGCGATCGCCGGCACGTCAAAATGCTCGACCAAATCCAAAAGGCGGTGGACATCATGCACCGAGGTGACGCTGGGCTCGCACACGGCAACCACGAGGTCGGTGCCGCTGATGGCCGCGGTGGTTGGACAGCCTACGCCGGGGGGTCCGTCAATGAGCACCAGATCGATACCGGCCTGCTCGGCCAAGCGGCGGCCTCGGGCGCGCACCTCGCTTACCAGCTTGCCGCTATTTTCCGCGCCGGGGTCGAGTCGCGCATAGCACATCGGCCCGAAAGTCGTTTCGGCTTGATACACGGTGCCCTGCTCGCGCGGCTCAAGTGCCAGGGCGTGAGCAGGACACACAAGCGCGCAAGCGCCACAACCCTCACAGGCTGTCTCATCTATTTCCGCGATACGCGCCACGCTGATGGCATCGAAACGGCATGCTCGCTCGCAGGCGCCACATCCGTAGCACAAGATCGGGTTGAGGCGCGCCACCCCATTGCCCCGTACTCGCTCCTGACTCAGTACCTGATGTGGGATTACCAAGGGGAGATCCGATGCGTCCACATCGCCATCGACAATGCAGACCGGCGCCAACAGATGGACCAAGGCGGCACAGATGCTGGTTTTCCCCACGCCGCCTTTACCTGATACGATGCTCACTTGCTGCATGCGGTTTCCTTGTGCATCAAAGTATCAATCCCGTCGCGGATCGTTTGATACCATTTGTTGTAATCCGGCAGGCGTTCCCCTGCCAAGCGACCACTGGCATACACCTCGGCAACCTGGCGATCATCGGGGATGCACGCCAAAACGGCAATCGACTGGTCGGTACACCACTGTTCAACCGCGCCATAAGCGCCACTGCGATTGACAACGACTGCCAAGGGGATGCCGAGCGTGCGCGTCATCTCAACAGCCAATTTCAAGTCGTGCAAACCGAACGGCGTTGCCTCTGCCACCAAGACGGCGCAGTCCGCGCCACGCATACCGGCTACGGCAGCGCAGGCACAGCCCGGCGCGCAATCGCGAATTTGAATCGATGCTGCAACCGGCGCTGCCGCAATAGCATCGGCGATCACGCGCGGCGTTCGGTTGTTACCAATGCGCGCGCGGGCAACCACCATATCACTGCAAACGCCATTCGGCCACGCTATGCGTTGTCGCGTGGTGGTACCAACCACCACTTCGTGTTCGCTGATTGCTGCGTCCGAAGGGCACACCAATGCACAAACTCCGCAGCCATGGCACAATTCTTCTGCTACGTGAGCCTTGCCACCGCGCATATAAAGCGCATCAAAGGCACAGCTGCGAACACAGGCACCACAGGCGACACAGTGCTCGGCATCAATGCGCGGGTGGAGCTCCGTTACTTCACTCGCATGGACAACCACCCCCGGCAAAAAACAATGCAGGTTTGGTGCATCAGCGTCGCAATCGCACAGCACAACCCGCTCGCCCGAACGCGCATATGCCCAGGCTAGATGCAAGGCAATGGTCGTCTTGCCACTGCCGCCCTTGCCGCTGGCAATAGCAATATGCAGGGTCTGCGTTGGGTCACGTCTCACGATCATTCCCTGCTGCGCCACCTCTACAGCGCCGCCTGGTGCGATTGCAGATTTGATCCGCACCCGGGCCGGCTTGGTCTTGTCTCCAGCCGAATCGGCAACGCCGTCGCAAGCCGAATCCCTGTTCATGAGGTGGCTCAGATTGCGCCGGCGACCGTGCGCCGAACCTGCCGCGGCCTCTGTGTTGGCGCGGTCCGGTTCCATCATGGTTTGGCATTATATTCCTTTCAAAGTGTAACGGCTGACAGCCAGCTAGGCATCAGCCTGAATTGCGCCTGACCGCCAAGCCTCCATGACCGAGGCCAGGGTGCGCGTTGTGGTAGCGTATGCGGGGCAGTTGGCTTCTTTCAGCACCTGTGCTGCCTTGGGGCCAAACTCGCCAGCAATCACAGCCTCAACTCCAAGCTCGAGCACAAAAGATGCGGTGTGCAACCCGGCGCCTTGTTGCCGCTCGTTGCTGGGGTTATCAAAAAAACTGGGCGTGGTGGTGGTGGGGTCCCACACGCAGAAATGACGTGCTCGGCCAAATCGAGGGTCGAGATCGGCATCACGGTTTGGTTGGGTAACAGCAATTGCGATTAACACGGGGCATGGTCTCCGAGGGACAGAATCAGGAAGGGAGCTAACAACACGACAACGGCGTCGTGGGAGCATGGTGCCCGCAGCGGGCCGACGCTGATTGAGCCAGGCACTCAGAGCGAGACTGGCATCGCCCCGGCAGCATGTCACCACACGCAAACCGGTAGGAGCCAGTGCCGACACCAAACGGCGCGAACAGTCACCACACATCAACACCTCAACGCCGATCGCGCGTATACTGTGGACAAGCTGTTCAGCCAGCATCTGCACTGGCAATAATACACTGCCTGCTTCGTGCCAGTTGGTGCCAACAGCGTCGACCACGCGTAAATGGTGGGCGAAGTCACAGACCGTGGCCAATTCGCAGCCCGTTTGGGCCAGGGCTATACGCCCAACAGAGCGGTCGCCGCACGTCGCCACTACACTCACGGGGTGGGTCTCTTCTCTGCCACCCCGAACGCACTCGGAATCGGATGCGGGTGAGGTTAGGCGTCACCCAGTCATAAGCTCACGGTGTGCCAAAGAGAATTTGCGCTAAAATAGGGCGTTAGGACAAGCACGGTAGCACTCTTGCACGATCAAATCGCTCCGAGGGTGCGTTTATGCTACCATGGACGTGCCGTTGGAGGCTGCAGACCCAGGCGCCTGATCTTTCGATACAGGGTGGTTTTATGCACACCAAGGGCGCGCGCAGTAGCTGCGCGGTTCCATCCATTGGCCGCAAGCGCTTGCCGCAAGGCCTCGGCCTCGGCCGCAACAAGAGGGCTGTGAACGGGCTGTTCGGCGGCATCGCAGCGGATCAGATTGGGCAGATGGTCGACCTGGATTTCGCCGGCGCGGCACAGCACACAGGCACGTTCCACCGCGTTTTCCAATTCGCGGACATTGCCAGGGTAGGTATAGCTCAGCAGACACTGCATCGCCGCAACACTGAAACAGTCTGGCCCGCCACCATTGCGCGCACGCTGAAGCTGGAGAAAATGCTCGACCAAGAGGTGCACATCTTCGGGCCGCTCGCGCAGGGGCGGTAGCTGCACCTCAATCACGTTCAGTCGGTAATAGAGATCTGAACGAAACGCATCGGCCGCAACGGCCGCTTCAAGGTCGCGATTGGTTGCCGCTAGAACCCGCACATCGGCCTGGAGCGATTCACTGGACCCTAGCGGCTCATAGCGGCGTTCCTGCAAGACACGCAGCAGACGGACCTGCATCGCCGGGGAGATGTCGCCGATCTCATCCAAGAACAGGGTCCCACCGGCGGCGCTCTCAAAGCGCCCGGCCCGGTCGGTGGACGCACCAGTGAAGGCGCCCTTGCGGTAGCCAAAGAGTTCTGACTCAAGCAGGCTATCGGGGAGCGCCGCGCAGTTGACTGCCACAAACGGCCCCGTTTTACGCGGGGAGCCATGATGGAGAGCGCGCGCTACCAACTCCTTACCGGTACCACTTTCACCCCGAATCAGGACGGTTGCTTGGCTATCGGCAACTGCTGGCAGGCTCTCACAGACCTGCCGCATGGCCTGGCTACGAAACACCAGATCTTCATAGCGCCACACACCCGACAGCTCACGACGGAGATGTTCGATTTGGCTCAGATCCCTGAAGGTCTCAACACCACCAATAATCGTACCGGCCGAATCACGCAACAAGTTGGTGCTGATACTCACCGGCACTTGCCGCCCATTGGCATCAAGGATCGTGGCGCGACGACAGTGAATCGGCTGCTGATTGCGCATCGTTTCCGCAAGGGCACACGCGCCATCACAACAGCTGGCCCGAAACAGCTGCCGGCATGGCATGCCAAGCGCCTCGTCACGCGGGATGCCACAGATCTCCTCTGCGGCGCTGTTGATCGCGGTTATCCGAAAGCTTGCATCAACCGTAAACACGCCTTCGGTGAGGGCATCGAGAATCGCACGCTGCTGATCATCAAGGAGTTCATCTCTGCCCATGCAAGACACTATGCCGTTGACGCACGGCGCTCGCAATGACTGCGCCCGCAGCGACTAGCAGGCTGTTGAAATACAGCCTGCGGGGGGTTGAAGGCGGGGTCGCAGACCCTCCTGGGTAAAGAGTCGCCTCAAGAAAACCTTGGAAAATGGCTCCTGCAGGGAGCCCAAGGTTTTCTTGAGGATAGCAGGCTGGTGAATTTCAACAGCCTGCTAGGAACACTGATGCGGACTGTTGTTTCAGAACCACCTACTAGACTCCACCCGTGATGCCCGAACTGAGCTTCATCGTTCCGGTGTACAATGAGGCCGCCGTGCTGGCGGTGACCCTGCTTGGTCTGCAGCGAGCCGGGCGCGCGTGTGGCCGTAGTTTTGAAATCATTGTGGCCGATGATGCCTCCACCGATGCGAGCCCACGGCTTGCCGTACAACTTGGGGCTCGTGTGGTGCGCCACGAGCGGCGCCAGATTGCCGCCACGCGCAATCTTGGCGCGGCGGCTGCGCGCGGACGCTATCTGATTTTTGTCGACGCCGACACCATCGTGCCCGCCAGCGCCGTACGCGGGGCACTACGCGGCCTCGATGCCGGGCTAGTTGGCGGCGGCGGTGCGTTCCGTTTCGATGGGCCGCGCTCGCTGCGCACGCGTTGCACCGAGGCCGTCGCCAATTTGATTTACCGCTGCGGCCGACTCGCCACGGGCTGCTTTATTTTCTGCCGGCGCGATGTGTTCAAGCACACCGGCGGCTTTGATGAACGCCAGTTCGCGGCCGAAGAAACGGTGCTCGCGCAGGCGCTGGGCAAACACGGCCGCGTGCGGGCCCTGCCGCTGCCAACGCTCACCTCGGGTCGCAAGCTGCGCACCCACGGCCACCGCGAACTCGCCCGGGTGTTGGTACGCGGCAGCCTGCGCGGCTTGGCCGGGTTCCAACAACGCGAGGGTCTTGAGTTGTGGTACGGCGAGCGCCGCGAGGACCTAGCAAGCAAGTGATAGTGCACGACGCCGCCACGCGTGTGCACCATTGCGCCACAGGCGCACCAGACAGATGTCACCGCACATGGCAAGGCCGACGCGCCTGCTCGTGCCCCTACGCCATGCTGGCGTGCTCACCGGAGCCGCAGCATGGATCTCAATACCGCCACGATTCTGATCACCGGCGCCTCAACGGGCATTGGCGCTGCCACGGCCCGCGCCCTCGTAGCACGGGGCGCACAGGTTGCACTGGTGGCCCGTTCGCGCGACACCCTCGAGACCTTGGCTGAGGAACTCGGTCCGTCGGCCCTGGCGATTCCTGGTGACCTGACCCAACAGGCTGACAACGAGCGCATGGTCGCCGCTACGCTCGAGCGCTTTGGGCGCATTGATGCGCTGTTCGCCAATGCCGGCACCTTCATCACCGGGGACCTCGCTGACGGGGACCCCGAGCACTGGGCGCGCGGTATCGACCTCAATATCACCGCGCTTCTGCGCAGCATTCGCGCGACAAGTCCGCACTTGGTCGCGCAGCACAGTGGCCACATCATTCTGACCAGCTCGGTAGCCGGCCGTAATTGGTGCCGCGGGCAGACCGTGTACTGCGCCACTAAGCAGGCGGTCCGTGCGATCGGCGAAGGTCTGCGCAAAGAAATGCTGCCACACCGCGTGAAGGTGACCCTGCTCGAACCAGGTTGGGTGGCGAGTGAGTTCTGGGACGGCCACGGCAGCAAGGCCCGGCTCGATACTGCCGTGGCGGAACAACGCGCGATTCATAGTGACGACATCGCGCGCGGCGTCATTTACGCGCTTGAACAACCCGATGCCGTCAGCGTCGGCGAGTTGCTGATCCGGCCGGTCGGCCAGGAACATTGAGCCGGCGCTTCGGCCTCAGATGAGCTGGCTGATGCATCGCGACTAAGCCCCATCGCGCATAAGAAGCGCTTTGGGACAGCTGGCAGGTGCATTTTCTGATGCCGCTCCACCCTGCTTGAGCTGATGTCCACCCCGGAACAATCAACCGCCCCGCTTAGTGATCTGTCGCCCCAAATCAGCGACCCGCCGGGCTTTCGTGTCCTCGACAGCCTTGGCGCCGGTGCCATGGGGCACGTTTTCAGGGCCAAGCAGCTGAGCGTCGACCGCATTGTCGCGCTGAAGATTATGGACCCGGCCTATTCGCACGACGAGGCCTTCGCGGCGCGTTTTCTGCGTGAAGCCCGAGCCTGCGGCGCGGTCAATGATCGCAACGTTGTCTCGATCTACGATGCCGGTTCGTTTAGCGACGGTCTTTACCTGGCGCTGGAGTACGCCGCGCGTGGCGACGTTGCCGGCTACGCCAAGCGGCGCGGCGGTCGGCTCGACAGCCGTGCCGTGATTAAAATCGCCTGGGATGCCGCCCACGGCATCCGGGCTTTGCACCGCGCCGGTATCATTCATCGCGACATCAAACCGGCTAACATGTTCATTCATGCCGATGGCTATGCGATGCTGGGCGATCTCGGCTTGGTGCGCGAAACCCGTGGCGACATGGAGCTGACCCAAGACGGCGCGGTTGTTGGCACGCCGGCCTACATGGCGCCCGAGCAAGCCGGCGGCATGGACGCGATGGATGTGCGCAGCGACATTTATGCGCTCGGCGCGTCGTGCTATAAGCTGCTGAGTGGCCGCTCACCTTTCAGCGGCAGCACGGTTCTCGAGACCATGGTCAAGGTCATCAATGAGGATCCGCAGGACCTTGCCCAGCGCGTGCCGGAAGCGGAACCCGGTTTGACCCAAGTGATCATGCGCTGCATGGCGAAAGACCCCGACGAGCGCTACCAAACACCCGACGAGCTAATCGCCGATCTACATCGGGTCCACAAGAGCAGCGATGCCATTGTGCAGGTCGACGACAATAACAGCAGCTCAACCCGCCTGACGGTACCGGCAGCCCCGAGTGCGAGCCGCGCGGCACGACGCCGCAAGCCGACGCCGCAACGCTCGGTAAGCAAGGTCGTGATGATGGCAGCCGCCGCCGTGGCCGCCCTCGCCTGTTTGACTGGTGTTGTGATTTGGCAGGCCACACGGCCGATTAATTCGGTTGCTGCTGGCGGCACCCGGGTTGCCACGGCCCCAGTGCCAGAGGTCATCCCGCCTGCGGCCACACCACCTGCGCCAGACGCACCCATGGCCAGCACCCCAAGCATTGAACCACCCGCGGCGGTACCCGAAGTCATCATCGAGCCGGCACCACAGACGGCGCCACCCGGCTCAAGTACCGAGCTCCCGGACCAAGGTCCGTTTGCGCTCAGCTTGGCCCCGGATGGAGCTGTGCTGCCGCTCGAGCCAAACGGTTCGGTAAAGGTGCTGAGTGACGGCAGCGCTCAGTTTGGTGGCGGGGCCCTGGCGGTTGAGTTCACCGAGCACATGCCGCCTTTCTATCGCTGGTGGCACGCCGGCACCGGCTGGGGGTTCGAAATCGAATTCACCACCCCGGCCGCAATCGGGCCCGACCTGCCGCACGGTCGCATCATTACTTTCAGCCGCAGCCGCGATCTGCGAAACTTGTCACTGGTGCTCAAAGAAACGCGCTTGGTGCTGAGCTGCCGAACCGACCAGACCAGCACCACTGGGCTCGAACTCGCCTTACGGCCGCGCCGGCAACTCCAGCCCGCAACCCGCTACCGGGTCGTGTTCGAACGCATCGGCAGTCTGAATCGCCTGTCGATCAATGGTGTTGCCGCCGCCGAGGTAGACGTCCCCGGGACGACCGAAAAATGGTCGCAAGAATTTCCGCTGGTCCTCGGGCGCGAGTTTGACGGCAACTATCCCTGGCTGGGCACGATTCACAGCGTGAGCTTTTTCCGCACGCTGGGCGCCAAACCTGACGCTTTCTAGCTGGGCAGGGGTCCCTGGGTCCTGGAACGCCTGCAAGCAGGCTTAGGCGCGTGGCTGCCGCCCCGATACCCCGCCCACATTAAGTGTCCGTCTATCGCCATGCGGGCTGTCCCCACAACCTAAGCGCCACAGGCGCGTACCAGGACCCAGGACCCTACCCACCACGCCTTCGAACTCGAACCAGGAACCCTGCAACTCTGTTGCAGTTCGCCCCCTGCAATCTATACCCGCGCCATGCGAACGGTGCTCGTCATTGGCCTCTTCCTTCTGCAGGCGCAGCTGAGTGCCGCTACGGTGGTAGCGTCGACGAGCATCGTGGCAGACTGGGTTGATGCAGTTGCTGGTGATGCGATCGAGCTGCACTGCCTCGTTCCGCGCGGCAACGACCCGCACGCGTATCGCCCGCCGCCCAAGAGCGTGGCCCAGTTGGCTGGGGCCGATCTCGTGGTTCATATTGGCGGCGGCGTTGTTCCTCAGCTCGACCAGATCCTGAAGGGCCACCAGGGTGCTATCCTGCGCTTGGCTGGCGACGATAGCCACGAAGCAGACGAAACCGAGCACCACGGCCACGATCACGCGGGCGACAACCCGCACATCTGGCACGACATCACCCAGGTTCGCGTTGCGGTAGCGCGGATTCGCGACGCGCTCATCGCCCTCGAGCCAAGCCACCAAGCCACCTTTGAAAAGCGCGCCGCAGCCTATGACCAAGAGCTGCAGGATTTGGACCAGTGGATCCGCCAACAGGTGGCCACCATCCCCAGCGAGCGCCGCATTCTCATCAGCAGTCACAATGCCTTCGACTGCTTCGCGGAGGCCTATGGATTCACCGACACCGCGTCGGTACTCGGCAGCCAGTCAACCGAAGTGGGAGACCCCTCCCCGCGCCAACTCGGCGCCTTGATCACGCGGGTGAAAGCCCAACAGGTGCCAGCTCTGTTCCCCGAGCGCGGCCACGACAGCCGCCTGCTCGCAATGGTGGCTAAAGATGCTGGGATCCCACTAGCCGAACCGCTGGGCGCGGGTTCGCTTGGCCCCGAAGGCAGCGCCGATGGCGACTACCTCGGCTTTATGCGGCGCAATGTGACCATTATCGTTGCCGCCCTGCGCTAGCCTCTGAGCCATGCCAGGGTTTGCATTTTTGCGCGCAAGCACCACCATGTCGCGGAAACCCAATCTTAACATGTAGTTTCCGGACCTCGAGGTCCGGTTTGCTGGAGCGCACATGCGAGCCCTGATGTACCTCAGCCTTATCCTGATGGTGGTAAGTGCCCACGGCGGTGAACGCCCACCGAGCCCGGTGCGGACGGTGCCGCTCGTCGAAATTGATGTCCAGGCGGTCACCACCCTCGCCGGCAGTTTGCAGGCCGCGCAACGCGTGGCGGTCGCCGCCGAAGAAGGCGGCCGTCTAGCGACGGTGTTGGTTGATTCCGGCCACACCGTTACTGCAGGCAGTGAGCTGGCGCGGATCGACGATGAACTGCTGCAGGCCAGCATCACCGAGAGCAGCGCCTTGATTGCCGCCGCCCAGGCTGCGGTGGCCGAGGCCGAAGCGGCGGTCAAGCGCGCCGACACCGACGCTGCCGCCCTGGCCAAGGCCGCCGAACGCCAGGCCGCCTCCACCCTCGATGCCAGCCGCGCCAGCAGCCGTGCCAGCGAAGCCGCAGCGATGCTCGCGCGCGGCCGTGCCCAGCTTGCGGCCGCGGAGGCCCGCCACACTGTGCTTTCGATCCGGCTCGAACGCCTGGTGCTGCGCGCACCCTTCGATGCCACCATAGTTAACCGCTACCGCGATCCCGGCGCCTGGTTGCGGCCCGGCGATGCCGTATTCGACCTGGTCAGCACCGAGCTTGAGGCCACCGTCGATGTGCCCGAGCGTTTCTACCCGGCCGTGCGCGACCACGCCACCTCCTTGCAATTGCTGGTGGCAGGCGAACGCCACGAGGCCACCAAGCTGCGCGCGATTCGTGACCTTGATCCGGCCACCCGCACCTTCCGCGTGCTCGCAAGCCTAGCCGACGGCGCCGCACTGGCCCCTGGGCTCACCGCCAGCGTCGAGCTCCCGGTTGGCCCGATGGCCAAACAGATGGTGGTGCCAGCGGCTGCTGTGCTGCGCGGTGCCGGCGACCATCTGTATGCGGTCAGCCCCGGTGAACCCGCCACCGCGATGCGTGTAGCGGTGACCGTTGAATTCGCCAGCAGCCAGGGCCTGGTGGTAACAGGGCCGCAGCTCAAGGCTGGCATGCAAGTGGTGGTTGAAGGCAATGAACGCCTGCATCCGGGCGCGGCAGTGATGCCGATCCCGCAAGGGCCAGCCGAGTCGGAACCCGAACAGCCAGAACCTGAACAGCCGGCAGAACAGGAAGCCAAACCGTGAAGTTCTTGGTAGACGGTAGTGTCCGCCAGCCGATTACGGTGGCGGTGGGCGTAATACTGGCCTTGTTGGCCGGTGTGGTCGCATTTACCAGCGTGCCGATCCAGTTGGCGCCGCAGGTCGATTCAACCGTTGTGACGGTGCAAACCCAGTGGCCCAACGCGACACCCGAAGAAATCGAGAGCGACATCCTCGAAGAGCAGGAAGACGTTCTCGCCGATATCGACTCCTTGATCTCGATGATCGGCACGGCGCGCACCGGCTCAGCCGAAATCCGCCTGCAGTTCCGCACTGGCATTAATATCGACGACGCGGTGGCGGCGGTCGATCAAAAGCTGGCCCAGGTGCCGTTCTATCCCGACGGTGTCAGCAATCCGGTCATTGAAAACCGTGACCCGCAATCGATTGACTATATCGCCTGGGTTGGCCTGAGCTCTTCAGACCCCAACTTTAACGCGTACCTGCTTGGCGACTTCATGGAGCGTGTGCTGCGGCCGCGCTTTGAGCGCATCCCTGGCGTATCAGAGGTTGGCGTGCGTGGCGTACGCCGCAGCGAAGTGGTGATCGAGGTCGACGCGCAGGCCTTGGCCAGCCGTGGCATCAGCTGGGGTCAGCTGATGGCGGTTCTACGGGCCAATAACCAAGACGCTTCAGGCGGCGCGCTGTCAGACGGCAAGCGTGACGTGCGTTTGCTGGTGACCGGTCGCTTCCGTGATCCAGCGCGCGTTGAGGGCCTGGTGCTGCGGCGCGGCGACGAAGGCACCGTGCATTTGCGCGATGTCGCCAGCGTGCGCATCGATTATACCGAGCCGCGCAGCTTTGTGCGCATTCGCGGCGTCAAGATGCCGGTGTTCAACTTCCAGCTCGCGCGCGGCGCTAATCTGCTCGGCACCATGGCCCTGATGCAGGAAGAGTTCGCTGCGCTCAACAGCAGCGACAGTGTGCTCGCGCGCGAAGGCCAGCGCCTCGGCGTCAACGGCGAGTTGAGCCTGGTCCAGGTGTACAACGCCGCCGAATACGTCGAGCAAGCGATCTCGCTCGTGCAAGGCAACATGCTTGCCGGCGCCGTGATCGCGGTCATCGCCCTGCTACTGTTCTTGCGCAGCGTGCGCGCCCTCGGAATCATCGCGGTCTCGATCCCAATTTCGGTGATCGCATCGGTAGCCGTGCTCACCGTCCTCGGGCGTACCATCAACCTGATCTCGCTGGCTGGCTTTGCGTTTTCGGTGGGCATGGTGGTGGACAACACCATCGTGGTGATGGAAAATATTTACCGACACCTCGAGATGGGCAAGAAGCCGGCCCAGGCCGCGCGCGACGGGGCCGCCGAAGTGGCCGGCGCGGTGTTCGCCAGCACCCTCACCACCCTGGTGGTGTTCTTGCCGGTGCTGCTGATCGAAGAGAAGGCCGGGCAACTGTTCCGCGACATCGCACTCGCCATCATGGCCGCGGTTGGCATCTCGCTGATTGTTTCGCTCACGGTTATTCCGTCGGCCGCGTCGCGCTTGCTACGACCACGCCCGAAAAAGTATCACGAAGACGAGAGCGGGCTGCACCGCACCCATGGCATTCCGGCCCGAGTCGGCGCACTGGTCACCTGGCTCGGCCAGGCTTGGTGGCGCCGCATTGCGGTGGTGGTGGTGTTCACCATTGGCACCGTGGTTGGTATTATTGTGCTCAAGCCGCCGCTCGATTACCTCCCCAGCGGCAACCGCAACCTGGCCTTCGGCCTCGCCTTTGCCCCACCCGGCTACAGCCTCGAACAACTCGACGTGGTAGCCGACCGCGTGCAGGAGCGCATTCGTCCGTTCTGGGAAGCCACTGAAGATAAATTCGCAGCCGAGGCTGTCCTACGCGGCGGCCCACGGCCGCAGCAGGATCAACGCCATCCGGTACCGGTACGGCGCCCAGGCGGCCCGAGCGAAGTCACGCCGCCGCCAATCGAGCACTATTTCCTCGGTTCGTTCAACGGCTTGATTTTCCACGGTGCCGTGAGCGCCGACCCGAAACGCGCGGTCGATCTGGTACCGCTGTTGGAGTACGGCACCGCCCCCGACGTGGCCACCGACATGTTTGGCTTCGGCATCCAACCACCGATTTTCCGCACCGGCGGCACCTCGGGCGCAGCCATCTCGGTTAACCTGCTCGGCGATGACCTTGACGCCATTGCCGGTGCCGGCACGGCGGTATTCTTACGCCTCATGGGCGAATTTGGGCCTGGCGCAGCGCGCCCCAGCCCGGCCAACTTCTTGCTGCGAACGCCCCAGGTGCGCGTCATCCCCAACGATGAACGCCTGCAAGAAGTGGGGCTTGATCGCCGCGAACTGGCCGCCGCGCTGCAGGCTGCCGGCGACGGCATCCGCCTGGTCAAGAGCTTCGCCGATGGCTCCGAGCTCAAAGACGTGCGTATCTTCGCGACCCAGTCGCAACAGGCCAGTGCGCTCGATCGCATCGGTGAACTGCCCATCGCCACCCCAGCCGGGCGCATCGTTGATCTGGCAAGCATCGCCGAGGTGCGCTATGAGCGCGTCGCTGATGAGATCCAACGCCTCGACCGCGAACGCGCCGTGACCATTGAAGTGACGCCGCCCGAGGGCGTGCCGCTCGAGGCCGCCGTAGCCACGATTGATCGCATTGTTGACGAACTGCGTGCGGCCGGCGCAATCCCCCCCAACGTGGCCGTCAGCAAAACCGGCAGCGCGGGCAACCTCAGCGCGATCAAGCAAGCCCTGGCCGGCGACGGTAGTTTTATCGGCCTGATTTCTTCGTCGCTGTTCCTGTCTTTGCTGGTGGTGTTCTTGGTGATGGTGGTGCTGTTCCAAAGCTGGCTGCAACCGCTGGTCATCATGGTGGCGGTGCCGCTCGCCACCTTCGGTGGCTTCCTCGGCCTCGGCCTGCTGCACTGGTATAGCCTCAGCGATCGCTACACCCCGGTCATCAACCTCGACGTGCTGACCCTCCTCGGCTTCGTGATTCTCGCCGGTGTGGTGGTCAACAATGCGATTCTAATTGTGACCCAGGCCCAGAACCTGCGGATCCTCTATCCGCGCGCTGACATCCCGACCGTGGTCGGTGAGGCCACAGCCAGCCGCGTGCGTCCGATTGCAATGAGCATGATGACCTCGATCGGTGGCATGCTGCCCTTGGTGTTGATGCCTGGCTCCGGCAGCGAACTGTATCGCGGCTTGGCCGCCGTCATGGTTGGCGGTTTGGCCCTCAGCACCGTGTTCACCTTGGTGTTGGTCCCCGTGTTGCTGGAGATCGTTCTCGACATGCATCATCGCAAAGCCGAGAAGCGCAATGCAGCGCCCGCGCTGCTGATCCTGCTGGCCGGCGGCCTGCTCACGGCGCAGGGCTGCGCGGTTGGACCGGATTATCGTGGTCCAGAAACCGACCCCGCCGCCGAGCACGAGTGGCAACTCGAGGCCGACAACGCATTCACGATTGGCGAAACTAGCGCCACTTGGTGGACCAGCTTCAATGACCCGCAGCTCGATGCGCTGATCAGTCAGGGCATGCAGGCCAATCGCAACATCGCGGCGAGTCTGGCCCGACTGGAAGCCGCGCGGCAACAATTGATCGCGATCAGCCGCGAAGACCTCCCCACCCTCGACGCCATTGCCGGCGCCCAACGCGCCCGTACCAGTGGAGACGTGCCGCTTGATGGCGGCAGCGCGTTCACCGGCAATCGATTCACCCTCGGCCTCGCCTTAAGCTGGGAAGTTGATCTGTGGGGCAAGGTGCGGCGGCAAACCGAAGCAGCCGATGCCACGGTTGGCATCGCCCTGGCCGACCTCGACGCAGTGGCCGTGAGCCTGCGCGCCGCTATCGCCGAGCAGTATGTGCGCTTGCGCGAACTGCAGGCGCGGATCGATGCCGGCAGCAAACAAGCCGCCGTGCTCGGCGAATCGGTTGAACTGGCGCGTGCGCGCCTCGAGGCCGGCCTCGGCACAGCCCTTGATGTCGCCCAAACCGAAAGCCTGCATCAAGAAGTGCGCGCAGGCCTCACCGCCCTGGCGCGAACCCACGATGAAATCCGCACCAGCCTCAGCCTACTGCTCGGTCAAGGCCCTGGCACGCTGCCCGAGGAACTCGCCGAGCGCATTGCGATCCCAAGCCCGCCCAGCCAAATCGCGGTGGCGATTCCGGCCGACTTATTGCGCCGCCGGCCCGACCTGCGTCGCGCCGAGCGCGCCCTAGCACGTCAAACGGCCCAGATCGGCGTGGCCACGGCCGACCTGTATCCGACGCTGACCCTGACCGGGAGCTTCGGCACCGCGGCCGCCGCCACGGGGTCCTTGTTTACCGACCCAAGCTTATTCTGGTCGGCCGGCGTGGGCATCACGGCGCCGCTGTTTGACCGCACCCGCCTCAAGGCCCTGGTCAAAGTTGAAGAAGCCGGGCTGGAGGCGGTGGTCGCCGATTTTGAGCAGGCGGTTCTCGTCGCGCTCAAGGATGTGCAAGACGCGCTCACCGCCTACGGCCATGAAACCCGGCGCCGTGATCGCTTAGCCTCAGCCTTGGAATCCCAAGAGCGGGCGGTGGTACTAGCGGAAGACGCGTACGATGCCGGCATCACCGATTACCAACGCGTCCTCGACACCCGGCGCGCCGTGATTCTGCTCCAGGATCGCTATTACGGCGCCGAAGCTGCCCGAAGCCTTGCTGTCATCGGGCTCTACCGTGCAATGGGTGGCGCTTGGAAGATGGACGAAGTGGAGTGAGGGACTGAGGCCGCCTGCGGCCAGTTACGAGTTTCAGGTTTTGAGTTTCGAGTTCCCGGGCGCGGCGCGCTAAGGAGCACACGATCGCCCAAAAACTCAGGACGCTCAACCTGAGTGCCAGCCGCCAGCGGAACCCGCCGGCCCACCAAAACTCGAAACTCGAAACTCGAAACTCTTAAAAGGGTCTAGCCCACTCTTTGAAGCTTGGTGAAACGATCACCGAGTAGCCATTCGCTGACGTAGATATTTCCCTGCGGATCGGTGGTGATGCCGTGGGGGCTGTTGAACTCGCCGACAGGGATGTCGTCGAGGGGCTTGATCGCGACGTCGTTGGCGCCCGTGCGGTTCGGCCAGCCGGGTTTGTCGCAATGGTGTTGGCCGCTACCGAGATAGCCGAGGATGGTGTCGGTCTGGTCCATCACAAACACGCGGCCGCGCAATTCGGCCACCACGAGGTAATCACCGAAGCTGGCGAAACCAGACGGCGTGGTGATGCCTTGATCGATCACGCGACGGAAGCTGCCGTCGGTGCCGTACACCTGGATCCGGTCATTGCTGCGGTCGGCGATGTAGAGCTCAGGCTCGTCTTTGCGGGTGTCGATGTGCACCCAATGCGGGCAGGCAAAGGCGCCGGCAGCACCTTCGGTGCCATCAATGCTGCGCAGGAGTTTGAGCTCGGGGCTGAAACAATGCACGCGGCTTGAGCCGTAGCCGTCGGTCACCCACAGTTGACCGGTGCTGGCGTCATAGGCCACCGCGGTGGGGCAGAAGCCCTCGCCCTCGGCGTAATTGAAGTCGACGCGCGTCAGCTCGGCGAGCTTGGTGCCCTGCATGTCGACCTTGATCACGCTGGTTGCATTGTCGCTGGGGCGACCATCAACGTCGGCGATCCACAGATACTCGACGCCGTCTTCCTCAATCAGGGTGATACAATGCGTGCCACCAAGGGGCACCGGGAAGCTGCGCTGAAGCTGACCGTCGGCGTTGAACACCTGGACCTCGGAGCGCGAAGCATGACCAGTGATGATCTCGCCAGCCTTGTTGACCGCGATGCCATGATGGGCGTGGCCCTCGTCGGCGGGGATGTCGGCCCAATCGGCGATCCAACGCCAGGACAGGGTGTCGACGCTTTGTTCGATATCGGTGATGCTTGGCATGGTGGTCCTTTCGGGTGCTGACGAGCCGCACCTTCTAGCCGCTTGCGCGCTGGAGCGCAATTCCACATTCGTTGATGCCAGGATGGGGAAGAGCCACATGCACCACAGTGACGGACGCGACATTCGCGCCACGCCCTGCCACCAACTCCCCGAATTGGTGCTGGTTGGGCGAACCGAAATCCAGAAGCCCTTGCCAGCACTGGAGATCCCGTTCCAGAGCCAATGCGTCAACATCTACCTGGGCTACAAAGGCTCCAAGCAGATGCAGGCCCAGGGCCGCACCTATTCGCTCAGCGGCGGCGAGTTTTTCGTGACCGGCCCCGATATTGACCACGCCACTGGCCCGATGCCGGTGAGCAAATGCGCGCATTACTGGCTGCGCGTCAACCTGGCGACCCCAGGCCCCTTCTGTGGCAGTGCCGAACTGGAATCGCTGCGGGCGCGACTTAGCGCCGTCAGCCTTGCCCACGGCCGCTACAGCGAAGGGCTGTTCGATCAGCTCCGCAGCCTCTACACCCTCGCAACACGCGAACCCGATGCGGCGCGCGATCTCGAACTGCGGCTGATGCTGGGGCTGTTCCTGCTCAAGCTGCTGGAAACCATCGACGCCGACGCCAGCGGCCAAGCCGAGCCCCGTGTCGCGGTGGTCAAGAACCACCTGCAACGCCACCTGGGTGAAGACCTGTCGGTGCAAGACATGGCGCGGCTCGCTGATTGTTCGGTATCGGCCCTGCAGCAATTATTTAAAAAGCACGAAGGCGTGACACCGGCCGAGTTCTTCACCCGCCTGCGCATGGCCGAGGCCGAGCGACTGCTGCTCGAGAGCTCCGACAGCATTCGCGCAATCAGTGAACAACTCGGCTACGCCAACGAACGCCATTTCTCGACGGCTTTCAAGCGCTACCACGCCGAGCCGCCAGGCCGCTTCCGCGCGGCGCGGCAGTAAGCTCAGCGCGAACGGGCGATGTCTGCCTTGGCCTGGCGATAGGTTTGCACCCCAAAGCCAATGCAGGCGAGCAGGAAGAACAGAAACAGACTGATCCAGAGCCAGTTGCCATGCCCTGATGGGCGATTGGTCTTTGGCTCGGAGGGCAGGTAGGTGACCTCCAGGGTGCCCGGGGCCAACTCGCGCTCGGCGTCGGCCAGGTTGATGCCGTAACCACCCCGGTAGCTGGTTCCCTCGACCTCAAAGGTATATTCAGCGGTATACGTGACATTGCCACGGCGCCCAGAGTGACTCTCCACGCCTTGGTATTGGCCCTGGGCCGTGTCGCCAGTGAGCCGCAGCCGTAATTCTTGGCAACTCTTGAACCAGCTAAAGGCAAACAGGACAAGACAGGCAATCAGGATCCGACCGGCAGTCATGGCCGAACGGGTTTCGCTATCGTAGGGCATACACCACATTAAGGGCATCACTGACCGCGCAAACAAGCCTCTCTCAGGCCGACATGAACGCGTCCACCAGCCAGTGCTGGCGACACGATCCAAGCCATACATACTCCTCACATGGATGTCACGTATCGACTCATGGTGCTTCTCGGTGCTTGTGTCTTGACGACACCAGCCGCCGAATCACGGCTGCGCAGCGCCGGCGACGAAGTGCACGGCGCATCCACTACCGAGACGACGAACGCCAACACCCAAGTTGCTGAACCCAGCACCGCGAGTGTCAGCGCCGAGCCTGACCAGGCGCAGGGCAACACCGCAGGGAGCGACTTCAGTGCGTCGTCAGGCGATCTGTTGGCTGACAGTGTGGTTGGCCTGTTCGGCATCGCGCGGGCCTTCAGCATGCCGGCCTATTATCGCTACCCCTACGACTACCTCGACCCACGCCCAGATGGGCCACAAGTAGATACAACAGCCGACCCCGACGTCCAGGCGGCCCAACTCGAGGTATTTGCGCAGGCCCTACCGCGCCCCTGGAATGGCCATTTCGCTGGCCTGGCCGGCGCCGATGAAGACCTGTACTGGTACGGATTCGACGGTCGCGTGGTCAGCCCGATTGGCCTCGGGCTCAGCGCGCAGTGGCTACGCTACATCGAAGATCTCGACAACGAGACCGTGCGCGCCGATCTCAGCGACATCTCGCTGGTCTGGCGCGCCTTCGAACTCCCCTATGGCACCTTTGATGCCACCGTCGGCTGGCTCGGGTTTCACGACGAGATCGGCACCGAGAACGGCGCCCAATTTGGGCTCGACCTGGTGGTGCTGCCGATGCGCCCGCTGGTGGTGCAAGCCAGCAGCAGTTGGGGCGCGGTTGGCGACGCCACCGTGCAACGCTATCACCTCGGTGCCGGCGCAACGTGGCGCAACCTCAGCGCTACCGCCGGCTATCGCTGGACCGACATCGGCGATGTCGACTTGGATGGCTTCGAGCTGCAGATTCGGTTCTGGTATTAGGCTTTCTGTCTAATCCTCGCGAATCGTGACGTCGAGACGGCAGATCGGCCCGTCTTGATAACCGATACGCACCGCCTTGGCGCGGAGCTGGTGGGCGCCAGCGCGCAACTTAATTGGACCGGTGTACAGGTGCCAGGTGGGGTTGTCACCGTGCTCGTCGGTCCACGCGATACTCGCACCTTGGGTTGCGCAGTAGCACAGGATCGCAGCCGGGCCTGGTAGATGCACGCGGCCGTCACTGGGGCCGTCACTGGGGCCGAGCTGGGCCGCGGTGCTGGCGGGTTCCACACCCGGGCGACCCGGCGCGTGGGGAACAAACACCACCGGTGCGGTTTGCGGGGCCTTGCCGTCCGGATACCAGGTCCGCACCATGACCGATTCGTCGATCAGGCCGAGATCACCGACCTCACTGAGATGCCGATCGCATTCGCCACGCAGGCCCTGCAAGGCATCGCGACACGCCGGGTCAGAAGCGAGGTTGGTCATTTCCCAGGGGTCGGCCTCGAGGTCGTAGAGTTCTTCCACCGGGCGGCTGGTTTCGCCAAACCACTGCTGAGATTCATCAAGGCTGCCCGCCACGTAGCGATCCCAGATGTCGGCGTAACTGGGGTGCTTGTTGCGGAACGGAATCCACAGTAGGCGCGCTAATTCGGAGCGCATATTGCGAATATATTTATAGCGGCTGTCGCGCACCGCCCGAACCATGTCGTAACTCTCGTCGAAGCGGTCTCGACACGCGTGCACATAGCTGCGCTCGGCGGCCTCCGGGCCAATGAATGGCTGGCCCTGCATGTGATGCGGCACGCCCACGCCGCAGCATGACAGCACGGTTGGGCCGAGGTCCATCATGCTCACCAGCTGTTGCGAGCGGGTGCCGGGCGTCACCTCACCGGGCCATCGCACGACCAAGGGCACGCGGATGCCGGCATCATAGATCCAACGCTTAGCGCGCGGCAGGCCCTCACCGTGATCGCTCCAGATAATTACGATGGTATTGTCAGCTTCGCCATCTGCTTCAAGCTGGCCCAGTAACTCGCCAACCAAATTATCATTGCTGTGAATATTATCATACTGCTTGGCCAAAGCGGTGCGGGCGCGCGGCGTGTCGGGCAAGTAGGGCGGGAGCGTCACCTGATCAGGGTCGGTCACCGCTTCGGAGCGATTGCTCTCGGGCCACATGCCACTCTCGTGGGTGGTGGTGGGGTTGAAGACCGCGAAGAAGGGTTGGCCCGGCTTGCGATTACGCCAATGGGCCTGACCGCTGCAGTCGTCCCAGGCGGTGAGCGGCGAGCGGAACTGGTAATCGGTCTTACTGTTGTTGCTGCAGTAATAGCCGGCAGCGCGCAGGTACTCGGGGAAGCACTTCACGTAATGCGGCACCATGGTGTCGTAGCCGGTCGGCAGTTCGGGGGCTGAGCTGTTCTGGTGCGTGGTGCGCATGTGCATGGCGCCGATCGCCGTTGGAAACATGCCGGTAATGATCGAGGCCCGGCTCGGAGCACACACGCCAGCGGTGCTGAAGCCACATTCGTAGACACAGCCAGCAGTTGCCAGGGCGTCTACGTTCGGCGTTTTGGCCACGGGATCGCCATAACAAC
>JAQIBG010000004.1 GCA_027859175.1 Planctomycetota bacterium | reverse complement strand
CCTAAAGGCCGTTCTTCTGCGTCCACAACCTCAACGCCCTGCAACTCAACCGACCCAACAACCACATTCCCCACCAACACTTCGACGTTATCCGCCAAGTCACCCACAAGGAGGGTCCGCTCTGTATGTGCCAGGTCGCCCATGTTGGCCAGGGGCCCACGCGCTGAAACCAAAACTGGGGCGGTGAGGAGCACGCCCTCTGCGGCACCTGCGGCAACCGGGACCACGATTTGGCTACCCACCTCGCCAGCTGAGCTCTTAACGCGCAGCACCACCTCATTGACTGCGAGCGGGTTTGGAACCGAGCCTTTCAGGCGCAGTTCAAAGCGGTGGTGAACCGGGGCTGGCGCATACTCGTCTGCGTGGTCAACAAAGTCACCAATCACTCGGACGTGATCAGTGGCAACCCCATCAAGAACATTATAGGCCGTGACACCGATGACCTGATCTGGCTCATAGAGGAAGACATCAGTTGTAAAGCTACCGTCGTCAGCCACCGCAATTTCCTCACCGCGAACCACCACGAGCACCTTCGACGCTCCACCAGCCGAACCACCGGCTTCTTCAACCAAGTCAAGACCAGACTGCACCCGACCAACCAAGTGGAGAAAATCGTCGCCGACAACTTCAGTTTGGGTCTCGTCAATTTCAATAATTGGACTCGCCACCACCAGCGGCAGGTATTTATAGCTCTTGCTGTCTCCTCCATTGGCGGCAGCGGACGTGCCATGTACAACCCGTATCAAGACCGGGCCTGGCTCCTTATCATCGTCTTCATCGTCATCATCTTTGTCGCTCCGCATCATCAGACTGGCAGCAAGCAGTTCTGAGGTGACCAAGGTCTTCTCGCCCGGGTACGAGTCACGGACAAGCCCCCATGCGGTCGGAAACCGAACGCCGCTCCCCACAATTTTTTGACTGACGCCGTCCACACGGGCGCTACCCGTTTGCTCCCACGCCCCCGTATATGGATTCAGGTTCAAAACCGCAAACAGGTCACCCATGACCCCGCCAAAATCATTTGGAGCAATAACCAAGGCAGACGGCCTGAACTCAAGCACGTCTTCAGGCGGCGGAAGCGGGTCCCCATGAAAGGGCCCCATCTCACCCCAAGCGAGGCCTGAATCCAGACTCGCAAGACGCACGCTCAATGGCGATGTGATTAATTTTGCGCCCTCTTGATCCGGAAACACAAATGAGCCCGCGAAGAGCGGCGTTACATCATCTGGGAATGGCACGCTGACCTGGGTAGGGTTGAGAGGGACCATTGCCATTGACCTGACAACAGGGCGCTGCAAGCCATCAACAAGAGCACCCTCAGAAACCGAAATCTGGACCTCCGAAGGCCCTCCGCCAAACACGGCCTCGCCTTCGCCAACACGGACGAAGTCAGCAAGCGGAGCAGCCGCAAGGACAAGCATTTCTGATATTTCATTGTGGGCACCAGCGAGTACTTGAACGGGCCGCACCAGCGCCCCAACGCGATAACTCTCGTCGCCCACGACAAGGCTTGACGCGTCAATCCGAAGTAGTTGGGGACCTGCCGGGACCCCCTCCAACGAGAACGAACCATCACCCTCAGTCACGCCCACAACGGCACCACATGACACGCTAACACCAGAGACCGGCACATAGGTCGGCGTCAGGACTTGGCCGGACAGAACCGTTTTCCCAACCGGACCACTGCGCACACCATGTGCGCGGAATGCAACGGCAGCACCATCACCCTCCACGAGACGGACGACCAGGAGTTGATCCCGAGCAGGTTCCATGCCCACGCGCCATGCAATTTCGAGCAAGCCATCTGAATTTGAGGTAGCAACGACCCGTGACCCATCGCCGAGCGTTCCGCCGCCAGATGCAACAATCGCCTCGACCTCAGCTCCGCCCACAGCATTACCATGAATATCGACAGTTTTGACAACGAGAGGCGTCGGCAAAGTCTCGCCAACAAAGGCAACCTGATCGTTACCACTCACCATAACCACTTCGCTAGCCTCTTCAGCCAGGGCCTCAAAAACCACAGTCTGTGGGGCCTGCGCACCCACCGCCTCGACCCGCAATCGCTGAGACTTCCCGGCCACGTTCCCCAGGAATACCCGAGCCGAAACCTTGCCCGCAGCGTCTGTCAACAAAACGTCGCCCGACATGACGGTTTCGTCTACGGACGAAACGATTCCACCGCCGCCGGCAACCCACTGAAAACCGACAGGCACATGGGGCATAGGCGTACCAGCGGCGTTCATTACCGAAACGACAAGCGGCTCCTCTAAGACGCTATGAACAAGACCAACCCGCCCGCCTGCCCCTGAAACAACAAACTGGAGACCGCGCTGCGGAACTCGTTGCACCGCGATTGTCTCAACAGTCGTGTTTCCGAACCGATCTGCCGCCGTAAAAATAAGTTCATTCGCCCCGATCTCTGGCAGGCTGACCTCGCCACCCCAGTAGCCACCTGTCTCAACCAAATTAACGCCATTTACCTGCACCGATGCCATGCCCACACCAGCATCATAGGCATCGACCACAACAGGGATCTTTGCCTGAATCACCGTCGCAGTGTCCGCGGGATCGATTATCTCCAATTCGGGACCGTCAAGATCGCGACGCAATTCAACGGAAGCAAACCCTACATTCCCAGCAACATCAGTCGCAGTCACTGCACCGCGAAATACCTGGCCCTCAAACTCAAGCGGCACGGTCAGGTCAAACACTCCGGCCAGATTCGGGACAACCGTCTCACCGAACACAACAATGGCTTCGTTATCGGCAACCGATCCCTGCAGTCGGATGGAATTGTCATCTGCTCGAATGAATCCACGTTCACCAATGGGCTCAAGGCGGACAACAGGCGGGACGCGATCCAACATGTAGCCCACCGAGTCGGTACCCACATTCCCCGCCAGATCCGACACGGAAATCCGGAATCGGTAACTGCCTCCTACCAAGTCAACGGATGGAGACCATTCAACGCGGAACCCGTCGCCCTCCTGCGTCAAGGCAACAGAATCGGTCGTCAAGACAGAACCGGAGTCATCAAGAACCGCCACAGTGGCGCTATCGACGTCAACTCCATCGCCCTCGTCTGTGACCACACCCGAAAGGGCTGGCCTTGGGTCGTTGCCCAGAGCGCCAGGGGTAACCACAAGGTGATCCACACTCGGTGGAGTTAGATCCTGGGTGATCACCGCAAACGTGAAGGTATTCGCTGCCTGATTCCCGGCTCGATCAAAGAGGGTCCAGGTCAGACTGTACGACCCATCCTGCAAGGGCTGAGTCGGCTCGATTTGGAGGCCCAACTGTGCCGGGTCGGCATGGGGAACCGGCTGGATAGAAACGGGAATGAGCTCTATTCCATCGACGGAACGCAGTGCAAATGTGCACGCGCTCGCGTCTGGCCCAGAGAGTTCATCTCGGTAATCGATGCGCAAATGAGGGGGAGCCACAGCCGTGCCCTCAGTCGAGACTATCGGCCCCTGGAGTAGGACCGGAGCAACGCTATCGCGGCTTATCGTCACCTCTACGACGCCCACATTGCCAGCCGCATCTTGCCCCCGACCAATGACCTGCTGATCAGCACCGTCCTGGCTAATCACAACGGGTTCGCTGCAGGCAACAACGCCACTCAGGTCATCCGTACATGCAAACCGGATCGTGACATCAGTGCTATGCCACCCATGCCGATTGGCCGGCGGTTCAATTGCCGCCGTTACGACCGGAGAAACGTCATCCTGACCAGTCAGGCTTACGCGGACCGTGGCGCCACGCTTGCCGATAGCTAAAATGTGAACCTGACTGCCCTTCCCGACCGATACGGGTAAAGACGTAGTTAGCTGGCCAGGATGGTACCTCTGCAAGCGACCATCTACCCAGACCAAGACGACAGCAGCAGGAATACGATCAAAACCCCGCCAAACTCGAGGCGATCGTAGACCACGCCCTTGAGAACGAATTATATCCCCAAGGCTGCTCACTTCGATCTGCAGCTCAGCATCCCCACTAACGGGGCCATCAACCGTACGGAGCGCATGAACCACTGGACTAGCCAAGGTTAACTCTATCGGCTCAAAAAGAGGGTACTCTGCGGCCTCGATACCCCCCGCCCGGGCACATAAAACGACCGCACAAACGAAAGCTGTCATCCACTGAAAGCGAATCAAACCGCGCATTATAAAAACCCCTACGAGTTGCCGTCGGTCGGAGATGAATCGGGCTGCGTAACTGAGCCAGGATTCTGCACCGGTGGTAGCGAGAAAAGGTAAACATCCGGGTCACGGTTGGCATCATGCGCCGGATCCAGCGCCTGGTCTGTTATAAGAACCAATGCAGACCCGTCATAACTGAGTTGATAACTAGCCTGCCCGGCCGGCACAGAAACGACCGCCTGCTCGACGCCCGACACGACATCGCGAACATAGAGTGCACCATTGTCATACTCATCGCCTGGCTCATCAGACCTCCAGTAGGCAACCCTCCTACCATCGCCGCTAATCGCTGGCGACATAAAATCGCTATAATCAAGGTCGCTTGGGAATGTTGAAATCAACGACAGCGCCCCACTAGCCAAGTCTTTTATGTAAATTGAGACTACGGGTGGCGGCGTCGGCCCATACCCCCACTCCTGATAGTAAGTCAAGAAGATCACCGTGCGGGCATGGGCATCAACATCACCATATATGGTCGAATGAGCCAACGAAGCCCCACTCTCGTCGACAGAGATCTCCGAAACCTCGAGTGATTCAAGATCCAAAGAATAGAACCCAGGCCAATAGAGATTGCCATACGCGAAAAATAACTGCCCATCTGCAAATTTGAGTGACGCCGGCGATCGGCCCAGACGGGAGAGCACGGTGACTCGATCCGTAAGAGCATCCCACATTACAAGCCCTCCCCCACTCGGCACCACATCCGATGCAACAACAGATACATCGCCAAACCACGCGACCTTACGGCCATCTGAGCTAACACAGGGGGCGGCGCCATACGCCAAAGCGCCATCGCCGTGGCGAGCCACGGCCAAGGGCATCATTTCGCGTGGATCCAACCCCAAGCGCACAAACGGCACGCCTTTGTCGGCGAACACCACAGCCTCTTCATTCGACGTCATTGACGAAACACTAGGATAGCGCAGTTCTTCACTGACCTGCGACCGCAACTCTTCGTCGGTCAAGACCTGCACCTCATCCGCCAGACGATCAAAGATGAAGACATCGTTTCCTGGGTATCTGTCGTTCACATCAATGGATGAACTTCCCGATGAGAAAAAGACCAGCCGGCCCGATGGGCTCAAGTGGGCGCCACTACCACCGACCGCATTTCCCTCTTGATCCCGGCTAACCAGGAATGGCCCTGAAGGCCACGCCTGAGCATGAACCGAAACATCGCCCTCCGCAGAGGCCGCTCCATCATCTGCTGACAGTCTAAAGGTATACGTGCCTGGTGCAGTGAGCCCCACCTCACTCGTGAGCGACGCCGGGGCCTCAATGGTCGCACCCTCTGGGCCTGCAACTTGGCTCCATTCGGTTACAAGCACGCCTGGAGGATCGGGCTTACCATCGTCATCTACGCGCCCTGACAGATGGGCGACCTGGGCGTAGGACAGATCCAAGAGTTGATCAACACCAGCAGTGACCACTGGCGGGTCATTGTCAGCGGTAATGGGGTCAGCAATGGTGACGGTTAGAGATTCACTGTGACTGTTTCCGGCAAAATCATAAGCAACGACCGTTACCACGAGAGGGCCAAGCTGATCGGGCGCAACAAAGTCTTCTGCGACTTGCGACCCCTCAACCGCTGCGGCAGAGACACCATTCAACAGCACGTCGGCGCGAACGACACGCCCATTGTCTGCTAACGCCGCCGACACCGACAGTAAATCACCAGGGAAAAACCGCTGATTGGCAACTGGGTACCCCAAGACCACCGTGGGCGGGACAGTCTCCACATTCAATGGCCAAGGGTCACTGCCGTCTAAGATGCCGTCCTGGTCAGTGTCAGAGATAAGCGGGTTTGTACGTCGCGCGTACTCAGCAAAGTTTGTCGACCCATCTCCGTCCACATCTCCATGCGCATCCGATGCATCCCGGGGATTCAGGCCATAGCTTCGCTCCCAATCGTCCTGCATCTTATCCTGGTCAACATCAAGGAACGAGTCAAAAGGGATGCGGGCTGATGCGCTCCTGCCATCAACGGCAAAGTAGATCTTGACCTCAGGATCCACTCGCTGCGCCTCAAAAAAGGTGCGGTAATAAACATCGTGATAATAGCGTGATTGACCAACCTGAGCGTCTCCATTCGGATCAGTATATACGGAGCCGGACCTCGTTCCAAACAACGCCCCAGCAACCGGCTCGCCATCAAAGCTTTCATCATAACGAGTGAGAGAGGCACGCATGTCTACATGGCTGCCGGGATAGGCAACTTCAGTAGGATCTCCATCCGTTGTAATTTGGTTCAACTCATACCGAAGACTGATCGGCCAATAATCCGCAAGCCCCCTGCCCATCCAATTCAAATCTAAGTATGATGGCCCGCGCACGTACACAAACGGAGTGGCTTCATCGAGCGTAAATTTCCAAGTAACCCATTCGCGGCCATTACGGTCCGTGTAGTATTCCTTATACCACAGCACCTTGCGCAATTTAAGATTTTGGGGAATCCTTGTATAGTATCCCCACCTATCATTTGCCTGCTGATCCCGCGTTGCCACCCATCGATAAACGTAAACATATTCATTGAAGGATTCTTCGGAATACTGCTTCCGCATGCTCCCATCAAAATGATACCTGAAGTAGGAATCCTCGGAGCTCGCGAGCAGCGGAGCCAAACAGACGACCACTGCGATGCACAGAAAACGGAGCATAGCCCCTCCTTACAAACCACCCACCATTACCCTAGCAGGTAAGGGGCGGAGCGTGACCACAGACGAGAAACACGCAAGGGGCATTCGCATGCAATGGAAGCCCAATGCGGCAACACTCCCTGTGATATGACAACAATGAATGTAACCAGCCACTCACTCAGCAAGGCATGTACGGACAAACCACATGCGGCGCTCCCTTAGCGCTGCCTCCGCGCCATCCGCGCGGGTCTCACGTGATGTGGCGTCAAGGGTCCACCGCTCCGACTCGACCATTTCACCAGGCAAGAAGAAGGCGAAGTCCCTCCTGCTCGCCAAGACGGTCATCGGAAGGGGCCAGTCCATGCCCACCACTCGCTCACGCGCATCCCAGATGTAAACCGGCACATCCAACAGAGCCCACAGGGGCCCCACCACGCGACGCCCCGCCGGACCATCCTCAATCAGCAACATCTTGCTCTCGGCATGCTCATCAGCCTCAGACAGCACCGCTGCGAACAGGCCCTCATCATCAGAATGATCGCTCAGACCGAGTGCCACCCAGCTCATCCAAACAACCAATGCCACAGACAAGCCACCACGCACCCACGACTTCCATTTCCGTAAATGGCCAAATGGAAATCTGTAAACGACTATAATTCCGATAATCAACAGTGGGACCACATATGGCACAAGTCTGCGCATCACATAGGGTTGCCGTGGATTATTATGGACATCATATCCCAGGAGAGCCGCGACGGCGACACCCACCAGCACGATTGGAAAAACTCCATTCCGCCACGAAAGCCGATAGACGAGGCACAAAACGCCGGCCCAAGCGACAACAAGGCCAGGCCAGCTAAAGTACCAAGCGAGTCGAGCCAAGGTGTGCTCGCGCCAGCTCTGGATCTGCATCCTGTGTGGCCAGTAGTAGTAGCTGTCTGGCACCCCAAAATGGGGCCGGATCCACAGCGCAAAGGCGAGAAGCAAGCTCCCCACCACAACAACCGTAAAGCGCAACCCGCTTCGCGGGCGCGTCCAACCAATGATTGCCGGTTTCCGAGACAGATAGCAGCGCCAAGCGACAACACCGGCAACCACCAAAACGCCAATCGGAAGGCCCAGCCCTCCCAGAACGCCACCAAGGCTGCCCGACACATAAGAGTGCGCCGTTGCCTGCACCCACAGAGCCAGACCACACGAGAGGCCACCCGCAAGAAGCCGCGCCACTACAGTTCTCTTGGAGCCGCGCAGCTGAACCATCAGCGGTAGGCCCAACATTAATCCCGCCAAGGCATCTATCTTGATCGTTAGCCCTAACACGAGACCAATAACGACGACGAGATTGGCTACCCCTTTGGCGGATGCACGGCACATATAGGCAAGGACAACTAAGAGCCACCACGCTTGGAGCATCAACTCAGCATAGTGGTGATTTGCGAGCCAAACCTGCAGTGGATTGAGAAGCATTAGCAAAAAACCCAGGCCACTTGCTCTGCCTCCCCAGCGTCTCAAGACGATGAGCCCCACCATGGAGGCGGACAACACAGCCAGCACCCAGTTCGTCCACACCATCGCTGTCAGCCCAAAAACCACCCCACTGGACGCAAGCTGAACCGGATAGCCGATGGGAAAAACAGAGGCAGATCGCGGCACGCCCCCGGACTCAATCACTTGGAATCCCGTAAATAGGTGCCGTACGCGCGCATCGGGGTCCCCACCTCGCAACGCATGCACAGGCTGCTCGATAGTCGCCGCCTCTCTAAAGGCTGGGTTAGCTAAGGACGGCTCCGGCCAGGTTGCAGCCCCAGTACGTCCCATCTTGATGGCTGCCGTTATGTAGGTGCCCTGATCCTCACCGCTCAAGAGGCTTTCGCTGGGATGCCAGGTAAACGCCGACAGCCCAATAAACGATCCCAGCGCCAGGCTGGCCACTATCAGCCGGCGGCGCCCCCATCTAGCAGGCATTAGCTCAGCCCACGCTCTGGCCAGTCCACACAAACTCGCCACCACTAAGCAGACCAACAGGCATGCAGGAAGCCAAATCACGGCGCGACCAGACCCCACAAGAAGCAGCGCACAGACCACCCCATGAGACACCATATAGGTCAGGACCAGAGCAAGGTACCAACGCATCAAGCGCATCGACGGCCCCCATGAACTCGTCGCCCGCCAAGCTGTCGCTTCAACCTCACCATGCGGATGACGACCCCCAGCAAACGGGCCGTATCCCAAATGGGATGAAACTTACTTCCGCCAGCATTTCCTCTCGAATGATAAGCAATCGGCACGTATTCAACCGATGCGCCAAGCGAAAGTGCACACAGGGTCGCCGTTGTCGTACAAGAAAATCCACTGGGCATGACGTGACACAATCTGTCAGCAAAGCGTCGCCGCATGACTCGCGCCCCTGAATTGAGGTCCGGAATGGCAACAGACCAAACGGATGCACACAGACCTGCAAGGAGTCGTTTAACCGGGCCGCGAACCCACGGTTGCGTGCCCATCTCACTGCAACGACACCCGACCACCTGCTCTGCGCCATTCCGAACGGGATCAATGAGCCGATAGAGATCAGCTGCATCATACGTTTCATCTGCGTCAATCCAGGCAACCAAGTCGCCCCGGGAGTGTCGCATCCCACGGAGCCGCGCTGCCCCAGACCCCTGTCGCTCTGTGTTTCGCAAAACTCGAACAGGGAACGGCCAGCCGCCCTCGCTCAAGCATACGGCGACTTGGCTACCATCATCAACAACAACGACCTCAACGGCCCCAACGCGTGACTGATCATACGAGGCCGCAAGAGCCTCAATAACACGATGGATGGACCGGCCCTCATTACACACCGGAATAACAACTGATAGCACCACCAACCCCAAATTCTCTCTGGATGAGAGCTCGCGAGGCAGTGCACAACTATCGAGAGGCAATTCAAGTCTTACTGCACCCCCTAGACCCGACTCGAGATCCGGGATGATCTTCCCCCCGAAAAGTGGACAGTGTGATAAGGTTGTTTTGCCAGAGACCTCGGAAGTGGTTTTAATTGCGTTGTGCCAGCCAGAGGGAGGTACCCGGGTGGTGCCGGGGCCAAGCGCTGTGCTGGCGGCCTGATTGCCGCCTGGCGGTATCGCCGGGGTCCACGAGCCGTGCTGGTGGATC
>JAQIBG010000472.1 GCA_027859175.1 Planctomycetota bacterium | reverse complement strand
ACTGCAGGTCGCCCAAGGTTTTATTGAGGCCAACAGGCGGGTGTATTTCAACAGCCTGTTAAGGGCCCGAACGGCCCCATGCCGGAGACTGCCGTGGCTGCAGCCGATAGTAGTAGCATTGCGTACCTGAACGGTGAGTGGAAGCCCCTCAGCGACTGCCAAGTACCGATCAATACCCATGCCTTGCAGTACGGTACCGGCTGCTTTGAAGGGATTCGTGGCTACTGGGATGGTAGCCGGGTAAACCTGCTGTTTTTACGCGAACACTTCGAGCGCTTGTATGGCAATGCCAAGATGTTGCTGATGCAGGCACCCTCGGTTGACGAGATGTACGATATCGCAGTCAAATGCGTGCAAGACAACAAGATGCAGTGCAATGTGTACCTGCGCCCGGTGGTGTTCAAATGCAGTACCAACCTGGGCCCCGAGCTCAGTAAAGAGCCCGATGGCTACATGTGCTACCTGATGCCGCTCAATGACTATCTGGACACCTCCAAGGGTCTTGAGGTGTGCGTGTCGAGCTGGGTGCGCCTTGGTGACAACTCGATCCCGACCCGCGCCAAGGCCACCGGCGGCTACCTGAATAGCGCCTTGGCCAAGAGCGAAGCGGTGCTCAACGGCTACGACGAGGCGATCTTCCTCAACGACCGTGGCCAAGTCAGCGAAGGCTCGGCCGAGAACCTGTTCTTGGTTCGTGACGGCGTGCTGATCACGCCGGATAAGACCTCGGGCATCCTCGAAGGCATCACCCGCCAGACCGTGATCGACCTAGCTCGCGCCAAGGGGGTTGCGGTGGAGGAGCGTGCCGTGGCCCGCACCGAGCTGTACCGCGCCGACGAGTTATTCCTGGTGGGCACCGGCTGCCAAGTCAGCTGGGTGCGCACGGTTGACCGCCGTGCCGTGGGCGCCGGCGAACGCGGCCCGATCACGGGCCTGGTGCAAGACGCCTACGAAAACGCGGTGTATGGCCGCGATCCGGCTTGTCAGGCTTGGCTTACGGGCTGTTGAGGGCCGGGGGGTCTTGGTGCGCGCTTCGCGTGTTGGATCCCGGCAGGTGTTTGTGCGCCTCGACCGACGAGCAATGCGGCTCGGTCCTGGGTCCTGGGACGCCTGTAAACAGGCTTAGGCGCGGGGCAGCTGCCCCGTACCCCGCCCAATGCGCGGCGGCGCGCAATCTCCGGCTGTCCCCATGACCTAAGCGCCGTAGGCGCGTACCAGGATCCAGGACCTGACTAACCAACAGCCTGCGGTGCCAAATACCGTAAAATCCGGCTCAGCTCAGACTTCATCTCCTGCCGCGGGACGATCAGGTCGACCTGGCCGTGCTCCATGCAGAACTCGGAAGTCTGGAAGCCTTCGGGCAGCTCCTGCTTGATCGTGTTCTTGATCACGCGGGCGCCGGTAAAGCCGATCAGGGCCTTGGGTTCAGCGATGATCACGTCGCCCAGCGAGGCGAAGCTTGCCATCACGCCAGCCATGGTTGGGTTGGTGAGGACGCTGATATACGGCAGGTTGGCTTCGCTGTGGCGAGCCAGGGCGGCCGAGGTTTTGGTCATCTGCATCAGCGAGATGACGCCTTCCTGCATCCGGGCGCCGCCCGACGAGGATACGATGACGACAGGCTGCTTGGTGGCCGTGGCGGCCTCAATCACGCGGGTCAGCTTCTCGCCAACCACGGAGCCCATCGAGCCGCCGTTGAAGCGGAAGTCCATCACGCCGAGGTGAGACTTGATGCCGTTCATGGTGCCATGACCGGTGATCACAGCATCCTTCATGCCGGTTTTGGCCTGCGATTGCGCGATCCGAGCCGGATATGCCTTGGAATCAACGAAGCCGAGGGGGTCTGAGCTGGTGAGACCGTGGTCGATCTCCTTCCAGCTCCCCGCATCCATCAGCGCTTCGACGCGCCGCTCGGCGGTCATCGTGAAGTGATGGCCGCATTCGGGGCAGGTGTCGAGGCGCTCTTCCACCAAACGTTTGAATACCGTTTTGGTGCAACCGGGGCATTTGACCCAGAGGCCATCCGGAATCTTCTTGGGGTCTTTGCCGCCGCCACCGCGACGTAGCCGATCGAGAACCATGGGCGTCCCTTCCTGAAGGAAGGCGGCAGCATGACGTGGAGTATTGGCGAGTCCACCGGTCACACGCATCCCCTTGCCGTGAAAGGATCGGCGTTGGCTCCGCAAGAAGGGGGCAGAGGCTGTGGCGGCGCCGCGATTGTGCTGTCGCCGCCACTATCTAGCGTTCCCTCGACGGAGGTGTGATCGATGCGTCAATGCTGTCTGACTGCAATGCTGTGCTGCTGTATGCTCGTAGGGGCATCGCTGGGCGCAGCTGAAGCGGCTACCATGTCTAAGCGCGGCAATGTCCGCTTTGGCCCAAGTACCGAGGCGCCGGTGGTGAGCACCCTGGCTGCCGGTACCGAAGTTAATGTATTAGGCGCCGTAAGCGGGCGCGAGGGCTGGTATCAGATCCAATTCCCGCGCCAGGGCCATGCGTGGATGCATCAGAAGGTGCTCGCGCCTACCGACAGTCCGAACCTGATGCGGGTGACCACCAATGGCGCCAACGTGCGTTCTGACGCGCGCAGCTCAGCCCAGATGGTCGACCAGTTGAATACCGGCGACACGGTTGAGTGGGTTGGTCGCGAGGTCGATGGTCAGTGGGTTGGCCGCAAGGTAGCCAGTTGGTACGCCGTGTATCCGACCAGCGCGGTGGCCTATGTGCACCACAGCGTGCTGTCTTTGGAGCCCGCCAAGGCAGTTCAGATCCAGCAGCAGGCCGTGGCCGAAAACCAGTATGAAGTGCTGTGGCAAGACGCCCAACAGCGCTATCGCGGCTACCGTCAAGAGTTGGCCGACAACAATATGGTGGCCCTTGAGCGCGATTGGCACGGCTTGGCTACTGATTTGGCGACCGTGGTTGAAAACCATCCGACCTTCCGCACCCGCTTGATGGCCAAGAAGCTCTACGCCGGCATCCAGCGTTTGATCGTGGCGGTTCAGCGGACTCGTACCCAGCAGGGCCTGCCGCCGGTAGCGATGCTGCCCGACGTGCCTGACCCTGTGGCGCAGCCGGCTGCTCCTGCTCCTGCTCCTGCTCAGCCCGGACCGGCTCCGGCGCAGCCCGTGCCCACTCAGCCCACTCCGGCCCAGCCCGCTCCTGCTCCTGCTCAGCCTGCGCCAGCTCCGGTCCAACCGGCAGCACCGGAAGCCCTACCCGACTTGCCCATGCCGCCCGGCGAAGCCGAGGCCACCGGTTGGCTGGTCCAGAAGGAAGTGCCGGCGCTCAACGTCCACCACGCCTTGATCAATGCTCAGAACCAGGTCACCGCCCTGTTGTTGGTAGACGCTGGCAAGCCAGTCCAGTTGTCTGAGTTCTTCTGGGCGCGGGTGGCAGTGGCTGGCCCCAGCACGAGTCAACAGGCCGAAGTAGATGGCGTTCAGGTCACCGTTCCGGTGATCACCGTAACCGGCTTGCGACTGGTCAAGTAGGCATGCGGTCGTTCGGATTTTTCGCGGCGCTGGTGGCGCTCAGCGTGGCTTTGATCGGCTGTGGTCGCAGCGAGATCAGTGGCGTTCCCAGCAAGTTCCGCCCCATCGAGCCGCATGCAATTAATGTAGACGACGTGGTGGTGCTGCGTGACTTCAGTCTCAGCACCACCGTTGCCAAGCCGCAGGCGAGTTGGGCTCCCAACTCGTACATGCTTTTAGCGCGCTCAGTGAAGGGCCTGATGCTGATGCGGGCTGGGGTGGGCACAGCTGCCTATCGCACCGACGATGCGACCTCGCCCTTTGACCCGTATTTTTGGGGCACCGATTTGGTGGTGCTCGGGCCCGAGCCGCACATTGGCCACGATGAGGAATCCGAACGCATTACCATTCCGCCGACCGGCTTGATGGTGGCAGAGTTTACTGGCGATGCGCTGCAGCGGCCGGTGAAGTTGACCGAACAGGGCTACCGTCCGCGCCCATGGGGTGAGCGGGTGGTGTACAGTGTGGAAGACGAGATCGTCCTCACTGATTTATCGGGTGAGGAAGAAGACTTCGTGGCCGGGTTCTTGCCCGAACCCCAGCCGCGCGGGCCGGGTATTGCGTGGCAAACCAAGCCTGTGTTCAGTTACGACTATTGGACCGGCAAGCGTGGTAACGGCGATCTCGTGGTGCGCTGGCGGTCTTCGGTGGTGGATACCATTGCCGATGCTGTGCATCCGCGGTGGACCCCATGGGGGGGCATCATGTACACCGCGCTCAAAGGCTCGGTGCCCGCCACTGGATCGTGGTGGACGCAGGGCAGTGATGTCATGCATGTTGCCGGGCCAGGAGAGAAGCCGCAGGTCATCATGCGTGATGCCCACTGGATCGAGCCGCATCCTAGGCTCCGAGTTGCGGCGATCACTGCCAACGATGGTCGCGTGCATTTGGTTGATCTCGAAACCGGTGCTACCCGCTTCTTTATCGCGCGCGGCGAGCGGCCGCGCTGGAGCCACGATGGTCGTCGGCTGATGCTCGAAGAACCGAATGCGGACGACCCCAGCATCACCGACTTGCACATCTACGTCCTCAAGCTTGAGGGCGAGGAGCAGGCCGAGCAGTGACGCGCAGATACGCAGCATGAAGCGCGCGCTGCGCTTGCTGATTGCGGCGCTGGCAGTTCCCCTGCTTGGTGAGGCCGCCATTTTGGCGCTCATTGTGGGGCAGGACCCGCAAGTGTTCGTCATTCTGATTGAGGACGGGGTGCTGTATGAGGCCACCAAACTGACGGTGTTTTTTGGGCTGCCGGTCACCATCGTGTACGCCCTGCTCATGGAGTTTGCCGTGCTGATGCCCTTGCGGCGCTGTGGCATGTGGCTGTGGCCGTTGTCGGTATTTATCTCCTTGGCCCTGGGCACCATCGCGGGTGCTGTTATCGTCTTCTTAGCCGAATATTTCGATGCTAGGGCCTGCCCAAGCACAGGTCCCCTAATGGTGTTTGGCGCTTGTGTTGGGGCGGTGATGGGTGGGGTCTTGGCGAGCCTCGTTGATCGCCCTGCTGGGTGCGCAGTGACCGACGATGATGCATGAGCAGGGCTTCGCCCGCGCTATCGGTGCGGCCATAGCCCCAGCTGCGGGTGGACGCGCGTAGCCAAGCCTGAACATCCCACCATGCCTGTTATCGACCCCAACGCCCTAAAACCCCTCGACCGCTATCGCCTCATGATTGGGAGCGTGGTGCCGCGGCCCATTGCCTGGGTCAGCACGGTGAACAGCGCGGGTGTGGTTAATCTGGCGCCATTCAGCTTTTTCACCGGCGTGGGGTCCAAGCCCTGCAGCCTGATGATTTCCATCGGCTATCGTGACCCGGCCAAAGACACGCTGCGCAATTTACGTAACCAAGGCGAGGCAGTGGTGCAGTTGCCGCCCCAGCATCTGCTCGACCAGATGCATCAAACCGGCGGCGAGTACAAGAGCGATCTCAGCGAGCTCGACCTGCTTGAGATCGCCCACGAGCCAGCCGAAGTAGTGGCGCCGCCGCGCGTGGCCGGCTGCGACATCGCGATGGAATGTAGATTCATGCAGGAAGTGCTCGTGGGCGACCCGGATACCCCGGCCACCGCGGTATTCCTGGAAGTGCTGCGCGTTCACGTGTCCGATCAGGTTGCGGCCGCCGATGGCTTACCCGATCCGCATAAGCTGATGACGGTGGGTCGCCTTGGTGATCGTGCCTATTTGGCCGGCGAAGGCTGGCAGGTGCAAGATCGCGATAAGCAGCGCGTGCCCGATGAGCACCGGCGCCAGCGGTGACAACGCCGCCCTATGCCCTGAGCGACGAGGCCCTGCTTGCCAGCTGTGAGCGCACAGCGGTGCAGGCGCGCGGCCCGGGCGGGCAGCACGTCAGCAGGCATGCCTGTGGCATCAAGTTGATCCACCGCGCCAGCGGGGTGGAAGCACAGTGTCAAGATGAGCGTGATCCAACGGTGAACCGGAGTCGAGCACTGCGGCGACTGCGTGTTCGCCTAGCGATTGCCGAGCCCGGTCAGGTGGACCGTAGTTGGTGGGATCAGCGCCGCTCGGGCAGCCGCATGCCCGTCACGGCCCAGGCCAAGGGCTATCATCTGGTGGCGGCGGTGGCGCTGGCGGCCTTGCAACAGGTGGAGGGGCGCCTGGCCGATGCAGCGGCCAGTTTGCAGGTCAGCAGCAGTCAACTCGCCGCCGTGCTCACGGCCGACAAAGAAGTGCACCGCGCGGCCGATGCCATTCGCAGTGCCAATGGCCACGGCGTGCTGCGCAGCCGATGAACGCACCTGGAACCGCGCTCCAGCGCTGTTAGCACTCTGCGCCCATGCACTACGCCCTAGCAGTTGGATCCAATCGCGGTGACCGTCGCGGCTTCATAGCCCGCGCTGCGAGCGCGCTCGTGGCCGATGGGCGGGTCGAACTGGTGGCGCAGAGCCGTCTGATTGAGAATCCGGCGGTGGGGGGGCCAAGCGGTCAGCAAGACTTCCTCAATGGGATGTGGCTGGTCGACACCGCCTTGGGGCCGCATCAGTTGCTGATGCGCCTGCAGCGCATTGAGTCGGCCTTGGGTCGCGTGCGCGTGATCAGCAATGGGCCGCGCACGATTGATCTCGACCTGATCATGAGCGCTGATGGCCAGGTCATCAGCACGGTTCTGCTGGAGTTGCCGCATCCACGGATGTGTGAGCGCCCCTTTGTGCTCGAACCCCTGGCCGAGGTAGCTCCGCGGTGGCAACATCCGATAACGGGGCTGAACGTGGAGGACATGTGGCAACAGCTACGGGACGCTTCGTAAAGGCCGACCAGCCGCTCATCATTGCGGTTGAGGGCGTTATTGGGGTCGGCAAAACCACCTTGGTCAAAGCCTTGGCTGAGCGTTTGGGCGCAGTGCGCCTGTCGGAAGACGACATTGCCAACCCCTTTCTGGAACGCTTCTACAAGCACGGCGCACGCTGGGCGCTGGCCTGTCAGACCTGCTTCCTTGAGGGGCGCTTGCGGCAATTTGCTAACAAGGTGCCGGTCGGCGTGCCGGTGGTGTCAGATCACAGCCTGCACAAAGAGCCGATTTTCGCCGAGGTTAATCTCGACGGTGACGAACTGGCCTTGTATCGGCGACTGTTTGAGATCTTGGAACCCAGCTGTGCGTTCAAGCCAAGCGTGGTGGTGTATCTCTCGGCCAGCATCAACGAGGTCCGCCAGCGCATTCGCAGCCGCAACCGCGCCTACGAAGGCGCAATCGACGTGACCTATCTCGACCGCTTGGTCCAGGGCTATCAGGCCTGGTTCGACCGCATCGGCGAGACCCGTCAGCGCGTGGTGGTGGTTGACGCGGATGGGGTGAATGTGGCGCAGGATCCGGAGGCGGTTGATCGCTTGTTGGAGGCTTGTCTCCAGGCGCCGCACGGGGTCTCCTTCTGCAACCTTGTCATCTAAGGGGGCTTTTTTCATCTAAGGGGGTGGCCCCTTAGGAT